>JAIRVJ010000141.1 GCA_031253955.1 Burkholderiaceae bacterium | reverse complement strand
GGGAATGACGGAAATTTGATGCTGGCTCCTGGATTGGGACATGCCCTCGCACGCACGCTGCGCAATAGGCTGATACGGATCGGTCCGCTCTTTGACGCGCCCCGGCTGATCGACCTCGGTCGAATCAATTTCCACCCAATCGCTTGCCGAAGCATCACCGGCGCGGCGCACGAAAGCCGTGCCGCGCACATCGGTGATTTGCGCTACCGGCACACGCCGGGCCAAGCGGTGCGCCACTTCTACCAGCGCGCGCTCGGCATTGCCGTACAGCAGCAGATCGCATTTGCTGTCGGCGACGATGGAACGGCGCACCGTGTCGCTCCAGTAGTCGTAGTGCGCGATGCGGCGCAGGCTGCCTTCGATGCCGCCCAGAATCACCGGCACGCCGCCGTAAGCCTCGCGGCAACGCTGGCAATAGACGATGGCGGCGCGGTCGGGCCGCCGGCCCGCGGCGCCGCCGGGGGTGTAGGCGTCGTCGCTCCTGATCTTGCGCTCGGCTGTGTAGCGATTGATCATGGAATCCATGTTGCCTGCCGTCACGCCCCAAAACAGGTTGGGCTGGCCCAGCGCGCGGAACGCTGCGGCGCTGGTCCAGTCCGGCTGCGCGATGATGCCCACGCGAAAGCCCTGCGCTTCCAGCACGCGGCCCACCACCGCCATGCCGAAGCTGGGGTGATCCACATAGGCATCGCCCGTGACGAGCACCACGTCGCAACTATCCCAGCCGAGCGCCTCCATCTCCGCGCGGCTCATGGGCAGAAACGGCGCAGTCCCGAAGCGTTTAGCCCAGAAGGGCTTATAGCTGGTCAGCAGCTTGAGTTCATCCGGCGGCATCAACGCTGCTCGATCAACGGGCCGCCGATTTCGCCCTGGGGATTGCGCGCGGTGGACAGGCGCACATGCCAGCGGCCTGCCAGCAGGTCGGCCTGCTGCGCGGGCGCGAGGCTGGCGCGGCCTTCGTAGGGACTGGTCACATTGCGGCCTACCGGCAGTGCTTCCGCGCCCGGCTTGCCGTCTGGCTCCGTGCGGTGAAACATGGCCCGCCGCACCGGGCCGCTCAGGCCCGCAAAGCTGATCTTCCAGCGCAGCAGGCCGGTATTTCGATCGAGCGCGGCCACCAGTTCGCCGCTGCCCGCGCCGGACACGGCGGGCGACAACTGGCTGCCCGAAAGCACGGCCTTGAACGCCGCCCGATCGGGTTCGCGCCCCAGCGGCGCTTGGGGCTGCGCCGGCTCTTGCGCTTGCCCCTGCGCCAGAACCGGCGGTGAGGCTTGCTGCAGGGGGCGGCCGGCGCACGCCGTGAGCAAGGCCAGTGCAAGCAAGGTCGGCAGGCGCGGCGCGAACGCCATTTCAGTTATCCACCTGCCGCAACTGGCCGCGCAGTTCGCCTGCCGGGTACACGGTGGTCGAGACATTCACGTACCAGCGGCCGGCCAGCAGATCGCGGGCTTGCTGGGACGTGAGGGCGGCGCGCCCTTCGTAGGTGGGACCGAAGGGCGCGGGCCAGATGATGGTGGGCGGGGCGATCTGGTCAAGCTCGGCCGGCCCGCGAAACTGCACGGCGGTGATCGGCCCCGTCAGGTCCGACCAGGCCGCCTTCCAGCGCAGCAGGCCGGAGCTGGCGTCGTACAGCGCATCGAGCTGGCCGGCGGCAGAGGACTCGTTGGGCGGCACGGCGGCGGTGCCGCTCATGTGCGTGGTGAAGGTCAGAAGGTGGGCATCGGGATCATCAAGCGGCGCTTGCGCGGACGGCGGGGATGCCGCCGTCCGCGCTGGCGGCGGCGCTTGGGGCGCCGCGCTGTCCATCGGCGGCAGCGGCAACGGCCGCAGTTGCGGCTGGCCGGACGCAACGGGCCGCGCCTGCGCCGCCGGCGGCGGCTCGAAAGCGGGCGCGGACGCTGGAGCGGGCGCGGGCGGCGGCACGAGGATGGTCGGCGGCTCGTAATGACGATCCAGCCCTACCGACGCGCAACCGGCCAGCAACGCCGGCAACAGGCCCGCCAGCAGGCAGCTTCGGAAAACGGCGGCGAAACGTGTCACGAATCGGACTCCTTCAAATTTGGCGTTGGGCGTTTTGCGTTGAGCGTTTGGGATGGGGCGGATTGTAGGTTTGGGCGTTTCGCCTTGCGCGTTGCCATACGGTTCAGTCAAAGCCGTCATTCCCGCGAAGTTCCCGCCTTCGCGGGAACGACAGGGAATCCAGGCAACATTGGTTTTGAGGTGATGTTCATGGATTCCCGCCTGCGCGGGAATGACGAAATCATGGGTCTGTGCTTAACCGAACCATATTGTTGTGCGTTGCGGATTTGATGAATTTGATAGCTGGATACCTTAGTTTTATATGATTTTTATATGTAAAACATTATGAAATATATATAACTCTGAGGCATACAGCTATGAAAAACGCAGTTACGCTCAACGCCTGCGCGCCACCCGCACCCCCGGCACATCGCGCACGGTGTGCAGCACTTGCGCAAGGCGGCCTGCGTCATCGACTTCCACGGTGAAAGTCATCCACGCCGCGCCTTTGTTCGATTGCGTGCGCACGCCGATCACGTTCATGTGCTGGCGCGCGAACACGTCGGAAATGTCGCGCAGCAGGCCCTGGCGGTCGAGCGCCTCCACCGCCACGTCCACGGGGTAAGCGTGGCCCTGGCGGTGCGCGGTGTCGCTCCAGGCGACGTCGATCACGCGCTGCGGCTCGCGCGCGGCCAGCTCGCGCAGGGCTGGGCATTCGGCCCGGTGCACGCTCACCCCGCGCCCGCGCGTGACGTAGCCGGCGATCTTGTCCGGCGGCGCGGGCTTGCAGCAGCGCGCCGGCTGGGTAAGCAGCGAATCCATGCCGACCACCAGCACGCCGCCGCGCGCGCCCGTCTCCTTGCGCGGGGCGTGCAAAAGGGCCTGCTCGCTCTCTTGCGGCGGCGGCGCGGGCGGGCGCAGCACGGTTTCGATGCTGCGCAGCGAAAGCTCGTCCTTGCCGACGGTTTCAAACAGCGCATCGGGCGTCTTGAAGCCCAGGCGCGCGGCCAGTTGATCGAGCGCCAAAGCCGTCTTGCCTTCGCGCTGCAAGAGCTTTTCCACCAGTTCGCGCCCGCGGGAGATGGTCTCGTGCATCTGCTGCGCATTGAACCAGGCGCGCACTTTGGAGCGCGCGCGCGGGCTGGCCAGAAAGCGCAGCTCGGCGTTGAGCCAGTCGCGCGAGGGGCCGCCTTCCTTGGCGGCGACGATTTCCACCGTCTGGCCGTTGGCCAGCGGCGTGTTGAGCGGGATCAGCGCGCCATCGACCCGCGCGCCGCGGCAGCGGTGGCCCAGGTCGGTGTGCACGGCATAGGCAAAGTCCACCGGCGTGGCGCCGCTGGGCAGCTCGACCACGCTCGCCTGCGGCGTGAGCACGTAGATGTGGTCGTCGAACAGCCCTTGCGCCAGCGCGGCGTCGGTCAGGTCGCGCTCCCAGGCCAGCAGTTGGCGCAGCACGGCGATCTTGGCGTCGTAGTCGCTGGCGACGCTCACGCCCGCATAGCCCTTGACGCCCGCTTCCTTGTAGGCCCAGTGCGCGGCCACGCCGTTTTCGGCGTGCTGGTGCATGGCGCGGGTGCGGATCTGGATTTCCCACGGCTTGTCCGCGCCGTCGCGCACCACGGTATGCAGCGACTGGTAGCCGTTGGGCTTGGGCCGGGCGATGTAGTCGTCGAACTCGCGCGGCATCGGCGTGTAGCGGCTGTGCACCCAGGCCAGCGCCGCGTAGCAGTCTTGCACGCTATCGACCAGCACGCGCAGCGCGCGCACGTCCAGCACCTGATCGAAATCCAGTTGCTTGCCGCGCATCTTCTTGACGATGCTGTAGATGTGCTTGGGCCGCCCGGTCACCTGCGCGGCGATGCCCTGCGCGCGCAGCGCGGCCTCGATTTCGGCGCGGCGCTGCTCCAGCGCCGCCTCGCGTTCCTCGCGGCTTTCCTCCAGCTGCAAGGCCACCTGCCGGTAGGTTTGCGGCTCCTGGGCGCGCAAGATCAGATCTTCCATTTCCCATTTGATCTGCCAGATGCCCAGCCGGTTGGCCAGCGGCGCGAACACCTCGTGCGACTCGCTCAGCATCCCCGGCGGCAAAGCCGCGCCCCGCGCGGCGTGCCAGCGCAGCGTTTGCAGCCGCGAGGCCAGGCGCAGCAGCACCACGCGCGGATCGCGGCTGAAGGCCAGCAGCATCTTGCGCACGATTTCGGCCTGCTGGCTTTCCGGCTCCACGCCTTCGCGCGGCAGCGGCTGGCCGATGCGCGAACGCTGCTGCACGCCCCGCAGCCGGTAAGTTTCCGCCGCCAGCCTGGCGTTGGCCGCGCCAAAGCGCCGCGCAATCACTTCTTCGGGCCGGTTGAGCTGATTGCTGGCGTGGCTGAGGTAGGCGGCGGCCTTGAGCGCGTCCGACGCGCCGCAATCGTCCAAAATTGCGGCCACCGCGTCGGCATGTTCGAGCGAGTTCTCGCCCGTGGTCATCCGTTCGCTGCCGATCAAAGGCTCGGCGAACGCGCGGGCGCGCGCCGCCAACTCGCCGCTCCTGTTTTCGGGCGCAGCGGCATCTTGTGGAAGATCGGCTGTGCGGCTCATGACTGCGCGCATCCTACCGCACCGCTTACAACGGTTCGTTACAATTGCCTCGGACAAAATTCAAGGCAAGTCCCTATGAGCAAGAAGGGTTATCGGCTTTCCGGCGCCACGGGACTGCACAAAGGCGACCGGCTGTATCAGCAAGATCAGGTGGGGTTGTTCGCGCACCCCCGTGTGGCTGGCTGTGTGCTGGGCGTGGTGGCTGACGGCATGGGCGGACGCACGGGCGGGCGCAAGGCCGCCGACCAGGTGCTGCTTACCGCGCGCCAGTTGTTCGAGCGTTACGTGCCGCATGAAGAAGACCCGGCGGCGCTGCTGCGCCAGATCGGCCACGAAGCGCACATGGTCATCAAACTCACCGCCATCGCTGCCGAGCAGGAGCCGCACAGCACGCTGGCGGCTTTCCTGATTCTGCCTGGCGGCGCGTGCCACTGTGTGCATACCGGCGATTCGCGCATTTACCATTTTCACGGTGTCACGCTGCTGTGGCGCACCATCGACCACTCCTACGTGCAATCGCTGATTGCCAAGGGCATGGTGACCCCGGAGGAAGCCGAAAACCATCCCCAGTCCAACCTGCTCACCGGGAGCTTGGGCACGGCAACCGATCCGCCCCTGGAACTGCACCACGTCCGCAAGCTGGGCGTCGGCGACACCCTGCTGGCTTGCAGCGACGGTTTGTGGCACTACTTCACCAGCGATGAATTGGCCGCCGTGCTGGACACCCTGCCGCCGCCCGATGCCAGCAAGTTCCTGATCGACAAGGCCCGCACGCGCGCCGAAGGCGGCGGCGACAACCTCTCGCTGGTCATCGTCAAGTTCGAGCCGCTGGAGAAAGACAAACCCTCCATCAGCTCGGCTTTCCAGCCGTTGCGCAGCCAGTAGCGGCAACGCGCTTTGCGCGCTCAACGCTCCTTGCCCTCGATCCGCCGCAGGCGCTCCTGGGCGCGGTGGCTGCGTTGCTGATCGTCGAGCGCCCACTCTTGCTGGCGCAATGTGTCCATGCGCTCGCGCCGGGCGCGCTGGGCGCGCCGCAGGCAATCGTTGACGGCAAACTTTTGCCAGCACGCTTGCTGGGCGGCGGCAAATTCGCTCTCCGCTTCATGGCGCTGGCGGGCAATGCGGGCTCGCTCGGCGGCTATTTGGGCCGGGCCGGCGGCGGACGCGCTGGCGGCATCGGCGGTAGCGGTTTGCGCCCGTGCCGCCGGCGGCACGGCAAACGCCAAGGCAAATAACAGCGGCAAGATTGCGGATCGGTTCATTCAAGCCTCACGTCAGTTGGGTATCGGCCACGCGATGCTCCAGCGCCAGATATTGCGCCGACTGCATCTCCGCCAGACGGCTGACGGTGCGCGGAAATTCGTGCGCCAGCGGCCCTTGCAGATAAAGCTGCTCGGGCGGCACGGCGGCCGACAGGATGAGTTTGACATGCCGGTCGTAGAACACATCCACCAGCAGCGTGAAGCGCCGCGCCGCCGAGGCATCGCGGGCGCTCATTTGCGGCACGCCGGAAAGCAGCACGGTCTGAAAGCGCGCGGCGATTTCCAGATAGTCGCGCTGCGAGCGCTGCCCTTCGCACAAGGTCTTGAAGTCGAACCACGCCAGCGGCCCGGCGCGCCGCAGCGCGCGCACCTGGCGCGCTTCAATCGTGAGCAGCGGGTCTTCGTCCGCGCAAGGCGCCAGGCGCTCGAAGGCATCGCACAGGGCCGCTTCCGTCCGCGGCCCCAGCGGGGTGAGATAGCTGGGCACGTGGTCCAGCGTGCAGCGGCGGTAGTCGATGCCGTGATCGACGTTGACGGTCTCCATGCGCTCATTGAGCAGCGCGATGGCGGGCAGAATGCGGTCGCGGTGCAGGCCGCCGGGGTACAGATCGTCGGGTTTGAAATTGCTGGTGGTCACGAATCCCACGCCGTTGTCCAGCAGCGCCGCCAGCAGGCGGTGCAGGATCATCGCGTCGGTAATGTCGGCCACGTGGAATTCATCGAAACACAGCAGCTTGAAGCGCCGCGCCATGCGCCGCCCCAGTTCGTCGAGCGGGTTGACGGTGCCTTGCAGCGCGGCCAGTTCGCAGTGCACCTCGCGCATGAATTCGTGAAAGTGCAGCCGCGTCTTGCGGCGCAGCGGCACGGCACTGAAAAAGCAGTCCATCAGAAAGCTCTTACCCCGCCCCACGCCGCCATACATATAAACGCCGCGCGGAATCGGCGGACGGTTGACGAGTTTTTTCAGGCCGTTGGAGCGGCGCGCCTTGTACGCGGCCCACTCGATGGCGCAGCGCTCCAGCGCATCGACGGCGCGCAGTTGCGCCGGATCGCTGGCGTAGCCGCGCGCGGTCAGCGCGGCTTCATAGGCTTGGCGGACGAAGGTCACGTTGCTTATGTCAATTCAAGGCGAAAAAATACTCCGTCATTCCCGCCTACGCGGGAAGGATGATTTCCAGGGGTGGTTTCTTGTCATCTTGAACACGAATTGAAATCAGAAATTCAGCGTCCGCTTATCCACCGCCAGCGCCGCTTCCTTGGTCGCTTCGCTGAGCGATGGATGCGCGTGGCAAATGCGGGCGATGTCTTCGCTGCTGGCCTTGAATGCCATCGCCACCACGGCTTCGGCGATCAACTCGCTGGCCATCGGGCCGATGATGTGCACGCCCAGGATTTCGTCGGTCTGCGCGTCGGCCAGGAACTTGACCATGCCCGCCATATCGCCCAGCGCACGGGCGCGGCCATTGGCCATGAACGGGAACGTGCCTGCTTTGTAGGCGCGTCCGCTGGCTTTCAACTGCTGCTCGGTCTGGCCGACCCAGGCGATTTCCGGCGCGGTGTAGATCACCCACGGAATGGTGTTGAAGTCGACGTGCCCATGCTGGCCCGCGATGCGCTCGGCCACGGCCACGCCTTCTTCCTCGGCCTTGTGCGCCAGCATCGGCCCGCGCACCACGTCGCCGATGGCCCACACGCCCGGCAGGTTGGTGCGGCATTGGTCATCGACCGCGATAGCGCCGCGTTCATCGAGCTTCAAACCCACGGCTTCGGCATTCAGCCCCGCGGTGTTGGGCGCGCGGCCAATGGAGACGATGAGCTTGTCCACTTCCAGCGTGCGCGCCTCGCCCTTGGCGGTGGTGTAGGCCACGCTCACGCCCTTCTTGCCGGATTTGACGGTGCCCACCTGCACGCCCAGTTCGATCTTCAAGCCCTGTTTGTCGAACGCCTTCTTGGCTTCCTTGGCGATCTGTTCATCGACCGCGCCCAGAAAAGTCGGCAACGCTTCCAGCACCGTGACCTGAGCGCCCAGCCGCCGCCACACGCTGCCCATTTCCAGCCCGATCACGCCGGAGCCGATCAGGCCCAACCGGCTCGGCACGGCGGCCATGCGCAGCGCGCCGTCGTTGGACAAAATATTTTCTTCGTCAAACGGAGCGCCCGGCAGCGCGCGCGCGCTGGAGCCGGTGGCGACGATGACGTGCTTGCCCGTCAGCGTTTCATGGGCCGCGCCTGCCACGGCGATCTGGTAGCCGCTCGCATCCGCTTTCACGAAAGAGCCGACGCCGTGGAAGAACGCCACCTTGTTTTTCTTGAATAGGAAAGCGATGCCCTCGTTGGTCTGTTTGACGATGGCGTCCTTGCGCCCGACCATGGCGGGCACATCCATCTTCAGCCCGCCGACGGTAATTCCGTGCTCCGCAAAATGCTTGCCCGCCTGCTCGTAGTGCTCCGAAGATTGCAGCAGCGCCTTCGATGGAATGCAGCCCGCGTTGGTGCACGTGCCGCCAGGTGCCGGGCCGCCCGCGGCGTTGCGCCAGGCGTCGATGCAGGCCACGTTAAAGCCCAGTTGCGCAGCGCGAATCGCCGCGATGTACCCGCCGGGGCCGGCGCCGATGACGATGAGGTCGAATGATTGGGTCATGGTAGTCAAGGTTTGTGGGAAATAGGAGCAAGGGGTTCAGAAATGGACGCTTTGGGCGAATGAGATGGATTGCATTGGCCGTGCCGCCCCAGCGTATAGCCTCGCGTCAGAAAAATTCAGCGGCCAGACTTGCCTGCCGATACAAAATTTTGTATGCTTCAGACATGGCCGATCCCAAGCCGATTGAGTTCCGGGGTAGATCCCTTGATGACCTTCGTGTCTTTCCCCCTTCGGCGCGACGCGAGGCAGACCATCAGCTTGACCAGGTGCAAAACGGCGAAGATCCGGACGATTGGAAGCCCATGAACTCCGTGGGCCAGGGCGTAAGGGAAATCCGGATTCGGGACGCCGCAGGAGCTTTTCGCGTGATCTACATTGCCAAGCTTGCCGACGCCATCTACGTGCTGCATTGTTTCCAGAAAAAAACAGAAAAACCAGCAAGGCCGACTTGGACCTGGCTGCCAAACGTTACCGCGACTTGTTAAAGGAACTTGACCGATGAGCAACGAACGATTCGCCAGTGTCTGGGATGCCATCGAGGACACCCCGGAAGAAGCGAAAAACATGAAATTGCGCTCGGCCCTGATGACGGCGCTCAAGCGCCACATAGCCCGCACCGGGATGAGCCAGACCGAAGCGGCCAGGCTTTTTGACGTGACGCAGCCGCGCGTTTCCAATCTGATGCGCGGCAAGATCAACCTGTTTGGCCTCGATGCGCTGGTCAACATGGCCACGGCTGCCGGGTTGCACATCGAGTTGCGCGTGCTGGAAAACGCCTGAGTGTTAAGGCGGCGCTGAACAAGTCCCCACGAGCGGGTGCGCCCGGATTTGGGATGGGCTGTGCGTTTTTCCAAGCGTCGAACGTGGCCGGAAAACTCGCACATTCGGCAAGGAGCCATGCCAAGCAGCCGCCGAAAACCACTGCGCGCATCTTTATGACCGCCGCACCGCTATACGGATTTGCCTTCGAGCACACAAAACTTTCTCTCATCATTTCGCGCAGGCGGGAATCCAATATCCGGCGTTTGCCATGTGATGACCGCCCTTGGTTCCCGCCTGCGCGGGAATGACGGAGAAAAAGCCGGCGCTTCATCTCGTTTCGATTGAAGGCTAACCAGCCTCAAATATCAAACAACAGCCGCGCCGGATCTTCCAGCGCCTCTTTCATCGCCACGAGGCCAAGCACGGCTTCGCGGCCGTCGATGATGCGGTGGTCGTAGCTCATGGCCAGGTAGTTCATCGGGCGGATCACGATCTGGCCGTTTTCCACCACGGGGCGCTCCTTGGTGGCGTGCACGCCCAAGATGGCCGATTGCGGCGGGTTGATGATCGGCGTCGAAAGCATGGAGCCGAACACGCCACCGTTGCTGATGGAGAAGGTGCCGCCGGTCATTTCTTCGATGCCCAGTTTGCCCTCCTGCGCCTTTTTGCCGAATTCGGCGATCTTCTTTTCGATTTCGGCAAAGCTCATCTGGTCGGCGTTGCGCAGGATCGGCACCACCAGCCCGCGCGGGCTGCCGACAGCGATGCCGATGTCGAAGTAGCCGTGATAGACGATGTCGTTGCCGTCGATGGAGGCGTTGATGGCCGGGTATTTCTTGAGCGCGTGCACCGCCGCCTTGACGAAAAAGCTCATGAAGCCGAGCTTGACGCCGTGTTCCTTTTCAAAGCGTTCCACGAACCGCTTGCGCATTTCCATCACCGGCTGCATGTTCACTTCGTTGAAGGTGGTGAGGATGGCGTTGGTGGCTTGCGATTGCAGCAGTCGTTCGGCGATGCGGGCGCGCAGGCGGCTCATGGGCACGCGCTGTTCGGGGCGCTGGCCCAGATCGGGCGGCGCGACCGGCGCGGCCACTTGCGGCAGCGCGGGTGCCGGGGCGGGCGCAGCAGCCTGATTTTGTGCATGTTTTTGGCTGCTAGACATTGTACTTACTTGGCTTGCAGCTCCTGATTGAATAGCTAAGAGCGCGTCGCCTTTGGTCACGCGGCCATCTTTGCCGGTGCCGGTCACTTGCTTGGCGTTCAGGCCGCTTTCAGCCAACAGTTTCGCGGCGGCGGGCATGGCGATGCCCGCCTTGCCGCCGCTGGCGGGGGCGGCAGCTGGGGTTGCGGCGCTGGCGGGCGCAACGGCAACACCTGCCGCCGCCTCGGTATCGATGCGCGCCAGCAGTTGATTGGCGGTCACGGTGGCGCCGTCGGCCTGCAAAATTTCGGCCAGCACGCCGGCGGCAGGGGCGGGCACTTCAAGTACCACTTTGTCGGTCTCGACTTCGACGAGCACTTCATCGGCCTTGACCGCTTCGCCGGGCTTTTTCTTCCATTGCAGCAGCGTCGCTTCGCTGACCGATTCGGAGAGTTGGGGAACTTTGACTTCAATGATCGCCATGATGAATTTCTCGCTATGAATTTTGCGTGGAGCGTTTTACGTTTTGCGTTGAACGTTGCGCGTTGAGCGAACAAAAACTCCCACGCTAAACACCAAACGCTCAACCCTCAACCTTTACCCTTGAGCCGGCCAAAGGCCGTTTCCAGCAGCGCCTTGAGCTGTTCCTGGTGCAGATGCACGTAGCCCACGGCGGGGACTGCCGCCGCCGCGCGCCCGGCGTAGCCGAGCTTTTGGCCTTCCTGCATGTTCTCGCGGATGGAGTGCTGCACGAAGAACCAGGCGCCCTGGTTTTGCGGTTCGTCCTGCACCCAGAGCACCTCAAGGGCGCGGGGGTATTTCCTGAGTTCCGCCGCGAATGCCTTGTGCGGGAAGGGATAAAGCTGCTCCACGCGGACGATGGCTACGTCCTGGCGCCCATCTTCGGCGCGTTTTTTGGCCAGGTCGTAATAAACGCGCCCGGAGCACGCCAGCACGCGCTTGACCTTGTCGGCCTTTGGCGCCGCCGGATCGGCAATGACGGTTTGAAACGCCCCGCCGGTAAATTCCGCCACGGGCGAAGCGGCGTCTTTGTGGCGCAGCAGCGACTTGGGGCTGAGCACAATCAGGGGCTTGCGCAGCGGGCGGATGATCTGCCGGCGCAGCAGGTGAAAGATCTGGCTGGCCGTGGAGGGCTGCGTGACCTGGATGTTGGTGTCGGCCGCCAGTTGCAAAAACCGCTCCAGCCGCGCCGAGGAGTGTTCCGCGCCCTGGCCCTCGTAACCGTGCGGCAGCAGCAGCGTCACGCCGTTGGCCGTGCCCCACTTGGCCTCGCCGGAGGCGATGAACTGGTCGATCACCGCCTGCGCGACGTTGGCGAAGTCGCCGAACTGCGCTTCCCAGATCACCAGTGTGTTGGGCGCGTTGGCGGCGTAGCCGTATTCAAAGCCGAGCACCGCTTCTTCCGACAGGATGGAGTCGATTACCGTGAAGGACGCCTGCTTGTCGCTGACGTTTTGCAGCGGAATGTAGATGCCGGTATCCCACTTCTCGCGCTTTTGGTCGTGCAGCACGGCGTGGCGGTGCGTGAAGGTGCCGCGCCCGCAATCTTCGCCCGACAGGCGCACCGGATAACCGGCGGCCACCAGCGAGGCGAACGCCATGTGCTCGCCCATGCCCCAATCGACGTTCACCTCGCCCCGGCCCATGGCCGCGCGGTCGTCGAGCACCTTGCGCACCAGCGAATGCGGCGCGAAACCCGGCGGCACGGCGGTGATGCGCTCGGCCAGACGCTGCCATTCGGCCAGCGGCAGCGCGGTTTCCGCCGCATCGGTCCACTTCTGGCCGATGAAGGGCGACCAATCGACCGCGTACTGGCTCTTGAAGTTGGTGAGCACGGGGTTGGAGGACAGGCGCCCCGCGTCCATGTCCGCGCGGTAGGCGGCCACCATCTGGTCGGGACCGCCCGCTGGCAGCACGCCCTGCGCCACCAGCTTGTCGCCGTAGAGCTTGCGCGTGCCGGGGTGCTGGACGATCTTGGCGTACATCAGCGGCTGCGTGAGCGCGGGCGTGTCCTGCTCGTTGTGGCCGAGCTTGCGGAAGCACACGATGTCCACCGCCACGTCGCGGCGGAAGGTCTGGCGGTATTGCAGCGCCAGTTGCATGCACAGCACTACCGCTTCCGGGTCGTCGCCGTTGACGTGCAGCACCGGCGCGCCGATCATCTTGACCACGTCGGTGCAATACAGCGTGGAGCGGCTGTCGCGCGGATCGCTCGTGGTAAAGCCGATCTGGTTGTTGATGACGATGTGCACCGTGCCGCCGGTGTGGTAGCCGCGTGTTTCAGCCAGCGCCAGCGTTTCCATGACCACGCCCTGGCCGGCAAAGGCCGCGTCGCCATGCACCAGCACCGGCAGCACGGCGTGGCCGGCCCGCTCGCCGCCGCCGCGATGATCCTGGCGGGCGCGCACGCTGCCTTCCACCACCGGGTTGACGATTTCCAGATGCGAGGGATTGAACGCCAGCGACACATGCACCGGCCCGCCGGGCGTGGAAACGTCGCTGGCAAAACCCTTGTGGTACTTCACGTCGCCGGCAGGCAGGTCTTGCGGCGCGGTGTGGTCGAACTCGGCAAACAGATCCTTGGGATCCTTGCCCATCGTGTTGACCATCACGTTCAGCCGCCCGCGGTGCGCCATGCCGATCACCACCTCCTGCACGCCCGCCTGGCCGGCCTGCGCCAGCAGCTCATCCATGGCGACGATGAAGCTCTCGCCGCCCTCCAGCGAAAAACGCTTTTGCCCCACGTACTTGGTGTGCAGAAAACGCTCAAGCCCCTCGGCGGCGGTCAGGCGTTCGAGCACGCGCTTTTTCTGCTCCAGCGCCAGTTGCGGGCTGGCGCGCCCACTTTCCAGCTTTTGCTGCCACCAGCGTTTTTCGGTCTGCTCGGTGGTATGCCGGAACTCGGCGCCGATCGCGCCGCAATACGTCTCGCGCAGCGCATTGAGCAGATCGCGCAGCGACATGCTGCTCTTGCCGAAAAAGGTGTTGCTGGTGTTGAACACCCGTTCCATATCGGCGTCGGCAAAGCCGTAAAACGCAGGCTCCAGTTCGGGGATATCGGGCCGCTCGGCGCGCTTGAGCGGATCCAGATCGGCCCAGCGCCCGCCCACGTTGCGGTAGGCCGCGATGATTTGCTGAATCGCGGTTTGCTTGCGCCCGAAATCCGAATCCGCGCCGCCGGATGGCGCCGCACGCGCCGCGCCCTGTTTGGCCAGCTCGGCAAAAGCGTTGATGACCGGCAGATGCGGCACATCGCGCGCCTGGCCGCCATCGGCGGCTGGCACGTGTTGCAGCGCGTCGAAATAAGAACGCCAGTTGTCCGGCACACTGCCGGGATTGGCCAGATAGTTCTCGTACAACTCCTCGACATACGGCGCGTTGCCGCCGAAGAGATAGGAATTGCCCAGATACGCGGTGTAAACCCCGCCGGGCGCGGACGAAAAACCGCTCATGCGTTGCGCTCACTTTCGCCCCCCTTGAGGGAGCACGAGTTTTGGTTAGGAAACCTTCCGCGGCACGGCTGAACCGGTTGGCGGATGCGACTGTGGGCTGGAAGGGCCAAGTACGACAACAGGCATTGTGCCACTGCAAGCCGATGCCGTGTGCGATTGCTGTTGTGCTATTTAATTGGCAGCATATCGCCTATTTATAATATGATTTTACAATATAAAATAATCGTAAATACATATCATACTTTGGCGTGTAGCTACTGAAAGATGAGCATTACACAAGATTCCAGTTCTTGCTCCCGCGCGGGAGGGGCGCCTTTGGCCTGGCGTCTATTGAATGAAGCCTTGAAACCCACATGAATCCTAGATTTCTTCAGATCACGGTTCAATTTGTTCCCCGGTTTGTTCCCCGGTTTTGCATTTGCTGGCCCGCTGCGGCACGGCTCGAGCATGTAGGCACACTCGCCCGCCACCTTGCCATCAACTTGTGCCAGTTCATCCAGAATCAGCAGCGCATCGCAGTGCTGCGCGGTGGTTCTTGCCGGTGCGCCGGTGCGTATCCTGATTGTCGTCGCCACACAGCGCGATCAGCGCGCCGGGGGCTTGCTGGCGCAGGGTCTTGGCAACGGCTTTCATGTTGCACGCGTTGAAGGCCACGGCCACGGAGCGGCTCGTGGCCTCATGCACGCTGGCGGCGGTGGCGTAGCCTTCGGTCACCAACACTGGGTCAGTGCCCGCCAGATCGCCCAGTAGGGTGCCAGCAGCCGGATACGCGGGCGTCCTTGAGGAACATCTTGCCCGATCTGCCGTCCGCACCGCCGGACGGCGCTTTGCCAATACGCTGCACGTTCCACAGTGCACCGTCGGCATCGCGCAGGGGCAGCAGCAGCCAGCCATCGGCTGCCTCGCGCAAGCCATGCGGCTGCACGCCTTTGCGTCGCAGATAGTCATGGCCGGGCGGCGCAGGTTTGGCGGCATCCCACAGTGCGCGGGCGCGCCCGGCGGCGGAAACGCCCGCCTTAGGCAGTTCAAAGCCATGCTTTTGCGTCATGCGCAACAGGGTTTCGATGGTGATGCCGCCCGCCGCCTTGACCGACTTCCAGGTATTGCGCACGGCCTTGGTGTCATACCCGTCCGCGTCGCGCTGGCTCCATTCATCGAACAAATCGAAGCCCGCGTCATCACCACCTGCGTCCAATCGCCGCACGGCAGGGCGGGCAGGATCTGGGCCAGGATATCACGAACGAGGGCGACGGCTGACGCAGTCATTGGTCATTCCCGTAAAGGCAATGCTGTTCAGTTAAGACATTTCAAGTCGTCATTCCCGCGAAGGCGGGAATCCGCTGGGTCTTGGTCGCCGCCGGGCGATGGATGTGCTGCATGGATTCCCGTCCTCGCGGGAATGACGAAATCATGGGGTCATCCGCTTCACTGAACTGTATTGCCCGCGAAGGCGTATAGGCGGCAGCCTTTCTTTTTTCTCGCCCGCTCGCAGGAGAGGGGCTATGGGAGAGGGCTGGCCGCATGCCGGTAGCGGCGCATCTTCAAGCACGGCGCAAGAATATGGGCGCAAGGGTTGAAGAATGCGTTTTCCCAGCCTTCGGTTGGCTCCTTCTGCCAAACTTCTCCCATCAACGGGAGAAGGGGGAAAAGTCAACGCTTGAGTTCGGACAGCTTGCCCGTTTTGTCTCGCCACTCGTCGGCGTCGGGCAGGGGGTCTTTGCGCTTGCTGAGGGTTTTCCAGGTGGGCAGCTTGGCCAGTTCGGCGTTGAGCGCCGTCATGTGGAGCTGGTCCTTGGGCAGGTCTTCTTCGGGGAAGATGGCGTTGGCCGGGCATTCGGGGATGCAGACGCCGCAGTCGATGCACTCTTCGGGGTCGATGGTCAGGAAGTTGGGGCCTTCCTTAAAACAATCGACCGGGCAGACATCGACGCAGTCCGTGTATTTGCAGCGGATGCAGGCTTCAGTGACGACGTGGGTCATGATGGGTTACGGCGGATTAGATTTGGACAATTTTTGATTTTAGACGAGGCGCGTCGTTTCGGGGTGCAAGGTTGAGCGTTGAGCGTCAAATACCCCACGGTCAACGCTCCACGCTTCACGCTCCACGCCGAACGTTCAACCTTTCAATTCATCGAACCACCCCAGCTTGCGCAGCAGGGTTTTTTCGGCTTCCAGCGCAAACAGCAGCAGCGCGCCCAAGGCGGGGGCCAGCAGCAAATCGGGCAGGGCGAGCGAGCGGGTGGCAAACAGCAGCTGCATCCACGGCGTGTAGGTGAAGGCCAGTTGCAGCGCCAGCACGCCCAGCACGGCGTACAGCACCGCCGGGGTGCCGCGCATGGCTTGCCAGGTCAGCGAGCTGGCGTGCAGGTAGCGCACCGAAAACAGGTAGCCGATTTCTAGCGCGCAGAAAGTGTTGACCACCAGCGTGCGCGTGGCCTCCAGCGGCAGCTGCCGCCAGTGCCCCCAGCCCACGACCGCATAGACGGCCAGGGCAAACAGGGTGGAGACCAGCGCCAGCCGCCAGAGCATGAAGGGCGACATGAGCGGTGCGTGCGCCGGGCGCGGAGGGCGGCGCATGACGCCGCCCTCCGGCGGCTCGAAGGCCAGCGCCAGGCCGAGCGTGATGGTCAGCGCCATGTTGATCCACAGAATCTGCGCCGGGGTCAAAGGCAGCGTCAGGCCCAGCAGCAGGGCCGCGGCCACGGCCAGGACTTCGCCGCCGTTGGTAGGCAGCGTCCAGGCCAGCACCTTGCGGATGTTGTCGTACACCACGCGCCCTTCGTGGACGGCGGCGACGATGGAGGCAAAGTTGTCGTCGGCCAGCACCACCTGGGCTGCTTCCTTGGCCGCCTCGGTGCCCTTGCGGCCCATGGCGATGCCCACATCGGCCTGTTTCAGTGAGGGCGCGTCGTTCACGCCATCGCCCGTCATCGCCACCACCGCGCCCTGGCTTTGCAGCGCGCGCACCACGCGCAGTTTGTGCTCCGGGCTGGTGCGGGCAAAAACGTGGGTGCGCTGCGCCAGCGCGGGCAGATCGGCATCGCTGGTGGCGTCCACGTCGGCGCCGGTGGCGACAAACGGCTTGGGCGCCAGCCCCAGTTGCACGGCGATGGCGCGCGCGGTGGCGGCGTGGTCGCCCGTAATCATCTTGACGGCGACACCGGCGCTGCGGCAGTCGGCCACGGCGGTCACGGCTTCCGGGCGCGGCGGGTCGATGAAGCCGATCAGACCGGCCAGCGTCAAACCTTCCAAATGCGCCGGTGCTATTTGCGCCGGTTTTTCCGGCAATCGTTTGAACGCAAAGCCAAGCACGCGCTGGCCGCCGGCGGCGATGCGCTCGATGTGCGCCTGCCAGTCCGCCGTGTCGAGTGCGCAGACGGCGCGCCCGTCGGCGGCCAGCGCGTGCGCGCACATGGCGAGCAACCGTTCGGGCGCGCCCTTGACCATCAGCAGCGCGCCGCTTTCCGGCTCCCCGGCGGGTTCAGGTATCGCGTGCAGCGTGGCCATGTAGCGGTGCGCGGCGTCAAACGGTACGGTGTCCAGGCGCGGGTGGCGGTCCACCTCGTCTTGCGGCGTCAACCCGGCTTTCACGGCCAGCGCCAGCAGCGCGCCTTCCATCGGATCGCCGTGCACCAGCCACTGGCCCTCGCTTTCGGCCAGCGCCGCGTCGTTGCACAGCAGGCCGATGAGGGCGAGCCGCCGCATGTCCGGGCCGGGCTTGGCGCCATCTTCCTGACGCACGTGGCCGATCGGCTCATAGCCCGCGCCGCTGGCGGTGGCCTGGCTGCCGGCGGTGAGCAGTTGGCGGCAGGTCATCTCGTTGCGCGTGAGCGTGCCGGTTTTGTCGGAACAGATGATGCTGGTGGCCCCCAGCGTTTCCACCGCCGGCAGCCGGCGCACGATGGCGTGGCGCGCGGCCATGCGCTGCACGCCAATGGCCAGCGTGATGGTCATCACCGCCGGCAGCCCTTCGGGCACGAAGCTCACGGCCAGCGCCACCACGGTCATCAGCGCGTCCAGCCAGCTGTAGCCGCGCACCGCCACGGCAAAGACATACAGCAGCGCCGCCACCGTGAACGCGCCCGCCGTGAGCTGGCGGCCAAAGCGGTCGATCTGCCGCAGCAGCGGCGTGCTCAGATCGGTAATGGCGCCGAGCATCAGGCTGATCTTGCCGATCTCGGTGCGCGCGCCCGTGGCCACCACCACGCCCAGGCCGGAGCCGGCGGCCACCAGCGTGCCCGAATAGGCCATGCCGCCGCGCTCGCCCAGCGGGGCATCGGCGGCGGCGGGGGCGGTGGATTTTTCGGCCACCACCGATTCGCCGGTGAGCAGCGCCTCGTCAATGCGCAGCGCCCGCGCTTGCGTCAGGCGCAGATCGGCGGGCACGCGGTCGCCCGCCTCGATCAGCACCACGTCGCCGGGCACCAAAGCGGCCACGTCCGCCACCTGCGGCCCGCCCGGGCGCAGCACCCGCGCGTGCGGCGTGAGCATCTGGCGCAGCGCGGCCATCGCCGCTTCCGCCTTGCCCTCTTGCAGCACGCCCATCACCGCGTTGACCAGCACCACGCCCACGATCACCGCCGCATCCACCCAATGCCCCAGCAGCAGCGCGACCACCGCAGCGGCAAGCAAGAACGCGATCAGCGCATTGGCAAACTGCGCGCCAAAGCGCACCAGCCAGCCGCGCTTGGCGGCTTCGGGCAGCGCATTCGGCCCGCAAGCGGCTAGCCGCCGCGCTGCCTCGCCCTCGTCCAGCCCGTGCCGCGCGTCGCTTTGCAGCAACGCGGCTACGCGCTCGGGCGTCAAGGTGTGGGGCGGTTCGGGCAGGTTGAAAGTGAAGGGCAGGTCGGGCATGGTGTGGAGCGGGAGTTTGGTGGCAGGGAAAGAGTGTGCCACTGGCGTTTCATCCTTGCTTTAAACTGCCTACTTCTTTTTTCATTCCTGCCGGAGCGCCGCCATGTCCATTGCCGCCGCCGTCATTCTTGCCCTCGCCGTTCTTGCAGCGCTGTGGGCCGTCATGGCTTACAACGGGCTGGTGCAGATCAAAAACAATGTCGGCAAGGCGTGGGCCAATATCGACGTGATTCTCAAGCAGCGCCACGACGAGTTGCCCAAGCTGGTCGAAGTCTGCCGTCAGTACAAGCAGTTCGAGCAGGAGACGCTGGAGCGCGTGATCGCGGCGCGCGCCCAGGTCGCCAGCGCGCGCGAAAACCGCGACATTCCGGCCCTTGGCACCGCCGAAGGCGCGCTGCACGCCGGGCTGGGTCGCATCTTCGCCGTGGCCGAGGCGTACCCGGAACTGCGCAGCAACGAGCAGTTCATGCAGTTGCAGGCCGCTATCACCGCGCTGGAAAACGCGCTGGCTGACCGGCGCGAGTTCTACAACGAATCGGTCAACCTGCTGAACGTGCGTGTGGAGCAGTTCCCAGACGCCATCATTGCCCGCCGGTTCGGGTTCAAGCAGCATGCGCTGCTTGAATTTTCCGAAGAGGAAAAGACGGATGTGAACCTCAAGGCCCTGTTCGATGCCTGAAAATCCGCAGGACGAATGGCGCATTTTTTTAGGTTCCTGGGGCCAGTGGGGCATCCTCCTCCTTGAATGCGCCGTTTTGTTTCTGAGCATTCTTTGGGGCGCCAATAGCGGCCCGGCTTGGGCGCTGCCGGCCGGTTTCGTTCTGGTGCTCGGTATTGCTCTGTGGGCCTGGTGGCGCGCCTTGGCACGCGCCAGAATCATCGGCAACACGCCGGCCGAGCGCATCGCCTCCACCGCCCAGGGCTACGCCCGGCTAGCCGGGCGCGGCCAGTTGCTGGGGGGGCGCCAGAGCGTTTTCGAGCCGGGCAGCGGCTTGCCGCTTCTGTGGAGCCGGGTGCGCTACTTCGACCAGGAAAGCCGCAGCAACGACACGGAGGAAAGCGATGAGTCTTTCCTGCTCGACGACGGCAGCGGCGCTGTCTGCGCGGTCGATCCCGAAGGGGCCGAAATGCTGGTGCGCAACCGCCGCACCTACACGAGCGGAAATGGCGCGAGCGTCCAATATTGGTACTTGCGCCCCGGCGACCGGATTTATGCTCTGGGCGAGTTCGTCACGGTGGGCAGCATCGATCCCGATCTGAACACCCATCGCCAAGTGAGCGAACTGCTCGAAGACTGGAAGGCCGATCACGCCGCACTGCTGCGCCGCTTCGATCTGGATGGCGACGGCCAAATCAGCGAGCAGGAATGGGAACTGGCCCGCGCCGCCGCGCAGCGCGAAGTCGAGCGCACGCAGCAAGAGGCGCTGGCCCAACCCGAAGCGCACGTCATGCGCAAGCCTGCGGACGGGCAGCCGTATCTGATTTCCGATACCGATCTGGGTGCGCTCGCCCGCCAGTTCTGGCTCTGGGCCATCGTCCACGGCGCGGTCTTCATTGCCGCCACCATCGCGCTGGCGTCGTTTTATGCGCGGGGCGACATTCGTTGAGCATTGGGCGTGTAGGCCTCTTACTCAACGCCGCCATCGCCGCCACAGCAGCAATGGCAGGCGTTGCTGATCTTGCGGCCCAGCACGCGGGCGCGCGGCGCTTCGGCGCCGAATACGGGCACGCCCAGCACCATCGCATCCGACGCAGCTTGCGAGGCTTGCATGAAGACGGCGATGCGCTCGGTTGGGTGCTGGTGAGCCTCGTACTCGTGCGCACCGATCAGGTAGCCATTGAGCGGCACATGGTTGCACAGCAGCGTGTAAGCGACCGAGCTGGGTATCAATCGGTTTCCGCAGAAACGGGATGTCCATCTGCGCCAGGATGTCGGCCTTCTCGTCCATCGAAACCAATTTGTCGGAGAAACGGCGGTGCTGCAGACTATCGTCAAGGTATAGCTGACTCTTCCATAAATTAGACATAGACCATACGCCATGTTCAACCAGGAGATCGTCATGGCCTACAGCACCGATTTGAAACAGCGCGTACTGGCCTACATTGCCGGGGGTGCCAGCAAGGTTGAGGCAGCCAGGTTTTTTGCCGTCTCGCGCGCCATCGTGTATATATGGTTGCACCAACCCCCCGATCACCAAAGAGGCAAACCCGGCCCCAAAACCGGTCACACGATCGACCGTGCCAAGCTGGCCCAGCTCATCAAAGAGCAGCCCGGCTTGTTGCAGCGCGAAATGGCCCAAATCATGGGCGTGAGCGCCAAC
>JAIRVJ010000132.1 GCA_031253955.1 Burkholderiaceae bacterium | reverse complement strand
TTCACTGTACTTGCGGACGTGCTGCATGAGAACTGCCATGCGGCAGTTTTTCTGCGCGCTTGGGGAAATCAGGATGCTTACAAACAATCCCGACCCACATGAGGGACTATAGAAATAAGCGGGAGAGGGAGTTGTCAGTCATGGCATATGCGCCAGCCACGGCTTGGCCGCCAGGCGCTGGTTCTCGTAAGCCGCAATGGCATCTTTATGCCGCAAGGTCAGGCCGATATCGTCCAGACCGCCCAGCAAACAGTGGCGGCGAAACGGTTCTACGTCGAATGGCAGTTCCGCCCCATCTGGCTTAACGATCCGCTGGCGCTCCAGGTCGATGGTGAGCGCATAGCCGGGGAAGGCCGCCACTTCGTCGAACAGGCGGGCCACTTGCGCTTCGGGCAGCGCGATGGGCAGCAGGCCGTTCTTGAAGCTGTTGTTGAAGAAGATGTCGGCATAGCTCGGCGCGATCAGCGCGCGAAAGCCGTACTGCACCAGCGCCCACGGCGCGTGTTCGCGCGAGGAGCCGCAGCCGAAGTTCTTGCGCGCCAGCAAAATGGACGCACCCCGGTAGCGCGGCTGGTTAAGCACGAAGTCCGGGTTCGGTTTGCGGCTGGCCGGGTTCATGCCCGGCTCGCCCTTGTCCAGATAGCGCCACGCATCGAACAGGTGAGGGCCGAAGCCCGTTTTCCTGATCGACTTGAGGAATTGCTTGGGGATGATGGCGTCGGTATCGACGTTCTCGCGGTCCATGGGGGCGACGATGCCCCGGTGCACGGTGAATTGGTTCATGGTTTTTCTGTCTTGGCTCCTTCCCCCTTTGTAGGAAGGCTGGAATGGTGGCCAGTGACGGCAAAAAAGTGAATACCGCTTTATTGCGGCGACTGTTGCGGCGGCTGCGCGTTGTTGTCCCGGTTACCGCTGCCCTTGACCTTCTCGCCGGCGGTGCTTAGGCCCTCGCCGGCTTTGTCCAGGCCGGTACCGACGGCATGGGTCACGGCGCTGCCGGCTTCCTTGGCGTCTTGCTTGACGCCATGCCATGTGTTGCAGCCGGCCAAGGCCAAGGCCGCGCCGATGAGCAGCAAAGTGAGCTTGTGTTGCATGGTTTCAACTCCTCAGACAAAGCGCCGCACATCGACAAAGTGCCCATGCACGGCGGCGGCGGCGGCCATCGCGGGGCTGACCAGGTGCGTGCGCCCGCCCGCGCCTTGGCGGCCCTCGAAGTTGCGGTTGCTGGTCGATGCGCAACGCTCGCCCGGCTCCAGCCGGTCGGCGTTCATCGCCAGACACATCGAGCAGCCCGGCTCGCGCCACGCGAAACCGGCGGCGCTGAAAATCTTGTGCAGCCCTTCGGCCTCGGCCTGCGCCTTGACTTGGCCCGATCCGGGAACGACCAGCGCCTGTTTGACGTTCGGCGCCACCTTGCGGCCCAGGTTCTTGACGACGCTTGCCGCCGCGCGCAAATCCTCGATGCGGCTGTTGGTGCACGAGCCGATGAACATTTTGTCGATCACGATGTCGCTCATGGCCTGGTTCGGTTCCAGCCCCATGTAGGTCAGCGCGCGTTCGATGGCGTCGCGCTTGACCGGGTCTTTTTCCTTGTCTGGGTCAGGGATGCGGCCGTCGATGCCCAGCACCATTTCGGGCGACGTGCCCCAAGTCACTTGCGGCACGATCTGGCCGGCATCTAGCGTCACGGTGGCATCGAACCGCGCGCCGGGGTCGGAATGCAGCGTTTTCCAGCAGACCACGGCGTGCTCCCATTCGGGGCCGCCGGTGAACTTGCCCGCTGCCGCATCGGTTCCCGGCGCGAGCAGGCGGCCTTTGAGGTAGTCGATGGTCTTGCCGTCCACCGCCACCATGCCCGCCCGCGCACCTGCTTCAATCGCCATGTTGCACAGCGTCATGCGGCCTTCCATGCTCAGGGCGCGGATGGCCTCGCCCGCGAATTCGATGGCGCAGCCGGTGCCGCCGGCGGTGCCGATCTTGCCGATCACCGCCAGCGCCATGTCCTTGGCCGTCACGCCCTCGGGCAACGCGCCATCGACTTGCACCAGCATGTTGCGGCTCTTTTTTTGCAGCAGTGTTTGTGTGGCCAGCACGTGCTCCACTTCACTGGTGCCGATGCCGTGCGCCAGCGCGCCGAACGCGCCGTGCGTGGACGTGTGCGAATCGCCGCAAACCACCGTCATGCCCGGCAGCGTCGCGCCGTTTTCTGGGCCGATCACGTGCACGATGCCCTGGCGCGGATGCAGAAACGGAAAGTAGGCCGCTGCGCCGAATGCGGCGATGTTTTTGTCCAGCGTTGTCACCTGCTCTTTGCTGATCGGGTCGGCAATGCCGTCGTAGCCGCGCTCCCAGCCGGTGGTGGGCGTATTGTGATCGGCGGTGGCGACCACGGAACTGACGCGCCAGACCTTGCGCCCCGCCTCGCGCAACCCCTCGTAGGCTTGCGGGCTGGTCACCTCATGCACCAGATGCCGGTCGATGTAGAGCAGGGCGGTGCCGTCTTCCTCGGTGCGGACGACGTGCTCGTCCCAAATCTTGTCGTAGAGCGTGCGTGCGGTCATGGCGGGGGGCAATGCAAAGTTATTAATTTTAGAGTGGCTAAATACAATCGACACACCGGTATTATAGTCGACTCCATAATAAATCGGAGATACACTAAAGATTGTGTTCAATCCGGAAAGCATCATGGCCTACAGCGAAGACCTCAAGTAAAAGGTACTGACCTTTGTGGCTGCCGCAGACAGCAAAGTTGAAGCAGCCAAGCTGTTTTCGCTGGCGCGCTCGACGCTGTATGTGGTCGCCCCTGCAAAATTCACCCAAGCGCGTCAGCCGCCGCCCAGCCGCTGAACTTTCTCGCCTGCAGCGCTGCGAGCGCCGCTGGTTTGCCGGATTTTTCCGCGCCCAGCACCGCTGCC
>JAIRVJ010000111.1 GCA_031253955.1 Burkholderiaceae bacterium | reverse complement strand
AACTCGGTCAGCCCGACCATGCGGGAACTGCCCTTGAGTGTGTGGAACGCGCGCCGCAGCGCGGTTTGCTGCTCCATGTCGCCCGGCTTGTCGGTCAACGCCTGCACGGCAGCGTGGCCTTGGGCGATCACCTCGCGCGCTTCTTCGAGGAAGATGTCACGCAAATCGTCGTCCGCGCCCAACTCCTGACCGCTGCCGGCCTCGGCCTGCGGCTGAAAATCGGGCGCTGGCGCGGGTGCTGACGCGGACGTGTCGGGCTGGAATGTGGCGAAATCAATATCCGGAAGCGCCGCGTCGCCGGCACCGCCGCCCGCATCGGTGCTGGCCGGCGCGCTGGCGGCCTGCGGCAGCGCCGCCGGTTCGCCGCCCACTGCCAGTTCTTCCTCATGCGCCTGCAATTCCAGATCGATGCCGGCGGGGGCCGCTTGCGTCACGGCGCCCGGCTCGGATGCCGTGCGTCCCATGAGCGGCTTGAGTTCGCCCGTCTCGGCGTTGTAGGCAAACAGTTTTTTGGCGAGCACCGGTTGATAGCCAAGCATGTCCACCAGAAAACCCAAAGCGCCCAGATTGGCGCCCAGGCGCTCGAAACTGCCGGAGGTTTTGAGCGCCTGCACGTCCTGCCCGGATGCGATGAAGCCATCCACCGCTTCGCGCATCCGCCCGACTGCATGGGCGGCCTGATCGAGTCCGAGCACGGACAGCACGCCGTGCATCTGCATCAGCAGGCCGGGCGCGGCAGCCAGCGACGTTTTGTCTTCGGGCTGGCGGAAGTATTGGTCCAGGCGCTGCTCGACATCGCCCAGCGTGACACGCAATTCGCTGACCACGGTGCCCATGGTCTGGCGATCGCTCACGCGGCTGTACAGCTCCTCCATCCAGGGATTCAGCGGTTGCTGCGCGCCTCCGGCCAGCACGGCCTTGAGCCGCTGGGCCAGTTGCGCGATGCGCGCGCCGAAGTTGCCGTCGCCAGGCTGGAAATCGGCAAAGGCGGCTTCCAGAAACAGCACGGCGGTGGCTGTTTCCATCGCCAGTTCGGGGCTGGGCGGCTGACCCGACTGGGCCGTTTGCGCGGCCACCTGGGTGAACATGTCAGCCAGCGCCTTGCTCTGCGGATGGAGCTTGAGCAGGGATTCGGCGACCAGGCCGAACTGGTCCACCGTGCTGCGCTTGCGCGTCAGGTCGCCCCCAGTCAGCGCCGACCAGCTTTCCTTGATGGATTCGATCCGCCGGCGCGCCTGCGCCAGCACCGCAGGATCGAACAGCCCAAAGGCCGGCTCGTTGTAGTCAACCGGCTGGTAGCCGTCCAGATTCCAGGCCGCGCGGATCGCCGTCAGCGCGGGTGCGGGCACGTCAGCTGCGGGTTGGGCCTGAGCACAGAAAAACAGCAGTTCCAACGCCAGCCGCTCGGGCACGCTCTGCTCGCCCTGGGCTAGCGCCGCATATTGCAACAGAATGCGCGAGGCGGCGCGCTTGACATACACATCCTCCGGCACCAACGCCTGCGCCACGGCCTCGAAAAAGCCCGCCGCCAGCTTCCAGAACACGACCGGCTGGCGCGCCGAAGCGCCGCCGGCCAGCCCCAGGCTGATCTCGCCCAGTTCGGCGACCGCGTTGACGTCGGCATCGCGCATGAACTGGAGCACGTTGCGGTCGAGCCTGGCGCGCACTTCCGGATCGTAATTCAGGCGCTGCGGGCTGGCAGGCGTGGCCGGGTCAATCCAGCGCCAAGGCTGCGGCCACAGATCGGCCGGGTGAATCCGCGCCACGCCTGCCTGTTCCTGCACTTGCCGGTACTGCGGAAACAGGCCGATCGGCGAGCGTGGCCTGCCGCCGAGCTGTCCTTCCAGATACTCAAGCAGCGCGAAGCCGGCGCGCTCCATCGTCGCGGCCGCTGGCTCGGTGCAACGGTCGGAACGCTGGATGAATTGATGCACCGCCCCTTCCATGGCGCGCACCATTTGCGCGGCCACGCTCTGGCCCACCATGTCAAGCGCGCCCACCACCTGACGCAGTTGCTGGCGGGCCATGCGCAGCGGCCCTGCATCCAGCGAGGCCATGTCCACACCGCGCGCGGCTTCGGCTTCGCGGACAAAGCGCCGCACCGACCGGGTGGCAGTCTCGATGGACCGGCGGGTCTCCTCGAGCACCCAAGCCAGCGGGCCAAGGTCGCCAGTACCGGCAACCGCACCGCCCACGTCCTGGAGTTGATCCATCCGGTTCACGGCGGCGCCCTCAAACAACTTTGAACCGCGCCACCGATTGACGCAATTCTTCGGACATACGCGCCAGTTCCTGCACCTGGCTGGTGTTGGTACGGGTGCCTTCGCCGGTTTGTTCGGTCACGGCAAAAATGTGCCGGATATTGGTGGCCACTGCGCCGGCCTGGTCGGCTTCATTGGAGGCAGAGGTGGAAATCCGCTCGATCAGCTCGGCCAGTTGGCGCGACACCCGGTCAATCTCGGAGAGCGCGGCGCCCGCATGGTCCGACAGGCGTGCGCCCTCGACCACGCCCTGCGTCGAGCGTTCCATGGCGGCCACCGCGTCCTGCGTGTCGGTTTGGATGGCCTTGACCAGCGCCGCGATCTGGCGCGTGGCGTCGCCGGAGCGTTCGGCCAGGCGTTGCACTTCTTCCGCGACCACCGAGAAGCCCCGCCCGGCCTCGCCGGCCGACGCGGCCTGAATGGCGGCGTTCAGCGCCAGCACGTTGGTTTGCTCCGTGATGTCGGCGATCAGCTCGGTGATTTCGCCGATCTCCTGCGAGGATTCGCCCAGGCGCTTGATGCGCTTGGAGGTTTCCTGAATCTGGTCGCGGATCGTGTTCATACCGCCGATAGCGTTCTGCACGGCGGACAAGCCCCTCTCGGCGGCTTGCAGCGATTGCCGCGCCACCGCCGCTGATTGCTGCGCCTGGCCCGACACGTCATTGATGCGTCCGGCCATTTCCAGCACGGACTGGCCGGTTTCGCGGATTTCGCGCAACTGTTCGGTCGAGGCAGCCAGCAGATCGGTGGAGGTGCTCTGCGTTTTCTCCATGATCTCGCCCACGCGGGCGGTGGTGTTCTGCACGCTACCCACCAGCGAGCGTAACTCCTCCACCGTGTAGTTCACCGAGTCGGCGATGGCGCCGGTAATATCCTCGGTCACAGTCGCTTCCTGCGTCAAATCGCCTTCGGCCACCGCTTGCAGTTCGTTCATCAGCCGCAAGATGGCGGCCTGGTTGGCGTCATTCACACGCCGGACTTCAAGCTGCCGCTGCTCGGCGGCCTGGCGCCGCTGCTCGGCCAACTGCTGGCGCGCGCGGCTTTCCAGCACCAGCACGCGGCCCAGACCAAAGGCCGAAAGGATCGCCAGCAGCGCCGGGATGCCCAAGCCGATCCCGTTCGTGAGCGACAGGCCGGACGCCGAGGAGAGCTTGCCTTGTAGCGCCGCCAAGGACTTGCGCAACTGGTCGCTGTCGCCCAGTACAGCCACCTGCGCCTCGCGGGCCGAAACCAGTCCTTGCAGGTTGGCCATCATGCTGGCGGCTTGCGCCTGCGTTTCCTCGTGTTGCTTGAGCAGTTCGTTCAGCCGCTCGCGCACTTGCGGGTCGCGCGTGGCGGCAATGCGCATTTCGCTGTCGCCGTTGAGCAGGGCGTCGGTCAGTTCCTTGAAGGTGTTGAGGTCCTTGCCGAGCAGGAACACAGCTTCCGGGCTGACGCCCTCGAACGTCAGGAATTCGCTGGCGGACTTGCCGATGCGCTGCGTCAACATCACCAGTTGGCTGATCGCCGCCAGTTCCGGCGCCGACGCCGATACCTCGCGTTGCAGCCTGATGGCCGAGATGGCCTCCGCCACTTCCAGCAGGTCGGAGGACTTGCGGCTCAACCGGCGCAGCACCGCCCCGACTTCGACCAGCGCCTTCTGCTGCGCCAGCACCACGTCGGCGTTCTTCTTGGCCTTCTGCACGAGCGGCATGATCCGGCCGAGATCGTCGGCGTATTCGCCGCCCAGGGCTTCAATGCCGGAGCCGCCCGATTGCAGGCCTAGCGCGTTGGCCGACAGGGTTTCGGCGCTGTCTTTCACTTCGGGGAAAGCCGAAGCCGCGCCCACCAGCGCCTGCGTCATCGCCTTGGCCAGGCGCTCGGACTCCATCAGGGCCTGACCGGTAGCAGCCACTTGGCCGGCGTTCTTGGCCCCTTGCGACACCGCCCACATCACCATGCCAGCCAACACCAGCAGCGACAGCACCAGCACGAACGACAGCGTGCGCAGATGCTGGCCCGCCGTGCCGCTGCCAGACATGGGCATCTGGATGTTTTCCTCGGTGGACAACCCATCCTCCCCGGACGTCTGCTCACCTTCGGCCGTCGTGGACACGAAAGACGACGGCGTAAAGGTGCTGCCAAACTGGTCCTGGTCCGCGCTCGCAGTCTGGCCGTCATCGAGCGGCTCGTCGCTAAAGACTTCGTCGCCTGCCGGCTCCTTGCTGTTGCTGTATGTGCGCGGAATTTGATCGGATGCAGACATGGTAAAACCTTCGTTACGCGCTTTGCGCGCCGATGTCCAGAAACACTGGGTGTTGGGAAAGAGCCTGGAGATTGACTTCCTGCCACCGCGACCCGTCGGCATCGGTATAGACGTGACCGTGGTATGGCGGCGCGTCGGCGCCGGGCGCGTTTGATGCCGCGAAAGAGTCCATAGTGCGCAAGCCCAGCAGACGATCCACCAGCAGCGCGCTGTTGGTTTCCAGCACGGGATTGAGGGCCAGCAGGCGGCTTTGCGCCAGATCGGACTCGGTATGCCGGCCGGCCGGCTGGCCGCCCAGCAGCGCGCCCAGATCGATCACGCCGAACAGGCCGCCGCGCAGGTTGGCCACGCCCAGAAACCAGTCGCGAGCATACGGCACGCGCTGCACGCCGGACCAGGAAAAAATTTCGCCCGCGTGACTGAGCGGCAGCAGCAGCCGCGCTTGCCCCGCCTGCACCGCCAGCCACGAGGCCGTTTTGCCGGAAGTTTGCGCCGCCACCAGACGCTGCGCCAAATAGCTTTGGAACTCCCGCAGGGTTTGCTTGGTCGCCATGAAGCTCAGCCCAAGGCCCTGATCTTGCGCAGCAGATCGGCCTCTTTGACGGGTTTGGTAATGTAGTCGCGCGCGCCCTGGCGCAAGCCCCAGAGGCGGTCGGTTTCCTGGGTCTTGCTGGTGCAGATGATGATGGGTACGTCGTTGTAGCGCGGATCGCGCAGAATGGAGCGCGTGAGCTGAAAGCCGTTTTGCCCCGGCATGACGATGTCCATCAGGATCAGGTCGGGCTTGGCCGCTTCCATGCGCCGGCGCGCCTGGTCGGCGTTTTCCGCGGTCGCCACCCCATAACCGGCTTTTCTGAGCATATCGCCCAGGTACATCAGCTCGGTCTTGGAGTCATCGACGATCAATACATTGCGTATTTCCATTACAGCACGGCTCCTTGCCTGTTGGCGCCAAACGCACGCACCGCCTGCAACAACTGGTCCTTGGTGAAGGGTTTGGTCAAATATTCCTGCGATCCCACCATACGGCCGCGCGCCTTGTCGAACACGCCGTCCTTGGACGAAAGCATCACCACCGGCGTGCCCATGAACTTCTGGTTGCGCTTGATGATGGCGCACGTCTGATAGCCGTCCAAGCGCGGCATCAGAATGTCGCAGAAGATCAGATCCGGCGGACTGTCATTGACTTTCGCCAGGGCATCGAACCCGTCTTCCGCCAGAAGAACATCATGCCCGCCCTGCTTGAGAAAAATCTCCGCACTGCGCCGAATGGTGTTGCTGTCGTCAATGACCAGCACTTTCATACCCGCTCCTATCGAAGCCCATTGTGTATTTCCCGTCGTCGTCGCCGACAAAATCGGCACGTTGCGCCATGCAGCCCAAGTCTTATGCCATTGCCTTGAGGTAATTGATTGTATCTGCGCGTCCGGGATCAAGGCACAATTGGCGCCTCATGACCGGGCCGGGCAAACCGGACGTAGCGACCGCGCAACACTTACTGCACGCCTGCCCCGATGCAAAAAAGGAGCCTCCCACCCATGCCACCGAGCACAGACCTCAACGACGCACTGATGGCGCGCGCCCGCCAGATCATTCCGGGCGGCGTCAACTCGCCCGTGCGCGCTTTTCGCGCCGTCGGCGGCACGCCGCGCTTTGTGCGGCGCGCCCAAGGCGCGTATTTCTGGGACGCCAATGGGCAGCGCTATATCGACTACATCGGCTCCTGGGGGCCGATGATCCTGGGCCACGGCCACCCGGCGGTGCTCGAAGCGGTACAACGCGCCGCCGCCGAGGGGTTTTCCTTCGGCGCACCCACCGAGCGCGAAATCGAACTGGCCGAAGAAATCGCCGCGCTCGTGCCCAGCATCGAAATGCTGCGCCTGGTTTCGTCGGGCACCGAAGCGGGCATGACCGCCATCCGGCTGGCGCGCGGGGCTACCGGGCGCAGCAAGATCGTCAAATTCGAGGGCTGCTACCACGGCCATGCCGACGCGCTGCTGGTCAAGGCCGGCTCCGGGCTGGCCACCTTCGGCCACCCCACCAGCGCCGGCGTGCCGCCCGAAGTGGTGCAACACACCCTGGTGCTCGAATACAACAACGTCGCGCAACTGGAGGAAGCCTTCGCGCTGCACGGCCAGGACATCGCCGGCCTCATCATGGAGCCGATCGCCGGCAACATGAACTTCGTGCGCGCCACGGTGGAATTCACCCGCCGCTGCCGCGAGCTGTGCACCCAGCACGGCGCGCTGCTGATTTACGACGAGGTGATGACCGGCTGCCGCGTCGCCCTGGGCGGCGCGCAAAGCGTGTATGCCAAGGCCATCCCCGGCTTCGCGCCCGACCTGACGGTGCTGGGCAAAGTCATCGGCGGCGGCATGCCGCTGGCTGCTTTCGGCGGCAAGCGCGCGGTGATGGAGCAACTGGCCCCGCTCGGCCCCGTCTATCAGGCCGGCACCTTGAGCGGCAACCCGGTCGCCACCGCCTGCGGGCTGGCCACGCTGCGCGAAATCAAACGCCCCGGTTTTTTCGAATCGCTCTCGGCCAAAACCCGCCGCCTGACCGGCGGATTAAGCGCCGCCGCGCGGCAGGCCAGCGTGCCTTTCTGCGCCGACTGCGAAGGCGGCATGTTCGGCTTTTTCCTGCTGCCCAAGCTGCCGCAAAACTACGGGCAGGTTATGCAAAGCGAGAGCAGCAGGTTCAACACCCTGTTTCACGGCCTGCTGGCGCGCGGCATCTACATCGCCCCGGCGCTGTACGAAGCGGGCTTTGTCAGCAGCGCGCACAGCGATGAAGACATCGCCGCCACCATCGCCGCCGCGAGTGAAGTTTTTCAGGCGTTGCGTTTGTAGAGGCGAAAAATCTTTCGCCCTACGCCGCTTCAATCGAAGCGGCGTTGTTATTTCCTGCGCAAGGGCGAAAGATTTTTTCGCCCCTACCATACGGAACTCTTGTTTTGATAGCCAAATGCCAAAACATAATATGATTTTCATGTATAAAAAATATATGAAAATCAATACGAAATATTGGTAGTCAGCTATAAAAATTGAGCATTTGACGGTTTTGCTCGCTCTCCCCTACCCCTCTCCCGCAAGCGGGCGAGGGGAAAGAAAGGCGCGCAGGCCGCCTTTGGCGCGGTTTTCCAGCGTCAATCGCAAACCGTGCAACTCGGCCACGCGCTGGGCGATGGATAGGCCCAGGCCGCTGCCGGACTGGGTTTGTCCGGGGGGGCGGAAAAAGCGTTCGTGGATACGCGCCAGGTACTCCGGCGCGACGCCGGGGCCGTCGTCTTCCACGGCCAAACCATCCGCGCCGCGGCGCAAGGTGACGTGGCCGCCTTCAGCGGTGTAGCGCACGGCGTTGTCGAGCAGGTTGCGCAGCAGCAGCGCAAGCAGGGTGGCGTTGCCTTGCGCGGGCAGCGCGCCTTCCCCCGCGTCGTCCAGCGCGAGCGCGATGCCGCGCGCTTGTGCAGCAGGCTGCGCGTCGCGCAGCGCGGTTTGCAGCAGGCGCGGCCAGTCCAGCGGCTGGGGGTCGGGCAAGGCGTTCATGGGGTCGAGCCTTGAAAGAGCCAGCAGTTGTTCGACCAGCCGCGCGGCGCGGTCGATGCCGCCTACCAGTTGCGCCAGCGCGCGCTGGCGCGCGGCGGGGTCTTGCGCGGCCAGTTGCGCCACTTCGGCCTGCACGCGCAGCGCGGCCAGCGGGCTGCGCAGTTCGTGCGCGGCGTCGGCGGTAAAGCGCCGCGTGTGGGCGATGAGCGCGCGGGTGCGCTCGAACAGGGCGTTGAGCGCGATGATGAGCGGGCGCACTTCGCTGACCACGCGCTCGGGCGCAATCGGTGTGTCGTCGTCCGCCGCGCGCTGCATCAGCTCGCGCGCCACGCCGCGCAGCGGCCGGGTCTGCGCGCCAATGACCCACCAGACCAACGCCAGCAGCGCCAGCAGCGCCGTCAGCCAAGGCCACATTTGCGCCAGTACGATGGCGCGCACGGCCTCGCGCCGGTGCCCGATCTGCTGCCCCACGGCGACGATGGTGGCGCCGTCGTCCGAGGCCATGAACAGCACGCGCCAGGCATGGTCGTTGTGCGGCTTGCCCTGGCTGACGAATCCGCGGGCGCCCGGCACGAACGTCAGACGGCGGCCCGCCGCGCCGTCGCTCCAGAGCATGCGGCCTTCGCGGTCGAACACGGCAAAGGCCAGCGCGTCGCTGTCGATGCCGCCGCGCTCGTCGTGCCCAAGCAAGCGCTTGACGGAAGGCAGCGGCGCGCCGCGCTCTTGCAGCAGATCGTTAAGCTCGTGCTCCTGGGTGTGCAGCAGTTCCCGCGCCAGCAGGCTTTGCTGGCTGTCAAATAGCGTACTGACCTCTTCCTTGGTGGCTCCGTAAGCCAGCAGCGAGGCTGCCGCCCAGACGGTCGCCAGCGTGAGGGCCAGCCACAGCATCAGGCGGGCGCGCAGGCTTTGGATGCGGGCGGTCACGGAGCGGCTCCCCCGCCGTCGTCCGCGTTCTCGCCGCCGGCCTCGCCCAGCGCATAGCCCACGCCGCGCATGGTACGGATTACGCCGCCGCCGAGCTTGCGCCGCAAGTGGTGGATATAGACCTCGATGGTGTTGCTGCCCACCTCGTCGCCCCAGCCATAGAGCTTGTCTTCAATCAGCGCGCGCGGCAGCACGCGGCCCCTGGCGTTCAGGAACAGCTCCAGCAGCGCGGTTTCGCGTCCGGTCAGTTCCACCGGCTGGCCCGCAAGCGTGACGGTGCGCGTGGCCGGGTCGAGCGCGATGACGCCGTGTTGCAGCACCGGCGTCACGTGCCCGTGGCGGCGGCGGATCAGCGCGTGCAGGCGCGCGGCAACCTCGGCCAGCGCGAAGGGTTTGCACAGGTAGTCATCGGCGCCGCCGTGCAGCCCTTGCAGCCGGTCATCCAGCGTGTCGCGCGCGGTGAGGATCAGCACCGGCTCGTCGCGCCCTTGGGCGCGCCATTGCGCCAGCACGTCCAGGCCGTCGCGTTTGGGCAGGCCCAGGTCGAGCACCACGGCGTCGTAAGGCGCGCTGGCCAGCGCCGCCAAGCCCACCGCGCCGTCGTGAAACCAGTCCACCGTAAAACCCAGTTGCGCCAGTCCAGCGCGCAGGCCGTCGCCGATCATGGGGTCGTCTTCAATCAACAGGATGCGCATGAGAAGTTTCCGCTGAATGAGGTTAAGCGTTGAGCGTGAGACGCTGCCTGCCGCAAAGAGGTTCCCACGTTCAACGCCAAACGCTCAACCTGTTCTTGCGCGCCGTGGTTAAGGAAAGGTTAATTTTGGCCCTCGACACTCGGCGCCTTGCAACTCACATTGTCAAGGAGAACAAGATGAATCGAAGCCATCTCTTGATCGCCCTGTGCGCCCTGCTGCCGCTGGCCGCCTGGTTCGCCGGCACGCCCGCGGACATGAGCAGCGCCGGCTTTTGGATCTGGCGCAAGGAAAGCATTTACGCCAGCGGCCTGATGGCCTACGCCGCCTTCACCGTCTGCCTGTTGCTGGCCACGCGCGCGCGCTGGCTGGAGCGGCTGCTGGGCGGGCTGGACAAAAGCTACCGGGTGCACAAGTGGCTGGGCATCGGCGGCGCCGCGCTCGTGTTCGCGCACTGGATGCTGGAGATCGTGCCCAAAGCATTCGTCAAATGGGGCTGGCTCGCGCGCCCCGTGCGCGGCCCCAAAACCGAACAGTGGCTTGGTTTTCTGAACCACCCGGCCAAGGAGGTCGGCGAATGGATGGCGTACCTGATGATCGCGCTGGCGCTCGTCGCGCTGATCCGTCTGGTACCCTACCACTGGTTCCGCCGAATCCACAAGGTATTTCCGCTGGCTTTTCTGGCCGCCACTTTCCACGGCGCGGTGCTGATGCCCGATGCGATGTGGGCCAGCAGCGCGGGCCTAGTATTCACGCTGTGCGCGGGCGCGGGGTGCGCCGCCGCCGTGTATTCGCTGCGCGGCCTGGTGGGGCGTGGGCGGCAGCACACGGGCACGGTGGCGCGGGTGCGCATGCTGGACGGCGACATGGTGGAAGTCGAATGCGACGTGGCAGGCCACGGCATGCCGCACCGCCCGGGCCAGTTCGCCTTCGTGCGCTGGGGCGCGGGGCGCGACGCGCACCCCTTTACCATCGCCAGCGGCAGCGGCGATCCGTACTGGCTGCGCTTTTGCATTAAGGCGCTGGGCGACGATACGCGCGCGCTGCTGCACACGCTGCGCCCCGGCATGGCGGTGGCGCTCGAAGGGCCTTACGGCGGTTTTGATTTCAGCGCCGGCGGCAAGGCGCAAGTGTGGGTCGGCGCGGGCATCGGCATCACGCCCTTTCTGGCGCGGCTGGAAGCACTGGCCAAGCGGCCCGCCAACGCGCCGGTGGATTTCTACTACTGCGCCCCCGCTGACAGCCCCTTTGCCGACCGTCTGCGCGCGCTGTGCGAGCGCGCCCGCGTGCGGCTGCACTGGATCGACTCCGGGCGCGACGGCCTGCTGACCCTTGAGCGCATCCTTGCCAACCAGCGCCGCGCCGCGCACGAGCACCACCTGTGGTTCTGCGGCCCGCAAGCCTTCGGCGACGCCCTGCAGCGCGCCTGGCGGCAAGCGGGGCTGGGGGCGCGGCGCTTTCACCGCGAGCATTTCGCGTTTCGGTAAGCCTCAATGCCTGAAATGCCGCACCCCGGTAAAGACCATCGCCACGCCGCGCTCGTCGGCGGCGGCGATGACTTCCTGATCGCGCATGGAGCCGCCGGGCTGGATGACGCAGCTTGCGCCGTGGTCGATCACCACGTCCAGCCCGTCGCGGAACGGGAAGAACGCGTCGCTGGCGACCGCCGCGCCTTGCAGTGAAAGGCCGGCCTGTTCGGCCTTGATGCTGGCGATGCGGGCCGAATCGAGCCGGCTCATTTGCCCCGCGCCTACGCCCAGGGTCATGCCGTCCTTGCAAAAAACGATGGCGTTGCTTTTGACGTACCGGGCCACTTTCCAGGCGAACAGCAGGTCTTGCAGTTGCTGGGCGGTGGGCTGCTTTTTGGTGACGGCTTTCAGGCCGGCCAGGGTGAGTTGATGGTTATCGGCAGTTTGCATCAGCAGGCCGGAGCCGATGCGCTTGAGGTCCATGCAGCCATGCCGCGCGCCGGTTTCGCCGGCGGGCGGCAGGCCGATTTGCAGCACGCGCACGTTCTGCTTGGCCTTGGTGGCTTGAAAGACGGCCAGCGCATCCGCGCTATAGCCGGGCGCCAGCAGGACTTCGACGAACTGTTTGTTGATCTCTTGCGCGGCGGCCAGATCGACCGGGCGGTTGAAGGCGATGATGCCGCCGAACGCGGAGACCGGGTCGGTTTTGAAGGCTTTGGCGTAGGCGTCGAGCGCGTCCTTGCCCACCGCCACGCCGCAGGGGTTGGCGTGCTTGACGATGACGCAGGCGGGTTCATCGAAGCTCTTGACGCATTCCCACGCGGCGTCGGCGTCGGCGATGTTGTTGTAGCTCAGCTCCTTGCCTTGCAGTTGCCGGGCCGTGACCAATGAGCCGGGGGCGGGGTGCAGGTCGCGGTAAAAGGCCGCCTGCTGGTGCGGGTTTTCGCCATAGCGCAGGTCTTGCACTTTGACGAAGCGCCCGTTGGCTTGCGCGGGAAACAGGCTGCGTACCGGCACGCCGTCTTGGCTGGCAGCTTCAAAATCAATAGCACTCAGGTAGTCGCTGATGGCCGCGTCGTAATGGCTGATGCGATTGAACGCGGCCACCGCCAGGGCAAAGCGGGTTTTTGCGGAGAGTGTGCCGCCGCCCGCCTGCAACTCGGCCAGCGCAGGTGCGTACTGCGCGGGGTCGGTGAGCACGGCCACGTCTTGCCAGTTCTTGGCGGCGCTGCGCACCATCGCGGGGCCGCCGATGTCGATGTTCTCGATGGCCTGTTCCAGCGTGCAGCCGGGCTTGGCGACCGTGGCTTCGAATGGATAGAGATTAACCACCAGCAGGTCGATGGTTTCGATGCCGTGCTCTTTGAGCGCCGCCATGTGCGCGGGCTGATCGCGCCGCGCCAGCAGGCCGCCGTGCACTTTGGGGTGCAGCGTTTTCACGCGGCCATCGAGCATTTCGGGAAACTGCGTGAGCTGCGCCACCTCGGTCACGGGCAAGTCGCCCTGCTCCAGCAAGGCGGCGGTGCCGCCGGTGGAAATCAGCCGGAAGCCCAGCGCGTGCAGCGCGCGGGCGAAGTCCAGCAGGCCGGTTTTGTCGGAGACGGAAAGGAGGGCGTTCATTTGGGTTCGTTTGGCGGTGAGCGGTGAGTGTTGAGCGTGGTTTTGCTCCCTCTCCCACTTGTGCGAAGAGAGACGGGGAGAGGAGCAGCCGAAGGCTGGTGGGAGCCTGGTTTTTGCGTTGCGCCTGGAAAGAAAGATGCGCCTTGCCGGCCTGCGACCGCCCCCTCTCCCCTGCCTCTCTCCCGCAAGCGGGCGAGGGGAAAGAAAGAGACATTCGGTCATCTGCAAATTCGATAGCTAATTGCCTTGATGTAATATATGTCTACTATATAAAATATTCTAAAATACACAATACGATATGGTATTTAGCTATTAAAATAGTAGTTTCCACGCCCGCCGCTCAACCTCAAATCAGCTTGTGCTCCAGCAGCTTCTTGCGCAGCGTGTTGCGGTTGACGCCCAGCCAGTCGGCGGCGCGGCTTTGGTTGTCCCCGGCGCGCTGCATCACCACTTCCAGCAGCGGTTTTTCCACGGCCTTGAGCATCATGTCGTGCAGGTGGGCGGGTTCGGTGCCGCGCAGGTCGGCAAAGTAGGTTTGCAAACTCTCGCGCACGCATTCGTCCAGGGTTTGCTGGCGTTTCGGTTTCATGCGGATCTCGCTTCTTGTGGCACGGCAGGGGCGGCGGCGGGCAGGCGGTCGTGCGCGGCGGCCAGGGCGCTGAAATAGTCGGCCACCGCCCGCGCTTGCGCGCCGGCGTGTTCCATGGTGTTGATGCGCTCGCGCAGCGCCGCGCCGCCGGGCAGGCCGCGCACGCACCAGCCGATGTGTTTGCGCGCCGAGCGCGCGCCCGCCGCCAGCCCGTACAGACGGTAATGCGCGTGCAGGTGCGCCAGCAGCGCGCGGCGCACTTCCAGCACCAGCGGCGGGGCCAGGTGGCGTCCGGTGGCCAGAAAATGCGCCACCTCGCGGAAGATCCATGGCCGGCCCCACGCGGCGCGGCCCACCATCACCGCGTCGGCGCCGCTGGCGGCGAGCACGGCTTGGGCTTTTTCGGGCGAATCAATGTCGCCGTTGGCCACCACCGGCACGCGCACGGCAGCTTTGACTTCGGCGATGGTGCGGTACTCGGCCTGATCCCGGTAGCCCTGCTCGCGGGTGCGGCCATGCACGGCGATCATCCGCACGCCCGCCTCTTGCGCGGCGCGCGCCAGGCGGGGAGCGTTGCGGTGCGCGCCGCTCCAGCCGGTGCGCATTTTCAGCGTGACGGGCACGCCGTGCGGCGCGCAGGCGGCCACCACCGCGTCGATGATGCGCAATGCCAGCGGCTCGTCTTGCATCAGCGCGCTGCCGGCCCAGCGGCTGCACACCTTGCGCGACGGGCAGCCCATGTTGATGTCGATAATCCGCGCGCCGCGCCCGATGCTCTGGCGCGCGGCCTCGGCCATCATGACGGGATCGGCGCCCACGATCTGCACCGCGGTCAGGCCAGGCTCGCCCTCGTGCGCGGCCCGGCGCCGCGATTCAAGCGTGCGCTGCAAGTCCGGGCGCGCGCTCACCATTTCGCTCACCGCATAGCCCGCGCCAAAGCCGCGGCAAAGCTGGCGAAACGGCTGATCCGTCACTCCCGCCATAGGCGCGAGCAGCACGGGATGGGGCAGAACGTAGGGACCGATGTGCATAGCAAAAGTGTGGATTCTACTTGCCTGTTTTTTCAGCAATTGAAATCGGTTGCCGCTCCGCGATAGCGCAGCGCGTGCGGGAAATGGGTCTTGGCCAAAACAGGCCCTTTGACCCACTCCTCATACACTGGCCGCCTTGCAAGAACCCGAACCGTTTCAACAATGAATTTGAAAATTTGCGCAGCCCAACTCGATCTGACCGTGGGCGACGCGGCGGGCAATGCGCGCCGCATCATCGACGCCGCGCGCCAGGCTCACGCCCAAGGCGCGCGCCTGCTGCTCACGCCTGAACTGTCGATTTGCGGCGGCCCTGCCGCCGAAGACCTGTTTTTGCGCCCCGCGTTCATCGCTGCTTGCGGCGCGGCCGTGCAAACCGTGGCGCGCGAAACGGCTAATCTGGAAGGCATGGTCATCGCCGTCGGCCATCCGGCAAGCCACGGCGAGCGCCGCTACGCCGCCGCCAGCGTCATTTGCCATGGCCAGGTGATCGCCACCTGCGCCAAGCGCGGCCTGTCCGTGGACGAGCGGCGCTATTTCGCGCCGGGGCAAGGCGGCTGCGTGTTCCAGGCTGGCGGGGTACATGTGGGCCTGCTGATCGGCGGGGACGCCTGCCTTGACGAACCGGCGCAGGCCGGCGCGCAAATGCTGGCGGTCATGGACGCTTGGCCGTTTTACGCCAGCGCAGACCACGAGCGCGAACTGGCACGGCGCGCGCAAGCCTGCGGCCTGCCGCTGGTGTGCGCGAATCTGGCCGGCGGCCAGGACGAGGCGGTGTTTGCGGGCCGTTCGCTGGCCGTGAGCGCCAGCGGACAAATCGCGGGCCGCGCCCCGGCTTTTGAAGAAAATCTGTTCTATATCCAGACACAGCAAGGGATGTGCGCTATCGAGTTGGAAGCTACCCTCAGCCCGCAGCAGGAGCCGGACGCCCACTTGTGGAGCGCGCTCGTGCTGGCCTTGCGCGGCTACGTGCGCAAGAACGGCTTCAAGGATGTCATCCTGGGCCTTTCCGGCGGCATCGATTCGGCGCTGGTGCTGGCTCTTGCCGTCGATGCGCTCGGCAAAGACCATGTGCGCGCGCTGATGCTGCCCAGCCCCTACACGGCCGGCATCAGCCTGCACGACGCCCGCGACATGGCGCGGCGCTTGGGCGTGCGCTATGACGAACTGCCCATCCAGCCGCAATTTGAGAGCTTCAAGAGCGCGCTGGCTGCGCTGCTGGAGGGCCGGCCCGAAGACGCCACCGAAGAAAATCTGCAAGCGCGCACTCGCGGTGTGCTGCTGATGGCCCTATCCAACAAATTCGGCGCGCTGCTGCTGACCACCGGCAACAAAAGCGAATACGCCACCGGCTACTGCACGCTCTACGGCGACACGTGCGGGGGCTTTGCGCCGCTCAAGGACGTGCTCAAAACCACCGTGTTCCGGCTGGCGCGCTGGCGCAACGCGCACGACCCGTTCGGCACGGGCGCCAACCCCATTGCGGAGCGCGTCATCACCCGCCCGCCCAGCGCCGAGTTGCGCCCCGGCCAGACCGACCAGGACAGCCTGCCGCCCTACGAGGTGCTGGACGCCATCATCGCGCATCACATGGAAAACGGCGCAGACAGCGCCGAACTGCTGGCCGCCGGCTTTGCGCGCGCGGACGTGGAAAAAGTCCTGCGCCTGATCCGCGCCAGCGAATACAAGCGCCGCCAGTCCGCCCCCGGCCCCATCATCACGCGCTGCGGCTTCGGCAAAGACTGGCGCTACCCGCTCACCCACGGCTTTCGCGGCTGATAGGGATTAGCTCTCACGCTCTTGGCCCATCGGAAGGAAAATGATTATTTTGATAGCTGATTGCAAAGGTGTTTCATGTATTTTTTATACTAAATAACTGCAAATACATATTATACCTTGGTATATAGCTATTAAAAATTTAGTGTTTCTTCTTCATCGCCTGCTTTGGGGAGAGAAGAAAACCCCATGCCAAACGCTTGAGTTATGCTAGTAATTCCTGTCAGGAGCCGCCGCCATGAAACAGATCACCGCCATCATCAAACCCTTCAAACTCGACGAAGTGCGCGAGGCGCTGGCCGAGCAGGGGGTGACGGGGCTGACAGTGACCGAGGTCAAGGGCTTCGGGCGGCAAAAAGGTCACACCGAGCTGTACCGCGGCGCGGAGTACGTGGTGGACTTTCTGCCCAAGATGAAGGTGGAAGTGGTGGTGGGCGAGGACGATCTGGACCGCTGCGTGGAAGCCATCGTCAAGGCCGCGCGCACCGGCAAGATCGGCGACGGCAAGATCTTCGTCACCCCTATCGAGCGCGTGGTGCGCATCCGCACCGGCGAAGAGGGCGATCTGGCGATTTAAGAGCCTGTTCATAGTCTTTTCGGGGTCGCGCAGGCACCTTTTCGTGATGGGCTGCAAGGCGCAAACCGCAGCCATAGCCGTGCTATGGCGAGGATTTGCAACGCCGCAGACCGCCCGAAAAGACGCCTGCCCTTCGGGTTGGGTCGAAATCGGGCGATTTGGCGCGCCAATCGCTTGCATGGGCAGTAGCCCATGCGGCGCGCTCGGCGCACCAACTCATCCCGATTGCGACCCAACGCGACCCCGAAAAGACTATGAACAGGCTCTAAGCAACAAAAACGCCCGCTGGCCTTGATACCGCGCGGGCGTAAAAAAGCTCCCAAACACTTCTGCCCGCGTCAACCGGCAAGCGCCGGACTGCTACAGGCAGGAAATGGTTGGGCGTCTTTTTATTTGGAGCCGGGCTTCTGATTCATCTTGCGCATGAAAAACCAGACGAACCATGCCGCCATGACAAGCATGAACAGGATGACGATCAGGCTCAGTGAGCCGTAGTCGGTAAGAAACAAGTCTTGGAAAAGTTTCATGATGGATTTCCTCTTTCCGTGTCGTGTTGCCGATCAAACTCCGATCCGCCCCGGCTTCGGAGAATCTTGCGAATGATAGCCCTTTTATTAACAAGGTAATTGATCCGGCGCAAACCTTTCTCATCCGAAAGAGCGCATCCGGCGCGATCAGGCGCTCTTGTGCAGATACAGCCGGTCGGACCAAGTCGCCAGCCAGTGCGGTTTGAAGGCGACGCCAATGGCGGCGCACATGCCGGTCATGAAGCCATCGCCCCAGGCCATGAGCCAGCGCCCCACCAGCGCCAAGCCGGGGTCGATCGAGGCCAGCAACTGGTGGCCCGACCATTGGGCCAGCAGGTCGGCGGCAAAGACACTGGCCACCGTGCCCAGGAAGGCGCGGCCAAGAATGTAAACGAACATGTGGTGCCCGATCAGCCGCCGCAGCGCCGCGCCGATCAGCGTGGACAAGGTGGCCGGCAGCACGCCCATCCAGAACGCCAGATCGGCCTGAGCCGTCCACGGCAGCGCGGCCAGCCAGCCGGTGGCCAGTGCGATAGCGCACAGCAGCGGCACGGCCAGTGGCCAGCCGAGCAGCAGCACGATCAGGCAAGCGCCCGACAGTTGCAGTTGCAGCGGCATATGGTGCAGCCAGGGCAGCGCCCATACCCACGGCGTAATCACCAGCGCCGCCAGCAGGGGCGAGATCAGGCCCGGTTGACCGAGCAGACGCCAGGGCTTCATGGCCAGCGCCAGCAGCAGCGCCAGCGCCAATAGCAGGGCGGTAGCGGTTGCGTTCATGACGGCCCCGGCGAGCGGGTTCAACCCAAAGGTTTACCCGCCGGTTGCCGGTTCAGCGCCGCAGGCCGGATCGAAGCCGACTTGCAGCAGGTGGCCGGCCAGCGCGGTATCCATGGTGTCGGCGTGCTGCGTGAACCACGGGGCCAGCTCGCGCGTGAGCTGGCGGATCGGCGCCAGATCGCCGCGCTCGCCTTGTTCCAGGCCATCGCGCAGCACGCGCAGCACCATCTCGTGGTGCGTGGCGTGGCAGTGGCTGGCGAAAAAACGGGTCGCGGCCATGTAGCGGTCTTCGGCGTCGAAGTGGCCTTGCGTGTGCTCCACCAGCCGGCGCCACAGCGGCACGAGCTGGGCATCGCCGGCGTCTTCCACCTCGGCCAGCAGGGCCACGAATTCCCGGTGCACCGCGTCCATGGCGGCAACGCCCAGGTTCAGTTCGTCGGACCAGTTCAGCGTCGGCATGATTTTTTTCCCCTGGCAGCGAGCACAATATCCAATTCGTGCTGTTCTTGAAAAGGAGATGCAGTGATGTTCCAGAAAATTCTAGTACCAATCGACGGTTCGCGCACGTCGCTGGCGGCCATTGATCAGGCAGCGGCAATCGCCAAGGCGTTTGGCGGCAGCGTGACGGCAGTGTATGTCATCGACCCCTATCCATTCACCGGCGTCGGCGCCGATTTCGCCTACGGCCAGGATCAATACCTCGGCGCCGCCACCGCTGAAGCCAACGCCGCCATGGAGGATGCCAAACAGCGGTTCACCGATGCTGGCGTGCAAGCCGAAACCCGCGTGGTCGAGGCGCACGCCACCTGGCGCGGCGTGCTCGAAGCCGCCGAAAGCACGGGCGCCGACCTGATCGTGATGGGTTCGCACGGACGCCGCGGGCTGGAAAAACTCGTGCTCGGCAGCGTCACGCAAAGCGTGCTGGCGCGCACCAAGATCACCACGGTGGTGGTGCGCGCGGATGGACGCACGGAACCCGCCGCGCCCGCGGGCGTCGGCAGTTGAGTGTTGTCTCAACGTTCAGCGGCGAAGGCCGCGCGCTCGGCCAGCGCCTGCTCGTAGCGGCGGGCGATGCTGCCGCACACCAGTTCGCACAGGGCATGCACGGTGGGATCGGCAATGCGGTAGTACACACTATGGCCCCGGCTTTCGCGCGCGACCAGCCCGTGCAGGGCCATTTGCGCCAGATGGCGCGAGACATTGGCCGCACTCGATTGCACCTGCTGCGCGATCTCGCCCACGCTCATTTCGCCCGCGCACAGCGTGTTCAGAACGCGCAAGCGCGTCGGCTCGGAGAGCGTGCGGAAATAATCGGCAACGTGTTCCAGCGCAGCAGGAGAAAGTTGGTCCAGCGCGTTTGCGGTCGGGTCGATGGAGCGAGTCACGGCTGCGGAGTCTATACTATAATTGTGTGTTTGCGTAATTGCGCAAACAGTAAAAGACATGATGCACCAGCACAAGTTCCCTGACATGCCTTGTTCTTTCCGCCGCCTGTGGCTGGCATCCCTGCTCGCGTGTGCCGCCGCCGCTGCATGGGCGCAGCCGTTGCCGTCCGTGACCGTGCAGCCTTTGACCCAGGCGGCAGCAAACGGCTTTGACGGCAAGGTGGAAGCCGTGCGGCAGGCGCAGATCGCCGCGCAGGTGCCAGGCGCGGTGATCGAGTTGAACGTGCACGCAGGCGACCAGGTACGCGCCGGGCAGGTGCTGCTGCGCATCGACGCGCGCGCCGCCGAGCAGGGCACGGCGGCCAGCGCCGCGCAAGTAACGGCGGCGCGCGCCCAATTGGACGTGGCGGCCAGGGAGCTGGCCCGCAAACGGCAGCTTTACGAAAAACACTACATCAGCCAGGCCGCGCTGGATCAGGCCGAGGCCGCCCACCGCGCCGCCAAGGCGCAGGTCGATGCGCTGGCAGCGCAGGCCGTGGCGGCGCAAACGCAGACCGGCTGGCATGTGATCAAAGCGCCTTTCGACGGCGTGGTGGCGCAAGTGCCGGTCGAGCGCGGCGACATGGCCATGCCCGGCAAGCCCTTGCTGACCATTTACGACCCGGCGCGGCTGCGCGTGAGCGCCTTCGTGCCGGTCACGGCGCTGGCGGCATCCGACGGCGCACTGGAAGGCGCGCAAGTCTGGCTGGCCGGGCAGGCGCAGCCCGTGACGCCGGTGCATGTGCAGGTGCTGCCCACGGCGGACGCGGCATCGCTCACACGCGAGGTGCGCGCCGAATTGCCCGCCGGCACGGGCGCGGTGCCGGGCGTGTTCGCACGGCTGGCGCTGGCCGCCGCGCCGCTGCCGGCCGCCGCGCAGGGCGGGCAGCGATTGGCCGTGCCCCTTGCGGCGGTGGTGCGGCGAGCGGAGATGACAGGCGTGTATGTGCTGGGGCCTGCGGGCGCGCCGCTGCTGCGGCAGGTGCGGCTGGGAGCCGTGGCGGGCGATCAGGTGGAAGTGTTGAGCGGGCTGGACGCCGGCGAGCGCGTGGTGACCGACCCGCACGCCGCCACCCGCGCCGCCGCCGCCGCCCATCCCGCGAAATAGGTGGACCGCCATGCGTTCGCCCACACAGGGACATGCCTCGGACCAGAACGCAGGCGCAGCGCGCCTGGGTATTTCGGGCCGCATCGCCGCCCACTTCGAGGCCGCGCGCATCACGCCGCTGCTGGCGCTGGTGGCTTTTTTGCTCGGCTTGTTCGCCCTGGTGGTAACGCCGCGCGAGGAAGAGCCGCAGATCGACGTAACGATGGCCAACGTCATCGTGCCGTTTCCCGGCGCCAGCGCCAGGGATGTCGAGGCGCTGGTCACAGCGCCGGGCGAGCAGGTGCTCTCGCAAATGAGCGGAGTCGAGCACGTGATGAGCGTCTCGCGCCCCGGCGTGGCCGTGCTCACGGTGCAGTTCAAGGTGGGCGTGCCGCGCCAGACGGCGGTGGTGCGCCTGTACGACGCCGTGGGCGCCAACGCCGACTGGTTGCCCGAAGGGCTGGGCGTCGGGCAGCCCATCATCAAGCCCAAAGGGGTGGACGACGTGCCGATCGTCGCCTTGACCCTGCACAGCACCCGCCCCGACGCTTCCACGCTGGAACTGGAGCGCGTGGCGCACAGCGTGGAACTGGAAATCAAGCGGGTGCCTGGCACGCGCGAAGTGACCACCATCGGCGGGCCGGGCCGCGCCGTGATGGTCGAGGTTGATCCCGCGCGGCTGGCCGCCGCCGGGCTGACGCTGCACGAAGTGCGCGGCGCGCTGCAATCGGCCAACATGGGCATGCCGCTGGGCGACGTGCTGGCAGGCAACCAGGCCATCGCGCTTGAGACCGGCCCTTACCTGCACAGCGCGCAGGACGTGGCTGATCTGGTGCTGGCCGCGCGCAGCGGCAAGCCCGTATATCTGCGCGAGGTGGCCAACGTGCGCGACGGCGCACCTCCCGCCGCCCGCTACGTGTGGCATGGGCAGGTCGAGCGCGCGGACGGCGCAAGCCGCGTCATCGAGCAGCCCGCTGTGACGCTGGCCGTAACCAAGAAGCCAGGCGAAAACGCCATCGACATCGCCAACGCGGTCGTCCAGCGCGTGGCGGAGTTGCGCAACACCGTGATTCCGTCTGATGTGGAGGCGACCACCACGCGCAACTACGGCGAAACCGCCAACGAAAAGGCGATGACGCTGATGAAAAAGCTCCTGTTCGCCACGCTGTCGGTGGTGGCGCTGGTGTTTTTCGCGCTGGGGCGGCGCGAGGCAGCCATTGTGGGCACGGCGGTGATTCTCACGCTCACGGTGACGCTGTTTGCGTCGTGGGCCTGGGGGTTCACGCTCAACCGGGTGTCCCTCTTCGCGCTGATTTTTTCCATCGGCATTCTGGTGGACGACGCCATCGTGGTGGTGGAAAACATCCATCGCCACCACGCGCTGGAGCCGCACAAGCCGCTGCACAAAATCATCCCCGGCGCGGTGGACGAGGTGGGCGGCCCCACCATTTTGGCCACGCTCACCGTCATTGCCGCGCTGCTGCCAATGGCCTTCGTCAGCGGGCTGATGGGGCCGTACATGAGTCCGATCCCGATCAACGCCAGCATGGGCATGCTGCTGTCGCTGGCGGTGGCTTTCGTGGTCACGCCGTGGCTCTCGCGCCTGTGGCTCAAAGGCGAGGCGGTGCACGGCAAGAAGGGGCTGGCCGCGCGGCTGCGGCCGCTCTTTGAGCGCGTATTCGCGCCTCTGTTGAGCGAGCGGCGCGGCGCGCGCATGGCGCTAGGCGCGGTGATCGCGGGGCTGATCGCGGTGTCGGTGCTGCTGCCGGTATTCGGGCTGGTCGTGCTCAAGATGCTGCCGTTTGACAACAAGAGCGAATTCCAGGTGGTGGTCGATATGCCCGCCGGCACGCCGGTAGAAAAGACGGCGGCTGTCTTGCAGGCGCTGGGCGCGCATCTGGCGACCGTGCCGGAAGTCACCAGCTACCAGGCCTACGCGGGCACGGCCTCGCCGATCAACTTCAACGGCCTGGTGCGGCAGTACTACCTGCGCGCGGGCGGCGAAGTCGGTGACATCCAGGTCAATCTGGTGGACAAGTCGCACCGTCACGACAAAAGCCACGTCATTGCGATGCGCGAGCGTGCGGCCCTGCGCGAGATCGGAGCGCGCATGGGCGCCAACGTGAAAGTGGTGGAAGTGCCGCCCGGCCCGCCGGTGCTCTCGCCCATCGTGGCCGAAATTTATGGCCCCGATGCCGAAGGCCGCACCGCCGTGGCGCAACAGGTGCGCAAGGTGTTCGAATCCACGCCGGGCGTGGTCGATGTGGATGACAGCACCATCGCCAGCGCGCCCAAGACCGTGCTGCTGATTGACCGCGCCAAGGCCGCGCAGCAGGGCGTGACGCAGCAGGCCATCGCCAGCACGCTGCGCATGGGTTTGGCCGGGGATGCCGCCACCTATCTGCACGACGCCAGCCGCTACGCCGTACCCGCCATGATCCAGTTGCCGCCGCAAATGCAGGGCAGCCTCGATGCGTTGCTGCAACTGACGGTGCGCTCGCAATCGGGCGTGCCGGTGCCCATCCGCGAACTGGTGCAAGTGAGCGACACGGTGCGCGAGCAGCCGATCTATCACAAGGATCTGATGCCGATGGCGTTCGTGACCGGCGACATGGCTGGCACCAAAGCCGGGGAGCTGGACAGCCCGCTGTACGGCATGTTCCAGATGCGCGGCGCGCTGGCCGCGCTGGATATGCCCGACGGCGGCAAGATAACCGAGCACTTCATCTCCCAGCCGTCCAACCCCTACGCGGGCTACGCGTTCAAGTGGGACGGCGAATGGCAGATCACCTACGAAACCTTCCGCGATATGGGCCTGGCCTACGCCGTCGGCCTGATCCTGATCTACCTGCTGGTGGTGGCGCAGTTCGGCTCCTACCTGGCGCCGCTCATCATCATGGCGCCCATTCCGCTCACCATCATCGGGGTCATGCCCGGCCACGCGCTGCTGGGCGCGCAGTTCACCGCCACCAGCATGATTGGCATGATCGCGCTGGCCGGCATCATCGTGCGCAATTCCATCCTGCTGGTGGACTTCATCGCGCTGCAACAGGCCGAAGGCGTGCCGCTAGCGCAAGCCGTGGTGCGCTCGGCCGCCACACGAGCGCAGCCGATCGTGCTCACGGCGCTGGCCGCGATGCTGGGCGCCTTCTTCATCCTCGACGACCCGATCTTCAACGGGCTGGCGATCTCGCTGATCTTCGGCATTCTGGTCAGCACGCTGCTCACGCTGGTGGTCATTCCGCTGCTGTATTACGTGGCGATGCACCACCGCCAGACCACGGATGACGCCGTAACCCCCGAACTTTCCCGGGGGGACTGATTTAGCATCGTCCTCTCGATCCGTCGAAACTGTTTTTTTTAAGGAGAACATCTATGACCTCTTGGTCCATCGTCCGCCTGTTTGCAGGCATCGTCATTCTGGCGTCGCTGGCGCTCGGCGTATGGGTCAGCCCGTGGTGGCTGCTTCTCACCGCGTTCGTCGGCGCGAACCTGCTGCAAAGTGCGCTCACCCGCTGGTGCCCGCTGGAAATCATCCTGCGCAAGTTCGGCGTCAAGCCGGGCTGCTGAAAAAAAGAACCGGAGCAAACAATGGCGCGGCAACGCAGCAAGTTCTGGCGGTTGGCACCATTGGCACTGGCGCTGGCCGCGCCCGGCGCATGGGCGCTCGATTTGATGGACGCCTGGCGCGCCGCGCTGGCGCACGACCCTGCCTATGCCTCCGCCCAGGCCGCATATCAGGCCGGGTTGACGCAAGAGCGGCAGGCCAATGCGCTGTGGCGGCCCGCGCTGGCGCTGCAAGCGGGCGCGGGCGCGGGCTATGCCGACAGCGCCACGCGCAATGCGCGCTTTTCCGCGCCCGGCTTTGGCCTCCCCTCGAACGGCGTCGATTTCGACACTTCCGTTCACAGCGGCGCCAGCACCAGCGCGGGTATCGAATTGCGCCAGCCGCTGTTCAACCGCGAGCGCGACGCGCAGGCCGAGCAGTTGCGCCTGGGCGCGCAGCAGGCCGAACTGTCCTGGGACGACGCCCAAGCCGAATTGATGCTGCGCACCGCGCAAACCTACTTCGACTTGGCGCTGGCGGGCGAGCAGTTGCGCCTGATCGAGCGCCAGCTCGACGCGGTGACGCGCGCGCAAACCGAGGCGCAAGACCGCTTCGACTTGGGCGACCAGCCGATGACCGACGTGCACGAAGCCACCGCCCGCGCCAAGGCTTTGAGCGCGCAGCAACTGGCCGCGCAAACGCAACTGGAAGTGCGCCGCGCCGCGCTGACCGATCTCACCGGCCTGCCGCAAACCGGCAGCAGCGGGCTGGCGCTGCCCTTGCGCCTGCCCGATGACGCCGAAACCGGCGCACTGGCCGACTGGCTGGGTCGCGTGGACGAACACGCCCCCATGGTGCGCGCCGCGCAAATGGCGCTGCTGGCGGCGCGGCAGGAAGCGCGCAAGAGCGAAGGCGTGGCTTCCCCCACCGTCGATCTGGTGGCGCGCGCCGGGCGCGACACGATCTCCGGCAGCGGCAGCTTCGGCGGCGGCGCCAGCAACCGCCAGACGCAAGGCATGGTCGGCGTGCAAATTACCCTGCCGCTAGACGTGGGCGGCGGGCGCGGCGCCCGTTTCGACCAGTCGGTGGCCCGCATCACGCAGGCGCAAGCCGAACTGGACCGCGCCCGCCAGCAGGCCAGCCAGCAGGCTCGCGCCGCGTGGCTGGGCCTGTCGGTCGGCAAAAGCCAGGTGCTCGCGCTCACCGCCGCCGCCCAGGCCAGCCAGTCGCGGCTGGACGCCACCCGCACCGGCCACGACGCGGGCGAGCGCACCACGCTCGATTTGCTCAATGCCGAAAACGACGCCGCCGCTGCGCAACTGGCGCTGGCCCAGGCGCGCGTGCAGGTGCACCTGGACGGCCTGCGCCTGGCGCGGCTGGCGGGCAACCTCAATGAATGGCGCTTGCAGCGCGTGCAAGCGGCGCTCAAGGACGCGCCGGCGCCATAAGGCCATAAACCCCGATCCGTCAACACACCACAAGAGACCTCTCGTCATGGCCCACATCGTCATTCTCGGAGCCGGCCTGGGCGGCATGCCCGCCGCTTACGAAGCGCGCGCCGCCCTCGGCAAAGAGCATCGAATCACCGTCGTCAACCCGGTGGACTATTTCCAGTTCGTGCCCTCCAATCCGTGGATCGCAGTGGGCTGGCGCGAGCGCGAAGCCATCACCGTGCCCATCGGGCCTGTGCTCAGCAAGCACGGCATCGCGTTCGTCGCCCAGCCCGTCACGCGCATTGACGCCGGCGGCAACCGGCTCGAACTCAAAGACGGCAGCCAACTGGCCTACGACTACCTCGTCATCACCACCGGGCCGAAACTGGCCTTCGACGAAGTGCCCGGTGCCGGGCCGGAAGGCGGCCACACCCAGTCGGTCTGCACCATCGACCACGCCGAAAAAGCCCACGCCGAATACGACCGCTTCCTGCAATCTCCGGGGCCGGCCATCATCGGCGCGCTGCCGGGCGCATCGTGCTTCGGGCCGGCCTACGAATTCGCCTTCATCTTCAGCACCGATTTGCAGCGGCGCAAACTGCGCCACAAAGTGCCCATGACCTACGTCACGCCCGAACCGTACATCGGCCACCTGGGGCTGGCCGGCGTGGGCGACTCCAAGACCTTGCTGGAAAGCGAGCTGCGCAACCGCGACATCCGCTGGATCACCAACGCCAAGGTCACCCGCGTCGAGCCAGGCCGCATGTTCGTCACCGAAATGGACGAGCAGGGCCAAGTCAAAAAAGAGCACGAACTGCCTTTCGGCTACAGCATGATGCTGCCCGCCTTCCGCGGCGTGGACCCGGTGGCCGCGGTCGAAGGGCTGTGCAACCCGCGCGGCTTCGTGCTGGTGGACGAATACCAGCGCAGCCGCAAATGGCGCAACATCTTCTCGGCAGGCGTGTGCATCGCCATCCCGCCGGTCGAAGCGACCCCGGTGGCCACCGGCGTGCCCAAGACGGGCTACATGATCGAGACCATGACGACCGCCATCGTCCACAACATCGCCGCCGACCTGGCCGGCAAGGAGGCCACCGCACGCGGCAGTTGGAGCGCCATCTGCCTGGCCGACATGGGCAGCACCGGCGCGGCCTTCGTGGCGCTGCCGCAGATTCCGCCGCGCAACGTCAACTGGTTCAAGATGGGCAAGTGGGTGCACCTGGCGAAAATCGCTTTCGAGAAATACTTTCTCTACAAGGTGCGCCACGGCTCGTCGGAACCGGTGTACGAGAAACACATCCTCAGGCTGCTGGGCATCAAGCGCCTGGAT
>JAIRVJ010000093.1 GCA_031253955.1 Burkholderiaceae bacterium | reverse complement strand
GAGCAGCCGCCGCACATCTTCCACCGTGCGCACGCCGCCGCCCACGGTGAGCGGGATGAACACCTGCGAGGCCACCGCCTCGATGATCGGCAGGATCAAATCGCGCCCGTCGCTGGTGGCGGTGATGTCCAGAAAGGTCAGCTCGTCCGCGCCTTGCTCGTTGTAGCGCGCCGCGATTTCCACCGGATCGCCCGCGTCGCGCAGTTGGACGAAGTTGACCCCCTTGACCACGCGGCCACCCGTTACGTCCAGGCAGGGGATGATGCGTTTGGCGAGCATGGCGTTTTCAAAGTGTTTTTGATTTAATCGAGAGCATTTTGGGGTGGCTTACCCCCACCCTAACCCTCCCCCGCACGCGGGGGAGGGAAGCTGAGTTCCTTTCTCCCGTCCGAGAAAAAGAATCTGAACTCCTGCCCCCGCGTGCGGGGGAAGGTGGGGATGGGGGCCAGCAGCGCCTCAAGTCACACATGACATCCAGCGAAGTATCAATGATGGATCCAAAATCATCCTACCCGGCCAGTTCATCGGCCCGCCGCTGCGCGGCGGCGAAATCCAGCGCGCCGGAATAGATGGCGCGGCCACAGATCACGCCTTCGATGCCTTCGCCTTGCGCCGCGCACAGCGCCTCAATGTCGGCCATGCCCGCCAGCCCGCCGGAGGCGATGACGGGAAGGGCAAGCGCCTGCGCGAGTTTGACGGTGGCTTCCACGTTGATGCCGGTGAGCATACCGTCGCGCCCGATGTCGGTGTAGATCACGCTTTCGACGCCCCAGTCCTGGAATTTGAGCGCCAGATCGACCGCCGCGTGGCCGGTGAGCTTGCTCCAGCCGTCGGTGGCGACCTTGCCGTCCTTGGCGTCCAGCCCGACGATGATGTGGCCGCCGAAGGCCGAGCAAGCGTCGCGCAGAAAGCCCGGATTCTTGACCGCCGCGGTGCCGATGATGACGTAGCGGATGCCCGCGTCGAGCGCGCGCTCGATGGTGTCCAGATCGCGGATGCCCCCGCCCAGTTGCACCGGAATATCGTCGCCCACTTCTTGCAGGATGGCTTTGATGGCCGGCAGGTTGCGCGGCTGTCCGGCAAAAGCGCCGTTCAGATCCACCAGATGCAGCCGGCGCGCGCCTTGCGCCAGCCAGTGCGCGGCCATATCGGCGGGCGCTTCGCTGAAGGTGGTGACTTTGTCCATGTCGCCTTGTTGCAGGCGCACGCAATGGCCGTCTTTGAGGTCGATGGCGGGGATGAGAAGCATGATAGATGAATCGTTTAGCGCTGAGCGTCGGGCGTATTTCGTTGAACAAACCAACGCCGAGCGCCAAATAAGCCCGCACGGGACGCTCAACGCTCAACACCAAACTCATGGATTCCAGTGCAAAAAATTACGGTACAGCGCCAAGCCCTGAGCGGCGCTTTTTTCCGGGTGGAACTGGGTGGCGAAAATATTATCGCGCGCTACGGCGCTGGTAAAGAGCGCGCCGTATTCGGTTTCGCCCACGCTGTGGGCCGCATCAAAGGGGCGGGCGTAGAAGCTGTGGACGAAGTAGAACCAGCTTGCGTCCGGCACGCCGCGCCACACCGGATGGGGCCGCGCCTGCCGCACGCGGTTCCAGCCCATTTGCGGCACCTTGTAGCGGCTGCCGTCGGGGGCGGTTTGCCCGTCCAGGTTGAACCGCGCCACCTCGCCGGCGATCAGGCCCAGACCGGGCGTGCCCGCGCCGCCGTGGCCTTCGGCGCTGTGGTCAAGCAGCATCTGCATTCCGACACAGACGCCAAACAAGGGCTTGGTTGCAGCCGCCTCCAGCACAGGCTCCAGCAGGCCGCAGGCGCGCAGCTCGCGCATACAGCCGTCCATCGCGCCTTGGCCGGGCAGCACTACGCGGTGCGCGCAGCGCACCACTTGCGCATCGCGGGTGATGACGGCGTTGATGTGCGTGTCGCTGGTGGCATGCAGCACCGCCTGCGCCACCGAGCGCAGGTTGCCCATGCCGTAATCGACCACGGCGACGGTTGGGTTGAGGCTGTTCATGAAACGGGGTTGAGCGTTGAGGGTAATCGCATTTAAATTTCTCAAGAATCAACAAGTGGGCGATGGAGCGCGGATGTAGGGGCGAAAGATTTTTCGCCCTTGCGCTCAAAAGAGCGACGGCGCTGGCAAGGAAAGGCAGCAGGGCGAAAGATTTTTCGCCCCTACGAGGGCGCGGGTGTCATCTTTGGCGTTGAAATCCAACGGATTGAGTTGAATGGAATTCAGATGTGATCGCCCTGGTTGAGTGTTCTATTGATTTAATAGCTGAATGCCCTATAATTATCTACGTTTACCATATAAAACTATATAAAAACAAGGATACACGATGGGATATAGCTCTTAATATAAGAGCGCCCTCTCGCGCGATGCGCAATGCCAAAACTACAGGGTTCCCTTGGCGGGCGGCAACAAGTCCTGCTGCGCCTGGGTTACGTACTCCAGCGAAAATTTTTGCTCGCCGACGATTTCATCCACCTTGGCGGCGGTGAGGCCGGCGTCCAGCAACTGCTGGCGCAACTGCGCCACCCGGCGGTCGAACGCCTCCCGCGCCCGCGTTACGCCATCAACGATGAATTGCGCATTGAAATCATCGGCCAGGTCGTAGAACTGGACATTGGAGACGCACTTGTCGAACCAGGGGAAGCGAATGGCGACCTCTTGCAGCGCCAGCGTTCCATGTGCTTGCCGCACGCCCCTTTCGCTCAGATACACCGTGCCCTGAATGTTGGCGAAGCGATGCTTGTACAGCACGCGCTGAATGTCGGTATAGCCATTGCGCCAACTGGCATTGTGATAGTGCTCCTCAAGCAGTTTGGTATCCAGATCGAAAACTATCAGGCAGCGATCCATGGCGCATCCTTTTGCCGGCAAGGCACGAATTTACAGTGTTCCTTTGGTAGACGGAATCTGCCCCGCCGCGCGCGGATCGCGCTCCAGCGCCATGCGCAGCGCGCGCCCGAACGCCTTGAAAACGGTTTCGGCCTGATGGTGCGCGTTGCCGCCTTTCAGGTTGTCGATGTGCAGCGTGACGAAGGCGTGGTTGACGAAGCCCTGGAAAAATTCGCGCAGCAGTTGCGTGTCGAACGTGCCGATTGCGCCGCTGGTGAACGCCACGCTGTCGATCAGCCCGGGGCGGCCCGAAAAGTCGATCACCACGCGCGAGAGCGCCTCGTCCAGCGGCACGTAAGCGTGGCCGTAGCGGGTGATGCCTTTTTTGTCGCCCGCCGCTTGCCGCACCGCCTGGCCGATGGCGATGCCTACGTCTTCCACCGTGTGGTGGGCATCGACGTGCAGGTCGCCCTGGGCTTGCGCGTGCAGGTCGATCATGCCGTGGCGCGCGATCTGCTCGAGCATGTGGTCGAAAAAACCGATGCCGGTGGCAATTTCGGCGCGGCCCGCGCCGTCCAGGTTCAGGCGCACGGTAATCCGCGTTTCAGCCGTTTGGCGGTGGACTTCGGCCACGCGGGGCGGCAGCGGCGCGGGGGAAGAAGAAGCGGTAGTCATAGGCAGGCTTGCAGGGCGGTCAGCATTTGCACATTCTCGCCGTTAGCGCCGACCGTCAGGCGCAGACAGTTGGCCAGCATAGGATGCATGGCGGAGACGTTCTTGACCAGCACGCCGCGCGCTTTCATGCCGGCAAAAGCGCGCGCCGCGTCGGGCACGCGCGCCAAAATCATGTTGGCTTGGCTTGGGTAGGCCGTGACGCCCGGCATCTGCGCCAGCGCCGCCAGCAGCCGGGCGCGCTCGGCCTTGACCTGCGCGGCCTGCCGCGCGTACTCATCGGCATGTTCTAGCGCGAATAGCGCGCACTCGGCATTGAGCGCGCTCACGTTGTAGGGCGGGCGCACCTTGTCGATCTGCGCGATCAGCTCTGCCTGGCCCATCAAATAGCCGATGCGCACGCCCGCCAGCCCGTACTTGGAGAGCGTGCGCATGATGAGCACGCTGTCCGCGCCTGCCGGTTCCTGCCGCACGCGCTCGATCCAGCTATGCGCGGCGAAGGGCTGATACGCCTCGTCCACCACCGCCAGCCCGCCTTGCGCGGTCTGCGCCGCGATCAGGCGCGCCATCGCGCCCGCATCCCACAAATTGGCGGACGGGTTGTTGGGGTAGGCCAGGTACAGCAGCGCAGGCTTGTGCTGCTCGATGGCGTCCAGCATCGCCGCCTCGTCCAACTCGAAGCGATCAGTCAGCGGCACGCCATGAAACGCCAGCCCCTGCAACTGTGCGCTCATCGCGTACATCACGAAGCTGGGCGCGGGCGCGAGGATGGCAGCGCCCGGCACGTCGCACGCCATCGCCAGCAGGCCGATGAGTTCATCGGAGCCATTGCCCAGCATCAGCGCCCAGCCTTCGGGCAGGCCCGCGTAGCGTGCCAGCGCCGTTTTCAAATCTTCCACGCGCGGGCCGGGATAGCGGTTAATCGCCACCTGCGCCAAACGCTCGCCCAGCGCGCGCGCCAACTGCGGCGGCAGCGTGTGGGGGTTTTCCATCGCGTCGAGCTTGACCAGCCCCGCCGCGTCCTGCACCGCGTAGGCGTGCATGCCTTGCACGTCGCGGCGAATGCGCGCCAGCGGATCGGATCGTGCGGGGGAGGCTGGCAGGGGAGAGTTCATGGCGCGTCAGGCGTAAACAAGTAAGAATAACAAAAGTCGGGCGGCAGGCGGCTGGTGTGACTTTTTTCTCCTCATGAAAAATTTAAAATCGCGCATCTCGATTGTTTGCGCCACGGCCTGCCGTGCGCTGTATTGACTCAAGGGCACATTCATCATGACCATGGATTTTTCAAGACGGCGTTTGGGAACTGGCGCGCTGGCGGTGGCCGGCTGCTCGGCGTTCGCTCCGCTGGCGTGGGCGATTCCCCCCGTCCGCGTTCCGGAAACTGCCCGCGCGGCGGAAAGCGCCGAGGCGCTGCCCTTGCCTTCGGCCATCAACAAATCCGGACGTCAGCGCATGTTGTCGCAGCGCCTGGGCAAGGCTTGGGCGATGCTGGCGCTTGGCGTCGAACCCGAAATGGCGGCGAAAATCCGCAAGCAGTCCGAAGCGCTGTTCATCAGTCAACTGGGCGAACTGCAAAAAACCACTCCAACGCCTGAAATCACCGCTGCCGTTGCAGCCTTGGCGCAAGCGTGGGAAAACTACAAGCGCGACTTGGCGCTGCCGCCCAGCAAGGAAAACGCCGCGCCCGTTTACGCGAGCGGCGACCAGACCCTGCAACGCGCTCATGCCCTGACCTTGTTGTATGAGAAGCGAATGGCCACGCCGCAAGGGCACCTCGTAAATATCGCGGGGCGTCAGCGCATGCTTTCGCAGCGCATGGCGCGCGCGTTCTATTTCAGCAAGTTTGGCATCGCCACCGACACCGCCTTCGATCTTGCAACCGCACACAAGGAATTCATCGCGGGCCTGGATGAACTGGTGCACGCGCCGCAGAACACCTCTGGCATCAGGCAGGAACTGACCCTGGCCGAGCAGCAGTGGGTCTTTTACGAAGCTTCCATCGACGGCCGCATTCAGGGAGCGCGCGCTGACAGAGACGTAGCCACCACCAGCGAGCGCATTCTGGAAGAGCTGAACCTGATCACCGCCAAGTATGAGGCGATTGCCGGTTGAACTGCCGCCACGCCATGCTCGCCCAGCGCACCCTCAAATCGCTCACCCGCGCCGTCGGCGTCGGGCTGCATAGCGGCGAGCGGGTGGAACTGACGCTGCGGCCCGCCCAGCCCGATACCGGCATCGTGTTCCGCCGCATCGACCTCACCGAGCCGGTGGACGTGCCGGTCGGCGCGCAAGCCGTCACCGATACGCGGCTGGCCTCCACCCTCGCCAGCGGCTGCGGTGTGCGCGTGCGCACCGTCGAGCATCTGCTATCGGCCTGCGCCGGCCTGGGGCTGGACAACCTGTACGTGGACATCACCGCCGAAGAAGTCCCCATACTGGACGGCTCCGCCTCCTCCTTCGTTTATCTGCTGCAAAGCGCCGGCATCGCGTTGCAAGCGGCGCCCAAGCGTTTTCTGCGCGTGCGCCGCGCGGTGCAAGTCAGCGAAGGCGAGGGCGGCCAACTCAAATGGGCGCGGCTGGCCCCGCACCACGGCTTTACCCTGAGCTTCGAGATCGACTTTCGCCACCCGGCGGTCGATTCCACCGCGCAAAGCGTGCAGTTCGACATGGGCAGCGGCCGCTACAGCCGCGACATTGCCCGCGCGCGCACCTTCGCCTTCAGCAAGGACGTGGAAACTATGCGCGCCAGCGGCCTGGCGCTGGGCGGCGGGCTGGACAACGCCATCGTCATGGACGAGCGCAAAGTCCTCAACAGCGATGGCCTGCGCTACGGCGAGGAATTCGCCAAACACAAAATTCTGGATGCCATCGGCGACCTGTACTGCGCCGGCCGCCCCATACTGGCCGCCTACAGCGCCTTCCGCTCCGGCCACGCCCTCAACAACCGCCTGCTGCGCGCCCTGCTGGCCGACGAGGCGGCGTATGAAATCGTCACCTTCGACGACGAAAAAAGAGCGCCCGCCGGCTTCGCCCAACTGGCGCGGGCGTGGTAGTTTGGCGGAGCGTTTCGGGTCAAGCGTTTGGCGTCATTCTCGCCAGCCCGCATAGGCGCCAGCTTGATTTCTGGCATCGGCAAATTGCCGGCGCAACCTTGGCTCTTGCTCCTTTCCCCGCGCGCGGGGAAAGGCAATGGCGAAAGCTCTGGGCGTGAAGTCGGCTTGCTCCTTCCCCCGCACGCGGGGGAAGGCTGGGATGGGGGCCAGCGGCGCATCGCAAACCCAGCGCCTGTTTCAGCGCCGTGCGCCCCCGCACCGACCCTCCCCCGCGTGCGGGGGGAGGGAGTCAACAGGCCGCCAATCAAGCAAGAATGAGATTTTGAACAGGCTCTTAAGAATCAACAAGCTGGCGATGGAGCGCGGATGTAGGGGCGAAAGATTTTTCGCCCTTGCGCTCAAAAAAGCGGCGGCGCTGGCAGGAAGACGCCGCAGGGCGAAAGATTTTTCGCCCCTGCCGAAGGCACGGGAATCATCTGCCGCGTCGAAATCCAAAGGGCTGGTTTAAATGGAAGTTAGAGCGGTTCTGGTTCAAATGCTGACACCTCTATGGGTGGCAGGCGCTGCCTTGTAGGGGCGAAAGATTTTTCGCCCGGCAGCGCCTCATTCAAGGCGCCACGCTCTTTCGCCGTGGGAAGGGCGAAAGATTTTTCGCCCCTACAACCGTCGGCTTTCTTCCCCCCATTCCCGGAAGAAAAAGTGTCATCAACTAAACCAAAACCGCTCTAGACGCAATCGCCATGCCTCATCACGCGCAACGCTCAATTTTTAATAGCTATCTACGAATATACTGCATGTGTTTTTGGTATTTTTATCCAGTAAAATCATATTATTACTTGGCAAGCAGCTATTAGAACAGGAATCTTGTCTCCCGCATGAGACAAACCGTTGTATGACAGCGTAAAATTTGATTTATATCTATTGCGCGCGCCGCGCAAAGGCATTATTCTGCGCTGCGTTGCGCCTGACGCGCCAAGGAACTTGAAATGCTCACGGAGATGATTATGTCACAAAATGTAACGGATACCCCAAATGTTGCATTTTGTAAGAATTTCTTCATAAACCCTGCTTTTCCCGCGTCGCCTTGGCGACTTTCGCCTTTTCCGGGCTGGCGGCAGTTTTCCTCGCGGCTTTTTTCTCCTTGGTGTTCCCGCGAGGGCGGGAATCCATTCTGGCGCTTGCTTTGCGCTTTCGCTCTGTCGTTGGGGCTGCTGGCTGCTTTCAGCCTGCCGGCGCGGGCGGTCAATGGCAGCTTTGGCCCCGGCAGCGGCGACGGTTCATCGGCCGCGCAGGCAAAAATCATCGAAGACGCCGCCGATCTGAACGCGGTGCGCAACGGCTTGGGCCTGTACTACAAACTGGCGGGCGATATCGACCTGACCGATTACCTTCTTTCCTACGACGGTCCCGGCTACAACGGCGGCGCGTACTGGAATCCGATTGGAACCGCAGCCACCCCGTTCACCGGCAACTTCGACGGCGCGGGGCACACGATCAACGGGCTGATGATTTATCGCGACAGCGCCAGCTACGCCGGCCTGTTCGGGTACGCCAGCGGCGCGGTCATTGCCAATCTGGGCGTGGGCATAAGCGTGTTCGGTGGAGGTATTACCGGCGGCGGTACCGTGGGCGCGCTGGTGGGCCGCCTGGACGCAGGCGCCATTACCAACAGCCATGTCGTCCTCACCATCAGCAGCGACACCCCCCCGGGCTACGACACTTGCTCCATCACCGGCGGCGACGAAGTGGGCGCGCTGGTGGGCCGCCTGGACGCAGGCGGCGCCATCACCAACAGCTACGCCACCTGCAGCGTCAGCGGCTCTTCCCGGATTGGCGGGCTGGTGGGCTATCAAAGCGGCGGTATCGCCAACAGTTACGCTAGCAGCGGCAGCTACGGCGTCATGGGCGACAGCGAAGTGGGCGGGCTGGTGGGCCGCCTGGACGCGGGCAGCATCACCAACAGCCATGCCACGGGCGGCGTCTACGGCTCTTCCAGCGCAATTGGCGGGCTGGCGGGCTATCAACACGGCGACATCACCAACAGTTACGCCGGCGGCAGCCCCGTCAACGGCGACAGCGAAGTGGGCGGGCTGGTGGGCCATCAGGACGCAGGCAGCATCACCAACAGCCACGCCACGGGCGACGTCTACGGCTCTTCCAGCGCAATTGGCGGGCTGGCGGGCTATCAAAACGGCAGCATCGCCAGCAGCTACGCCACTGGCTCTGTCAGCGGCGACAGCGAGGTTGGCGGGCTGGCCGGCCATCAGGACAGCGGCGGCAACATCACCAACAGTTACGCTGGCGGCGGCAGCGCCAGCGGCAGCTGGGGCTACCTGGGCGGCGCCAGCGGCACTACCCAGGTGGGCGGGCTGGTGGGCTATCAGGGCGGCGGCATCACCAACAGTTACGCCGGCGGCGCCGTCAGCGGCGACAGCGATGTGGGCGGGCTGGTGGGCCATCAAGGCGGCGGTGCCATCACCGCCAGCTTTTTTGATACCGATTCCACCGCGCAGGCGCCAGCCGATGGCGTGGGCAACGTCCCCGGCGTTGCGGGCGTCACCGGCAAAACCACGGACCAGATGCAGGAGCAGGCCACCTTTACCACCGACACCGGCAACAGCGCCGGCGCGCCCGCCAGTTGGGACTTTCCGGGCACGTGGTGCATGCTGCCCGGCAGCTACCCCAAGCTGGCCTGGCAAGCCTCGTGCGCGCCCGGCGGCAACGTGATCGACCTGAGTGACCCCGACCCGCCATCGGCGGGCGCCGGCTGGACGCTTGACCAGACCACGGGGTACACCATCCTCGATGGCGCCAACGTCATCATTACCGGCGACGGCAGCGTCGGCGGGTACACCGGGTGCGGCTACGGCTGCTCCATCGCAGTCGAACCCGGCGCCAAAGCCACCCTCACGCTGAACAACATGGTCATTCCAGGAGGAGGCAGCAGTCAAAGCCCGCTGTGGCTGCAAACCGGCGCCCAGGTCACGCTGATGCTGGCCGGCGGCTCGGTCAACTCCATCACCGGCGGCTACAGCACCACGGCCATCCAGGTTGACGATGATGTGACGCTGACCATTGACAGCAACGGTCCCAACGCCGTTCTGAACGCCACCGGCAACAACGAAGGCTCCGGCAGTACCGGCATCGGCAGTTCCATTTCGTCTATTGGGGACGGGAACCACGGCGGCGCCATCGTCATCAACGGCGGTACGATTAACGCCATCGGCGGCCGTAGCTACCCGGCCATCGGCGGCGGCAACTACAACTACAACAACGACAACGATAACGGCGTCACCATTACCATCAACGGCGGCACGGTCAACGCCATCGTCATCGGAGGCGGCGGAGGCGGCGGCGGCGCTTCGGGCATCGGCGGCGGCACGTACAGTAGCGGCCCCATCACCATCACGGGCGGCACGGTCAACGCCACCGGCAATGGCTACTCCGCCGGCATCGGCAGCGCCGGCATGACGGGCGATGCCGGCGATATCACCATCACTGGCGGCACGGTCAACGCCACCGGCGGCAGCCAAGGCGCCGGCATTGGCGGCGCCTATTATTATGGCTATGGCGGCAACATCACCATCACCGGCGGCACGGTCAGCGCCACCGGCGGAGACCAGGGCGGCGCCGGCATCGGCTCCGGCATTTACGGCGACGGCGATACCACCACCATCGCCATCAGTGGCAATGCCCATGTAACCGCCACCGGCGGCGCCGGTGACTACGGCGGCGGCGCCGCCGGCATCGGCGGCGGCGCCGAGACTACGGGCGGCACAATCACCATCAGCGGCAACGCCTCGGTGAAAGCCATCGGCAGCGCCGGCAACGACAACGGCGGCGGCGCCGGCATCGGCTCCGGCGGCACCGCCGACACCTCGCCGCTTGCGGCGGGCACGATCTCGATTGTCACCACCGGCACCATCAACGCCACCGGCGGCGCGGGCGGCGTTTTTGACAGCCTCAACTACACCAGTGGTTCCAGCGTTGGCGAAGGCGGCTATCAGGGCAACCTTGCGCCCGCATCCATCCCGCTTTACACCATCACCGCTTCGGCAGACACCGGCGGCAGCATCGCGCCCAGCGGCACTGTCACCGTCAGCAGCGGCGCCGATGCCGCGTTCACGATCACGCCAGATAGCGGCTATTCCATCGATCAGGTGCAGGTGGACGGCGCCAATAATCCCGCAGCCGTCGCCAGCGGCAGCCACACGTTCACGAACGTCACTGCCAGCCACACCATCGCGGCGTCGTTCACGTCAGGAACGCCACCGGCGGCAACCATCACCATCACCACGCAACCGCAGAACGTGACGGTGACCGAGGGCGCGATCACAGGCAGCCTGACCATAGGAGCGACGGTCAACCCAAGCGGCACCCTGACGTACCAGTGGTACAGCAACACAACGGCCAGTAACACCGGCGGGGCGTTGCTCGCGGGCGAGCAGGGCGCGAGCTTCACCATTCCGACGACGCTGACGGCGGGAACGTATTACTACTACTGCGTGGTCAACGCGGCGGGCGCGACCCCGCTCGCCAGCGATGTGGCGACGGTAACGGTCAACCCGCCGGCGGCCACAGACGCGCAAGCGCCCACCATCACCGCTCAACCGCAAGGCGCGGCCTACACCCAGGGCGCGACGGCGA
>JAIRVJ010000077.1 GCA_031253955.1 Burkholderiaceae bacterium | reverse complement strand
CAGCAGCGCCATACAAGCAACGGCCACGGCAAAGCGCCTTTGGCGGGATGCGGCGGGAGCAGGTGCGGCGGGCATGTTGCGGGCGGGTTCAATCGTTGGGTGCGGGGGTATCTTGCCAGCATTTTGGCGCGCGCCACGCATGGAACGGTTCGGCCATTGTGATGGCGGCCAAGGTATGCCATGCGGTTTTGTCCATGGTGATGGAGCAGGGACGCCGATGGCAGGGATCTGACGGATCAGGCGCTCCCCAAATTCGCGCCGCGCACGCCGCCGCTGCCGGGCCGTCTGCAAATGCCGGTGCGGCAAGCGCATTCGCGCTTTTCATGCTGGTTGCGGCGGAGCGAACCGGTAGTGCCCTGTTAAAGGAGCGCCAAGCAGCCAGTCTTCCTCGCGCGCGCCTTGGCCGATGTTGTGGATCACCAGTGGCAGGCCGTCGCCGCGCCGCCGGTCGGAGACGATCACGATATGCGGCAGGTTGCCCGGCAGCATCTGCGTGACCAGATCGCCGGGCAGATAGTCCGCGCCGCGTTCGCTGACCGGCAGGCGCGCCCGCTGGCGCTCGAAGAAAACTTGCAGGTTGGGCACGCGGCGATGGTCGATGTTGCTGTCGGGCCGCTTCATGCCCCAGGTTTTGGGGTAGGCCGAAAAGGCCCGGCTTATGTCCTCGTGCACGAGGCGTTGCAGATCGCAGCCATACGCCTTGCGGTAGGCGCGGATGACCACGTCGGTGCACACCCCGCGCTCGGGCGGCACGTCGCCGCCCGGATAGGCCAGGGGCGTGTAGGCCGGGTCGTAGCGCAGCGTCACGCCGATCTGGCTGCGCGCGGCCCGAACCAGCGCGAGCAGGCCGCCCGCGCTCGCCCGCGCCGCCGTGCAGACAGCCGGCAGCGCCAGTGCTAGCAAAAATGAGCGGCGGCCGAGGAGACGTTTCCGCCAGCCATCAGGCCCGCGCTCGCTGGAACGCCTTGCGTGGATGATCGACATGTGAAAGTGGCATGGGTTATTCCATTTCTAAATCAACCGATTACTTTGTCGGCTTCGCTTGCCGTGCAACAGCACTGTCTGCGCTTCGCCTTCGCGTACTCGATTGATTGAGAAATGGAATTACACCACCCCATCCGCCCGCAGCGCCGCGATGTCTGTTGCCGCGTAGCCAGCTTCCGCCAGGATCGCCTCGGTATGCGCGCCCAGCGCAGGCACGGCGTCCATGCGCGGCTGCCATTGGGCGGGAAGGGAGGGCGGTAGCAGGGCGGGCAGGGGGCCGGCGGTGCTGCCTATTTGGGTCCATCGCTGGCGCGCGGCCAGTTGCGGGTGCGCCCATACGTCCGGCATGGTGCGCGCCTGCGCGTTGGCGATTTGCGCGGCGTCCAGCCGTTGCGCGATCTGTTCGGCGGTGAATGGCTCGAAGGCTTGCACGATCAACGCGCGCAGCGCCTGGCGCGCCTGCACGCGCAGTGTGTTGGAGGCAAAGCGCGCATCGCCGGCCAGTGCGGGCTGGCCCAGTACCTTGTCGCAAAACACCTGCCATTCGCGCTCGTTTTGCAGACCGAGCATCACCGTTTTGCCGTCGCCGCAAGGAAAGGGGCCGTAAGGGTAAATGGTGGCGTGCGCGGCGCCGGTGCGCGGCGGCGGCGGGGCGCCATCAAGCGTGTAGTAGAGCGGAAAGTTCATCCACTCGGCCATGCTTTCGAGCATGGATACGTCGATGCGGCAGCCTTGCCCCGTCTTGCCGCGTTGCAGCAGCGCCGCGAGGATGGTGCTGTAGGCGTACATGCCCGCCGCGATGTCGGCGATGGAGCAGCCGGACTTGGCCATTTCGCCGGGCGTGCCAGTGACGGAGAGAAAGCCCGATTCGCTCTGGATGAGCAGGTCGTAGGCTTTTTTGTCGCGGTAGGGGCCGGGGCGCGCGGGGTCGTCGCCGTAGCCGGAGATGTCGCAGACGATGAGCCGGGGGTGCGCGGGCGCAAGCGCCTCGTAAGACAAACCCAGCCGCGCAGCCGCGCCGGGAGCAAGGTTTTGTACCAGCACGTCGGCCTGCGCGACGAGGCGCTGGAGTACTTCTTGCCCCTTGGGGTGCTTGACATCGAGCGTGAGGCTTTCCTTGGAGCGGTTGGTCCAGACGAAGTGCGAGGCCAGACCGCGCGCCCGCGTGTCGTAAGCGCGCGCAAAGTCGCCGCTGCCGGGGCGTTCCACCTTGATGACGCGCGCGCCCAGATCAGCCAACTGGCGCGTGCAAAACGGGGCGGCGATGGCGTGTTCGAGCGCGAGGACGGTGATGCCGTCGAGGGGGCGCATTCAAAAACTCCGTGGTAATCCCAGCACATGCTCGGCCACGTAGCTCAGAATCAGGTTGGTGGAAATGGGTGCCACCTGGTACAGCCGCGTTTCGCGGAATTTGCGTTCCACGTCGTATTCGCAGGCGAAGCCGAAGCCGCCGTGAAATTGCAGGCAGGCGTTGGCCGCTTCCCAACTGGCTTTGGCGGCCAGGTACTTGGCCATGTTGGCTTGCGCGCCGCAGTCTTCGTGCGCGTCGAAGCGCCGGCAGGCTTCGTAGCGCATGAGGTTGGCGGCTTCGATTTCGATGTGCGCCTCGGCGATGGGGAATTGCACGCCCTGGTTCTGGCCGATGGGGCGGCCAAAGACCTGGCGCTCTTTGACGTAGTGGCTGACCTTGTCGATGAACCAGTAGCCGTCGCCGATGCATTCGGCGGCGATCAGCGTGCGCTCGGCGTTCAGGCCGTCGAGGATGTATTTGAAGCCCTTGCCTTCCTCGCCGATGAGGTTTTCCGCCGGGATTTCGAGGTTCTCGAAAAACAGTTCGTTGGTCTCGTGGTTGACCATGTTGAGGATGGGCCGCACCGTGAGGCCGTGGCCGACGGCCTGGCGCAGATCGACGATGAAGATCGACATGCCCTCTGACTTTTTCTTGACCTCCGCCAGCGGCGTGGTGCGCGCCAGCAGAATCATCAGGTCGGAATGCTGGATGCGCGAAATCCAGACCTTCTGGCCGTTGACCACGTAGCGGTCGCCTTTTTTGACGGCGGCGGTTTTGATCTTGGTGGTGTCGGTGCCGGTGGTTGGTTCGGTCACGGCCATGGATTGCAGGCGCAGCTCACCGCTGGCGATTTTGGGCAGGTAGTGCTGCTTTTGCGCGGGCGAGCCGTGGCGCAGCAGCGTGCCCATGTTGTACATCTGGCCGTGGCAAGCGCCGGAGTTGCCGCCGGCGCGGTTGATTTCTTCCATGATGACCGAGGCCTCGGTCAGCCCCAGGCCGGAGCCGCCGTATTCTTGCGGAATCAGCGCGGCCAGCCAGCCGGCCTTGGTGAGCGCGTCAACGAATTCGGCGGGGTAGCCGCGCTGCTCGTCGATCTTGCGGAAGTATTCGCCCGGAAATTCGGCGCACAGGGCGCGGATGGCGTCGCGGATGTCGTGGTGGCGGTCGGTGGGTTTCATGGGTGGTTGCGGTTGCTATTAAAATAGGAACAGAATACCTTGGTAATATATAATTTTTGATATTAAAAATAATATAAAACCATAATATGCCAAGGTAAAGAGCTATGAATTTCGTAATTTGCCGTCATGCCAGTCATCGTCATTCCCGCGCAGACGCATAGGCGTATCCGCCTTTGCTCCCTCCCCCGTGCGCGGGGGAGGGCTGGGGTGGGGGCGGCACGGCACTGGAATGAGCACTGGGTTTTGCGATGCGCCGCTGCCCCCCATCCCAACCTTCCCCCGTCCGCAGGGGAAGGAGCAAAAGCCTGGCTCGCCAGCGGTTGAATTATTGAGTTAACGCTTATGCGCTTTCGCTGGAACGGCGGGGAAAAAGTCATGCAGACAGTTCTCTTCCGTTTCATTCAAAAGCAAGCGTGGCCTGCATAGTCAGCCAGCCCTCGTGGTCGCTGGCCCACAGGCTGGCCGAGCGGCCATCGGCGGAAGGCGCGCCGTTAACAAAAAACGGATGCCCCTCAAACGTGGGCCGCACGGCGCGGAATTCAAAGCGCCGCATGGCGCGCCCCGGCGCATGGCGGCGCGCCAGATCGGTCAGCAAAGTAGCGATCAGCGGGCCTTGCACCACCAAGCCGGGGTAGCCTTCCACCCCGGTCGCGTAATCGCGGTCGTAGTGAATGCGGTGGTTGTTGAGCGTGAGCGCGCTGTAGCGAAACAGCAGCACGCTGCTTGGCGTGATCTCGCGCCGCCAGGGCGCGCCGGTTTCAGCCGCCGTGGGCACGGGCGCGGGATCGGCGGGGTTGGCGGCGGCACGGTAAACCAGGTCTTGCTCTTCGCTCAGGCACAGGCCGCGTGCGTTGTGCACCTCGTGGCGCACCAGCACGAACACCATCTGGCCGGAGCGCCCGCTTTTGTGCGTGACCGATTCGATGCGCGAAAGCCGGCGCGCCGCATCGCCCACGCGCAGCGGATTGCCCGGCTCCCATTGCAGCCGCCCGCCCGCCCACATGCGGCGCGGCAGCGGCACCGGCGGCAGGAAATCGCCGCGCCGCGGATGCCCGTCCGGCCCGATCTGGCTTTGCGGCGCCTGCGGCAAAAAATACAGCCAGTGGCCCAGCGGTGGCGCCACGTCGCCGCGCGCGGGCGCGGAGCCTTCGCATTCCAGCGCCGCGGCCAGCCCGCGCAACGGCACGGCGGCAATTTCATCGTCCACCTGCTCGGTGCGGCCGATCCAGCCGCGCAGATGTTCGATGTTCAGGGCGTCGTCAGTCATGGTTCATCCTTGTAGCGGTCAAGCGTTGGGTGTTGGGCCATGGCGTGCACGCCAAACGCCCAACGCCGAAGGCCCCCGAATCTATCTCGCCGCCGCCAGCGCGGCTCAGTGACTGCCAAACCCCCTCTTCGGCAAAGGCAAATGCGGCGCGTAACGCTGAAGCGGCGCTCTTCGCCATGTCAGGCTGGTTATCTGCAACAGCACCCGGAATCCGGCGCGCAGCTTGAAGGGGCTGCGCAAGAACCGCCGCTAATCCAGGCCGCCACTTCTTCCATGGCAGGAATTCTGCCGGTGGATTTCACCACGCCGTCCACGGCGACCGCCGGGGTGGACATAATACCGGCGGCCATCATTTCCTTGAGATCGGACACCTTTTGCACGGTGATGTTCCCGCCTTGGGCGGCGGCGGCTTCCTTGATGAGCTTTTCCGTTTCCGCGCAGCGTGCGCAGCCGGGGCCGAATATCTTGATTTCCATTTTCTTTCTCCAGTTAGATTAAACAATATAGGGGCCGGCCAGGTTGAACAGCCAGCCGACGAGGGTGAGAATGATCCACAGATAGAGGATGAATGAAGCTTGCAGCTTGATGGTCATGATCTGCCGCAGCATCATCACTTCCGGCAGGCTGGCAACCACGGCGCTCATGCAAAACGCCATCGTCGTGCCGATGGGCAGCCCTTTGACAAGCAAACTCTGCATGATGGGGATAATGCCGGTCACGTTGGAATAAAGGGGAATCGCCACGAACACGGCGGCGGGAACCGACCACCATTCCCCGGCTCCGAGGTTTTCGGCAAACCAGTTGTCTGGTATGAAACCATGCAGGGCCGCGCCAATGCCGACCCCGATAATGACCCATATCCAGACGCGCTTGAAAATCGTGGCCGTTTCACCGTAGGCGAAAGCGTGACGCTGCCTTGCGGTCAGTTTTTTGACTTCGCCGCTTTCGCTGACGTGCTGATAGGCGGGCGTCTTGCCGAGGACTTCAAGCAGGAACGGCCGCAGCCAGCGGCCCGCCTTGATGCCGTCCATAAAAACGCCGCCGATCATGCCTGCGGACATGCCCACCGCCACATAAATCACCGTGAATTTCCAGCCGAGCAGCCCCCACAGTAGAACCACCGCAATCTCGTTGATGAGCGGCGAGGTGATGAGGAAAGACATGGTCACCCCGATGGGAATGCGCGCCGTGGTAAAGCCTATGAACAAGGGCACGCTTGAGCAGGAACAAAACGGCGTGACCGCGCCGAACAGAGCGCCCAGAAAATACCCCAGGCCACGGCCTTTGCCCGCCAGATAGTCGCGTACCCTTTCCACATTCATGGAAGCGCGGATCCAGGCCACGCCGTAAATCAAGGCCGTCAGCAAGAGCAGAATCTTGGCCGTATCGTAGAAAAAGAATTCGACGGACGCGCCAAGATGGGAATCTCTAGCAATACCCAAGCCATCGTAAGTCAGCCATTGCGAGCCTGGCAATATGTAGTCATACGCCAGCCCCCAGAGCGCGGCAAGACTGGCGATGCTGGCAATATAGCGGTGGTTCCACGATCGGGCGTTGTCAACGGGAGAAAGGAGAGGAGGCGCCGCCTCCGGCGCAGGGCTGCGGCCCTGGATAATATTTTCTCCATCGCTCATTTATCAGCCTCCGCTTTTTTACCGGGTTGTGTGCTATCGCAGAGGCAACCACTATTAGAACAGCAACTTACGCCCGCAAAGAACTTATTCAGGTCAAGATAGAGAAAATCGATATCAAGGGTTTTCATGGCTGCTCCTTCATCGCGCGTGATGGTGTGTGGTCTTTACCGGGGCGGCAAAAATTCCGGCGCAACCTGGCTGGCCGCCCGAAAGCTGCGGCACTCGTCGGGGTGGCTGGCGCAGCACTCGTCCGTCAGGTAGGCGATGGTTTCCAGCATCAGGGGGATGTTGGCCTTGTAGCGCGTATTGCGGCCCTCGCGCTCCACGCTGGCGAGCTTGCCGTGGACAAGGGCTTTCAGGTGGAAGGAAAGATTGGTTTTGGGGATGCCCAGCATCTGGGCAATGTCGCCGGCAACCAGGCCCTCCGGCGCGTGTTTGACCAGCAACCGGAAGACGGCGAGCCGGGCCTCAGAGGCCATGACTTCAAAGACGGTGGTGGCGGTTTTGGTTTCCATTGGGCAATTATCCAATAATTCTTGAATTATAGAACAATGCCACGAATCCGTCAAGTGGTTCGCCGCCAGCCACGTCAACAACCGCCAAACCCTCCCTTCGGCAAAGGCAAATACCGCATCGGGCCGTGTTCTGGCAAGCTCGCGGGCACTATGGATCACGAATCACTGGCCGCCATCCGCGCGGCGGCGCTTGACTATTTCACTCGCAGCGGCAGCATCAAACGCTGCCGCGCGTTAATGGAACAACCCGCCGGCGCGGCCGCGCCGCGCGAAGCTCCGGGCTGGGCCGACCTGATCGCGCTGGGCTGGCCCGGCATGTTGGCGCCTGAGGCGGCGGGCGGCTTGGGCTTTGACCTGGCGGGCGCGGCGCAGGTGCTGCGCGCCGCTGGCGAGCATGTGGCGCCAGAGCCGCTGCTGGCCGTGGCGGGCCTGAGCGCCCTGCTGCTGGCGCGGCTGGAAAGCGCGCCCGCCCGCGCTCTGCTGCAAGACCTGGCTGCAGGCCGCGCTCTGCCCGCGCTAGCCTGGCAGGAGAACGCTGGCGATTTGAGCGACGTGCCGCTGGACTGCGGCGCGGAAATCGGCCCGCAAGGCGCGCTGCTGCAAGGCGAAAAGATGATGGCGCTGCCCGGCGGCGCCGCCACCGGCTGGCTGGTCTCGGCGCGCGGCGGCGACGACACGGTGCTGCTATGGGTGCCGCGCGGCACCCAGGGCGTGACCGAAACGCTGACCAGGCTGGCCGATGGCGAGCACGCCGCCGCGCTGCGTTTTGACCGCGTGGCGCTGCCTGCCGCGGCCGTGCTGGCGCAGGGCAACGCGGCGCGCGACGCGCTGCGGCACGCGCTGGCGGGCGGGCAAATTCTGCAAGCGGCGGAGCTGGCGGGCGCGGGGCAAGCCATGCTGGAGCAGACGCTGGCCTACCTGCGCACGCGCGTGCAGTTCGGCCAGCCGATCGGCTCGTTTCAGGCGTTGCAGCACCGGGCGGTGGACATGTTCATCCACCTCGAAGTGGCGCGCGCCACGCTGGACGAAGTGCTGGCGCTGGCGGACGCGGGCCTGCCTTTGGCGCGGCTGGAAGCCGAGGCCAGCCGCGCCAAGGCGCGCTGCGCCGCCGCCGCGCTGCAAGCCTCGCGCGCGGCGGTACAGTTGCACGGGGCTATCGGCTACACGCAGGAGTGCGACCTGAGCCTGTTTTACAAGCGCACGCTGCGCCTTTCGGCCTGGCTGGGCAACGTGACGGCGCACCAGCGGCGCTATCAGCAGCACGACGCAGCGCAGGCCGAAACCGCCGCGCAAACCCATGAAAGCGCGGCCTGGCAAGGCGAATTTCCGCCGCGCACCTTTGACTGGGCGGCCATGCCCGAAGCCGACTTTCGCCGCATGGTGCGCGCGTTCCTGCAAAAAAACTATCCGGCGGATCGGCGCTACCTCTCGCACCGTGCGCGCTGGAGCGAAACGCGCGACTGGTACCTGACGCTTTCCAGGCAAGGCTGGGTCGCCCCCGCGTGGCCGCAGGCGCACGGCGGCATGGGGCTGCCCGCCGACAAGCTGATCGCGTGGATCGAGGAACTGGAGCAATATGGTGCGGCGCGCGCGCCCGACCAGGGCATCGTGATGATCGGCCCGCTGCTCATCCAGCACGGCACGCCGGAGCAGCAACAGCGTTTTCTGCCGCGCATTCTCAGTTGCGAAGACATCTGGTGCCAGGGCTATTCGGAACCCAACGCCGGCTCCGACCTGGCCAGCCTGCGCACGCAGGCCGTGCCGGGGCATGACGCGCAGGGCGAGCACTTCATCGTCAACGGCCAGAAAATCTGGACCACGCTGGCGCAAGACGCCAGCCACATCTTCATGCTGGTACGCACCGACCCGCAGGCCAAAAAGCAGCAAGGCATCAGCTTCTTGCTGTGCGACTTGCGCACACCGGGCATCACCATCCGGCCTATTACCACGCTGGCGGGCGAGCAGGAATTTTGCGAAGTGTTCTTCGACCACGTGCGCGTGCCCGCCGAAAACCTGGTGGGCCAGCTCAACGGCGGCTGGACCATTGCCAAGGCGCTGCTGGGCTTCGAGCGCATTTTTCTGGGCAGCCCCCGGCAGTCGCAATACGCGCTGGACCAACTGGCGCGGCTGGCCGGGGCGCGGCGGCTGCTGGCCGACCCGGTGTTCGCGCAACGCTACACCGCGCTGCGGCTGGACGTGGCCGATCTTTCCGCCGCCTACACGGGCTTTGCCAACCTTGTCAAGGCCGGCAAGCCGCTGCCGCCCTCGGTATCGCTGCTCAAAATCTGGGCCAGCGAAACCTTCCACCGCATCGGCGCGCTGCTGGTCGAAGCCAGCGAAGAGCAAGGCGCCGTGGCGGGCGACCAGGACCTGGACGGCCAGGCCTTCAACGCCCTCGCGCCGCTGATCGGCGCCACCTCGGCCATGATCTACGGCGGTGCTAACGAAATTCAGCGCAACATTCTGGCCAGGCAGGTGCTGGGGCTGTGACTGGCCCTTCGTCAGTCCCGCGCAGGCGGGAATGACGAGAGATAATAAAAAGTTTTCCGCCCCTGCAAAGGCACGATGCCATACATGGCATCGGATACCGAGAGAGGAACCCCCATGACACCCAAAACAACCACCCGCCGCGCCTTGCTCGCCGCCGCCGCGTTTGCCGCTTTTGCAGCCGCAAGCAGCGCGCAGGCCGCCGATGCCTGGCCGTCCAAGCCGATTCACCTCATCATCGGCTACGCGGCGGGCGGCCCGACCGACGTGGCGGCGCGCTACTACGCGCGCTTTCTCTCCGAGGCACTGGGCCAGACGGTGGTCGTCGATAACCGCGCCGGCGCCAGCGGCGTGGTGGCGGCCAGCGTGACCAAAAACGCCCAGCCGGACGGCTACACCCTCTACTACGTGGCCAGCCCGACGATGACGATGACGCCGCTGATCCAGCAATCGTCCAACTTCAAGCCGCTGGAAGACTTCAGCTTCATCGAAATCCTGTACGACTTCGCCAACGTGCTGCTGGTCAGCCAGAACGCGAAGGTGCAGAACGTGGGCGATTTGATCGCCCAGGCGCGCAGCCAGCCCAATTCGGTGAGCTACGGCTCGGCGGGCATCGGCGCGACCAACCACCTTTCGGGCGAGCTGCTGGCGCAAATGGCGGGCGTGAAGATGCTGCATATTCCCTACAAGGGCAATGCGCCGGCTCTAAGCGACGTGATGGGCGGAAAAATCTCCTTCATGTTCGACGTGTCGGGCACCGCCATTATGCAAATCCAGGGCGGCAAGGTGCGCGCGCTGGCCGTTTCCTCGCCAGAGCGCATGCCGCAACTGCCCGACGTGCCGGCGGTCAGCGAATCGGGCCTGAAGGACTTTTCCGTGACCGGCTGGTACGGGCTGATCGGCCCCAAGGGGCTGCCCAAGGAAATCGTCAGCCGCATCAACCAGGCCAACGCCGCCATCGCGCAAAACCCCGAATACAAAAAGTGGATGTACCAGTACGGCTACAACATCCAGACCACCGGCCCCGACACCATGCGCGAGCGCACCCGCAACGAAACCGTGCTGTGGGAAGGCGTCATCAAGAAAGCCAACATCCACGCCGAATGAAACCCACTGGCCTGCCGCCGTGAGTGGGAATTATTTTTTTGATAGCTGTATGCCAAGTTATTTTGTGTATTTTCTGTATAAAATATAGTTCAAATACATAAAAAATAATCACGTGTAGCTATTAAATAATAAGTCACACTTTTCAATCGGCGGCCTTGGCATAATCTGCCATCTTCCATAACTTCAGGAGCCGATATCAAATGCACACACGTAACGTAGTGCTCAGCGCGCATCAGCACCACTTCGTCGGAACACTGGTGCAATCTGGCCGTTACCAGAACGCCAGCGAGGTGCTGCGCGAAGGTTTGCGCCTGGTCGAAGAACACGAACGCGCCGAGGCCGCCAAGCTCAAGGCGCTCCAGCAGGCCGCTCGCAAAGGCTGGCAGGACATTGCCGCCGGGCGCTACACCGACGTGAACGATGACCAGCTCGAAGACTTCATTGGGCAATTGGGCTTGCGAGCCGCACGCCAGGCACAGGCGGCCAATTGATGTTTCGATACCGGCTATCGGCTGCCGCGCAATCGGACATTCTCGACATTCTTGTCTGGACGCACGAACAATTCGGCGACGAGGCGCGCAAACGCTATGAGGCTCTGATCGCCGCAGCGTTACACGATATCGCCGCGCAACCGGATCGGCCCGGCAGCACGGAACGCCCGGAACTTGGCGCGGCGGTTCGCTCTTGGCATTTGCGCTTGAGCCGGGAACGCACCCGCACCGACAACGGGATCGTGCGGCATCCTCGCCATTTTCTGATTTACCGTCAGGAATCGGACCTGGTTGTCGTCGGGCGGGTTCTGCACGATGCCATGGAACTGAAGCGCCATCTGGAACCGGAAAGTTTGTGGCGCTAGAGCATTTTTGATTTATGCGATGACAAATCCAGAAGAAGCGAAGTAATTGCGGCACTGTGTTGCGGGGAGAGCATCCAGCAGTTGGCCGATCTCCTGCCATAGGGCATCGAC
>JAIRVJ010000140.1 GCA_031253955.1 Burkholderiaceae bacterium | reverse complement strand
GACACTTCCTGTGCATAACATCTGACATCAGGATAGGGTATAGTTCAATCTGACATGGCTGGGTAACATCGCTCGGATGAGGGTGACGAAAATTGCGGCGGTTCCGGCGTGGAACCCCCTATACAGATGATCTTCATGGCTTGGAGCGTGTGCCAGATGCCAGTAGGACTGACCTCCATGATTTGGGCCATCTCGCGTTGCAACAAGTCGGGCTGCTCTTTGATGAGTTGGGCCAGCCTGGCACGGTCGATCTTATGGCCGGTTTTGGGGCCAGGTTTGCCTCTTTGGTGATCGGGGCGTTGGTGCAGCCATAGGTACACGATGGCGCGCGAGACAGCAAAAACCCTGGCTGCCTCAACCTTGCTGGCACCCCCGGCAATATAGGCCAGCACGCGCTGTTTCAAATCGGTGCTGTAGGCCATGACGATCTCCTGGTTGAACATGGCGTATAGTCTGTGTCTAATTTATTGGAGAGTCAACTATACCATGCGCCGCCTGCGCGCCCCTGCCCGGTGGCGCGGTGTTGCCGCTTTTGTCAAGCATCTGCATGGCGTTCCTCGATCATGAAACGCAAAAGAAAATTCCGGTGAGCGGCACACCCGGTGAACAAGTCCGCGAAACCGGGCGCGCCGGGCATGCGGCCATTGCCGCCCGATTGGCGCAGGCCGTGGATCATGGCGCGCAAATAGCAACTGGTTGCGCAGGCCTGTCAAGAGCACGCCGGGCGCGAGTAAAATAATAAAGAGGGAAATTTCCATCATGTCTTTACCGGAACTCTTCAAGCTGGCGGGCTGGCAAAGCGATGACGGCGATAAAAGCGCAAAAGCCGTCGCCGAAATTACCGACCAGCAAAAACTTGCCAAAATAGCCAAGGAAGCGCCCCATTGGAAAGCGCGCGAAACGGCTATTGGAAAACTGGACGAGCGGCATCAAAGGCTGTTCGCCGATATCGTCAGGAACGACCCGTCCGAGAACCTGCGCGTGGAGGCGATGAAAAAACTGGATGAATCCCATCAGGCGCTGTTCGCCACGATTGTCCGTGGCTACAATTCGTCTCCCTTGGTCCAGGATACATGGTCACGCCAACGCATACGCATGGAAGCCATCAGAAAAATGACGGACAAAGCCCTGCTTGCCGATATTGGAAAAAACGCAAAAAAACGTGACGAGCGCAGCGAGGCCATTACGAGATTGCAAGCCATCACAGCGGATGGCGTGGAAGATCGTGACGGCGGCAAGAACCTCTACGCAGGCATCGCTGAAAATCTGTATCAATTGCTGTTGACGGATATTGCAAAAAGCGATGATCGCCTCTCCTATGATGAAAGCGAAGCGGCTGTCAAAAGACTGACCGATCAGACATTGCTGGCCAGCGTAGCCAGGAAAGCAAAAAATTCCGTGGCGCGTCAGGAGGCCATTGGAAAGCTGGATGCACGGTGGCAGGAAGTATTTGCCGAGGCTGCAAAAAATGATGAAAGCAAGTATGTGCGCATGGCGGCGATCAGAAAGCTGGACGGACAGCACCAGGCCGCGCTGGCGGACGTTGCAAAACAGAATGACGATGACGATGTATCCGAAGCTGCCATCATCAAAATAGCTGACCAGACGCTGCTTGCCGGTGTGGCAAAAAATGCCATCAACAGAAAGGCCCGCTGGCTGGCATTTGAAAAACTGGATGAGCGGCGGCACCAGGCGCTGTTCGCCGATCTCGCCTTGCACGATTATTACCTTGAACGCAGTTTCCGGTTTCTTGAAACACCCGGCGATGACGGATCCTCCGTCGAACCGTGGGAATACTACACCGCCGACTTGGGCAAAGCCGCCGTGAAAAAACTAACCGATCCGTCGCTGCTTGCCGTTGTGGCGAAAAAAGCCGAACATCAAGATGTGCGCGAGGCGGCGGAAAAAAAGCTGGCGGAATTGGCGCAGGGGGCGCGGACGGAATAAACAAGCCGTTGCCCTGGTCAATCAAACCGCAGCGTTTCCACTCCGGCGGGCGTGCCGAGCAGGCAAACATGCGCGCGCTGGCGTGCAAACACGCCCACGGTCACCACGCCGGGCCATTGGTTGACTTCGGTTTCAAAGGCCAGCGGGTCGTCAATGCGCAGGCCGCGCACGTCCAGAATGTGCTGGCCGTTGTCGGTGACGAGCGGCCTGCCCTCCTTCATGCGCAGCGCGGCCTGGCCGTTCATGGCGGCGAACTGGCGGCGGATGCGTTCAAAGGCCATCGGGATCACTTCCACCGGCAGCGCAAAAGCGCCCAGCACCTGCACGCGCTTGGATTGGTCGGCAATGCAGATAAAGCGGCGCGCCTGCGCGGCGACAATTTTTTCGCGCGTGAGCGCCGCGCCGCCGCCTTTGATCATGCAGCCGCGCCCGTCGATCTCGTCGGCCCCGTCGATATACACCGCCAGCTCGCCTGCGCGGTTGCAATCCAGCACGGGAATACCGGCGGCGCGCAGCAGTTGGCTGGAAGCGTCGGAGCTGGAAACCGCGCCCGCGACCGGCTCCGGCATACCGGCCAGCGCGGCGATGAACTTGTTGACCGTCGAGCCGGTGCCCACCCCCACGATCTGGCCGGGTTGCACGTACCGCAGCGCGGCCTGGCCGACCTGGGTTTTCATCTGGTCCTGGGTCATCTGGGTCATTTGCGACAATCTCCGGTACATCCGAACGAAGAATTATCCGATGGCATTGTTCCCCTACGATCTGGCGCGGCCCCTGCTCTTTCGGCTCGACCCCGAAACCGCACACGAGTGGACCATGAACCTGTTGGCGCGCGCCGGCGGCACCCCGCTGCAATGCGCCTGGCGCCATGCGCGCGTGAGCGATCCGGTGCAACTGGCGGGCCTGAAGTTCCCCAACCGCGTCGGCCTGGCCGCCGGGATGGACAAGAACGCCCGCGCCATCGATGCCCTGGGCGCGATGGGCTTCGGCTTTGTCGAAGTGGGCACCGTCACCCCGCTGCCGCAGCCGGGCAACCCCAAGCCGCGCCTGTTTCGCCTGCCGCGGGCGCAGGCGCTTATCACCCGCATGGGCATCAACAACGACGGGCTGCAAGCCTTCGTGCACAACGTGCGCATCTCGCGTTTCCATAGCAGCAAAGCCACGCAGGACGAGGGCGAACGCATGATCCTCGGCCTGAACATCGGCAAGAACGCCGCCACGCCGATGGAGCGCGCCACGCAGGACTATCTCACTTGCCTGGCCGGCGTGTACCCATGGGCCGACTACGTGGCCGTCAACATCTCCAGCCCCAACACCAAGAATCTGCGCGACCTGCAAAGCGACGCCGCGCTCGACGCGCTGCTGGCCGCGCTCGCCGCCCGCCGGGCCGAATTGGCGCAAGAGCACGGCAAGCGCGTGCCCCTGTTCCTGAAAATCGCGCCCGATCTGGATGAAGCGCAAGTGCAAGCCATCGCCGCCGCCTTGCGCAAGCACGGCATCGACGGCGTGATCGCCGCCAACACCACCCTGGCGCGCGAGGCGGTGCAAGGCATGCCGCACGGCGATGAGGCCGGGGGCCTTTCGGGCGCGCCGGTGCGCGAGGCCAGCAACCGCGTCATCCGCGCGCTGCGCGCCGCGCTGGGGGCCGGGTTTCCCATCATCGGCGTGGGCGGCATTTTGAGCGGCGCGGATGCCGTCGAGAAGATCCAGGCCGGCGCCGACGCCGTGCAAATCTGCACCGGCCTCATCTACCGCGGCCCCACGCTGGCGGGCGAAGCGGCACGGGCGCTGCGGGATGCCGGGAAATAACTACCCGTCACAACTTTCAGGAGACAAACCATGACCACCGTTGCCGACATTCTTTCCCCCGCAAAGATCACAAGCTGGCCGGGCTGCCGCCACCGCCACCGTGCGCCAGGCGCTGGAGCTGATAGCCGAGCGCGGCATCAGCTCCGTGCTGGTGATGCTGGAAGATTCGCTGCCGGGCATCTTCACCGAGCGCGACTACGCCCGCAAGATCGCGCTCAAAGGCCGCACGTCCGAGGGCACCCTGCTGTCGGAGGTGATGACCTCGCACCTGCCCGCGCCACACGGTGCGGGCGGGCCTGGTCATCATGGCTGAGGCCAACCTGCGCCACCTTCCTGTGATCGACGAAGAGCAGCTGGCCGGCCTGGTTTCCATCCGCGATCTGGTCGGCGCGCTGTTGGCCGGAAAAGGAAAATAGGGCCGGAGTGTTTACGGCGGATGCGAAACTTGGCGCTTATGTAGGGGCGAAAAATTTTTCGCCCCCACATCTGAATATAGAATTTATAGCTTTACGCCAAGGAATAACATTGTATTTATTCCTATTTTATATAGCAAATACATGTTATATCCTGCCAATCAGCTATCAAATCTATAGATAAGAAAACCGCACTCAACACCAGATTCCCCCGCTGCACCGCTCGATGCCGGCAAGGTCGCGGCGCGATTGCGCTTGAGCGAAACCCGCGCGCGCAAGCAGGGTGTGCATGGCTTGCGCCTGGCCGTGGCCGTGTTCCAGCAGCAGCCAGCCGCCGGGGGCCAGGTGCGCGGGAGCGGCGGCGATGATGCGGCGCAGGTCGCGCAGGCCGTCCGCGCCGCTAACCAGAGCGCTTTGCGGCTCGTGGGCCAGGGCGAGCAGGTGCGGGTCGGCTTCGGCGACGTAGGGCGGGTTGCTCACGATGAGGTCAAAGCTTGCGCCATCGGCAAGCGGCGCGAACCAGTCGTCCCACGCGCCTTGCAGCCATTGCACGGGCAGTTTCAACCGCTCGCCGTTGGCGCGCGCGACGGTCAGGGCGGCGGCGCTGGCGTCGGTGGCGGTCACATGGGCGGCGGGGCGCTGGCGCGCAATCGTCAGCGCCACCGCGCCGCTGCCCGTGCCCAGATCGAGCACGCGCGCGCTCCGCTCTTGGGGCAGCAGCGCCAAGGCCCAATCGACCAGGGTTTCGGTGTCCTCGCGCGGGTCGAGCACGCGGGCATCTATGTGCAGATCAAGCCCGTAAAAAGCCTTGCGGTCCGTAAGGTAGGCCACCGGCACACCCGCCAGGCGCCGGGCGATCAGCTCGTTCCAGCGCGCCAGCAAAGCGGCGTCCAGCGGCGCGCCGTCATGGGCGATGAGCCAGGCGTGCTCGTGCGGGGCGCGCGCCAGCAGATGCAGCAGCAACATGCGCGCTTCCAGCCGGGGCAGGCCGGCGTTTTGCGCCTGGGCCAGGGCTTGGGCCACACAACCTTCTCCCTCTCCCACCCGTGGGAGAGGGTTGGGGAGAGGGCCAGCCGAAGGCTGATGGGCGCTACGTTTTTTGATGTGGCTCATTGCACGCACAAACGCCCCCCGGCTTGCGACCGGCCCTCTCCCCTGCCCTCTCCCGCAAGCGGGAGAGGGAGAAAGAAGAAGCCTTCGCGCAAACGGGAGAGGGAGAGGGACTGATCCGCATCACTCATATCACTCATAAACGATCGTCGCCCGTCCCTCGTCGGCCTGGGCAATCCAGCCGGCCAGGGCAGCGTCGCTGGGGAAGAATTTGGCGTTTTCGCCCAGTTCGATTTGGGCGGTCACGCCGTCGATGGCGTGGCCGTTACCCGGCGCGGCGCGGCGCTCCAGCAGCAGGCGCACCGGCAGGCCGCGCAGCAGGTCGCCCAGGTCGGTGCTTTCCACCTGGGGCGGAAATTCGGCCAGCAGGCGGCGCACGTCGGGCGGTTTGCCACCCACCGCCACGCGCAAAAACTTGCCGAAGCGGCAGCGCGCGGCGGGCAAATCCCAAATTTGCGTGAGCGTGGCTAGCAGGCCGCCGGTAAAGCGGTCGGGCTGCACGCGGCCCAGGGCGATGATGAGTTCGTCGTCCTTGAGCTGGTTGCGGTGCCGAGCCAGCAAAGCCTCTTTGACACGCGCTTCGATCACGCCGGTTTTGTCGTCCAGCCGGAACATGACCAGCTTGCCGCGCTGACCGTTGATGAGGCGCAGATCGCTCACGATGCCGGCCAGCAGTTGCGGCTCGCGGCTGGCGCCAAGCTCGCCAATGCCCCGGCGCGCGAACTGGCGCACCTCGCGCTCGGCTTCGTCGAACAGATGGCCCGAAAGATAAAAACCGATGGCGGTTTTTTCCAGCGACAGGCGCTCCTTCACGCTCCAGGGGGCCACGCGGGGCAATTCCGGCTCCTGGCTGCTGGCGCCGTGGCCGTCTTCCATCAAATCGAACAGGCCGCTCTGGTTGACGTTGGCGGCGCTGGCCGTGGCGTATTCAAAAGCCATGTCCAGCGCCGCCGCCAGCGCCGCGCGGTTGCGGTGCAGCGTGTCGAACGCGCCGGCGCGGATCAGCGCCTCCACCGGACGTTTGTTGACCTGGGCGCGATCCACGCGGTTGCAAAAGTCGAACAGGCTTTTGAACGGCCCGCGCTCGCCGCCGGCGGCGCCGCCCCCGCGCCCTTCGCGCGCGGCGATGATGGCCTCGATGGCCTGCTGCCCCGTGCCCTTGATGGCGCCCAGGCCGTAGCGGATGAGTTGATCGGACACCGGCTCGAAGCCGTAACCGCCGCGGTTGATGTCCGGCGGCTCGAACGCCATGCCCTCGCGCCGCGCGTCCTCAAGCAGCGCCTTGAGCTTGTCGGTGTCGTCCATTTCCACCGTCATATTGGCGCAGTAGAACTCCGCCGTGTAGTGCACCTTCAGCCAGGCGGTGTGGTAGGCCAGCAGCGAATAGGCGGCGGCGTGGCTTTTGTTGAAGCCGGAGCCGGCGAACTTTTCCATCAAATCGAAAATTTCGTCGGCCTTGTCCTGCCCGATGCCCTTTTGGGCCGCGCCCGCGCGGAAAGTGGCGCGGTGCTCGGCCATTTCATCGGCCTTTTTCTTGCCCATGGCGCGGCGCAGCAGGTCGGCGGCGCCCAGGCTGTAGCCGCCCAGAATCTGCGCGATCTGCATGACCTGTTCCTGATAGACCATGATGCCGTAGGTTTCCGACAGCATGTTGGCCACCAGCGCGTGCGGGTACGTTACCGGCTCGCGTCCGTGTTTGCGCGCGATGTAGTTGGGAATTTGTTCCATCGGCCCGGGCCGAAACATGGCGTTGAGCGCGATCAGGTCTTCCAGCCGCGTGGGTTTGGCCTCGCGCAACATGCGCTGCATACCCCCGCTTTCAAACTGGAACACCGCCTCGGTGCGGCCCTGCTGAAAGAGCCGGTAAACGGCGGCATCGTTCAGCGGGATGTTCTCGAACGCGAAGTTTTCCTGCCCCGGATGGCGGCGGCGGATCAGCTCCCTGGCGATTTCGAGAATGGTGAGCGTGGCCAGCCCCAGAAAGTCGAACTTGACCAGGCCGACCGCCTCCACGTCGTCCTTGTCGTACTGGCTGATGGCCGCGCTGCTGCCCGGCTGCTGGTACAGCGGGCAAAAGTCGGTGAGCTTGCCCGGCGCGATCAGCACGCCGCCGGCGTGCATCCCCACGTTGCGCGTAATGCCTTCCAACTGCTGCGCCATTTCCACCAGCGTGCGCACTTCTTCTTCTTTTTCGATGCGCTCGCGCAGCAGCGGTTCGGCGGCAATGGCGTATTTCTCGCACTCCTCACGCGACAGGTCGGGCGGCGGATATTGCAGCGTCACTGGCTTGCCCGGCTTGCTGGGCACCAGTTTGCTGATACCGTCGCAGAAGGTGTAGCTCATGTCCATCACGCGGCCCACGTCGCGGATGGCCGCGCGCGCGGCCATGGCGCCGAAGGTGGCGATCTGGCTGACCGCGTCCTTGCCGTACTTGGCCTTGACGTACTCGATCACCCGGTCGCGGTTGGCCTGGCAGAAGTCGATGTCGAAGTCGGGCATCGACACCCGCTCCGGGTTCAGAAAACGCTCGAACAGCAGCCCGTATTGCAGCGGATCGAGGTCGGTAATCCGCAACGCATACGCGACCAGCGAACCCGAGCCCGAACCGCGCCCCGGCCCCACCGGGCAGCCGTTGTTTCTGGCCCAGTGGATGAAGTCGCCGACGATCAGAAAGTAGCCCGGAAAGCCCATCTGCAAAATGGTGTCAATCTCGAACTCCAGCCGCTCCAGATAGCGCCCCCGCTCCTGCTCGCGCGCCGCCGCGTCGGGGTACAGCGCCAGCAGGCGCTCGTCCAGCCCTTGCCGCGCGGCCTGCCGGAAATAACTCTCCACCGTATGCCCGGCGGGAATCGGAAAATCCGGCAGCCGCGCCTGCCCCAGCGCAAGGCTCACGCTGCACCGCCGCCCGATCTCCACGCTGTTGGCCAGCGCCGAAGGCAGATCGGCAAACAGCGCCTGCATCTCGGCGGCGGACTTGAAATATTGCTCCGGCGTAAAACGGCGCGGCCGGCGCGGGTTGCCCAAAATCTCGCCCTCGGCGATGCACACCCGCGCCTCGTGCGCCTGAAAATCTTGCGGGTGCACGAACTGCACCGGATGCGTGGCCACCACCGGCAGTTTGAGACGCGCGGCCAGCTGCACCGCGGCGGCCAGGTGGCGCTCGTCATCGGCGCGCCCGGCGCGCTGCACTTCCAAATAAAAGCGTTGCGGAAACGCGCCCGCCAGTTGCAGCGCCACTTCGGCGGCGCGCGCCGCGTCACCCGCTAGCAGATGCTGGCCCACCGGGCCAGCGGCGGCGCCGGAAAGCAAAATCAATCCCTCCGCCAATTCGGCCAGCCATTCCCACTGCGCCACCGCCTGCGCCTTGACCACGCCGCGCGTCCAGGCGCGCGTGAGCAGCTCGCACAAATTCAGGTAGCCTTGCTCGCCTTGCGCCAGCAGCAGCACGCGCGAAATCGCTTCCCCGTCCCCCCCCACGCCGCGTAGCGCCAGCTCCGCCCCCAAAATCGGCTTGACCCCCTTGGCGCGTGCGGCCCGGTAGAACTTGACGGCGCCAAATAGGTTGGCAAGATCGGTGACGGCAAGCGCCGGCTGCCCATCGGCAGCGGCGGCGGCTACCACATCGTCGATGCGGGCCGTGCCATCGACCACCGAATACTCGGTGTGCAGGCGAAGATGAACGAACATGGGAACAGTTTAGCGATTGGCGTTGGGCGCTCTATGAACGTCACCTCCTGCAACGGCTCATGCGCGCAAACCTGCGCCGTTCAGACCCGCGCTCCCGCCAGCCAATTCCTGAATTAATAGCTTAATGCCAATATGTAGTATGCGTTTACGATATAAAATATCGTAAACGCATACAATATATAGGCATTTAGCTATCTTAATGATAGCATTAAAACAACCGCCGCGCGCCCACGCCAGCATGGAAGGAGCAAAGCTCAGCGTCCGGGAATCTGCGCCGCGCCGGAGGCAGGCACGGCGGGCGCGGATGCGGCGGCGCTTGACGCAGCCGGCTCGGTGGGGATGGCCGCCGCACCGCTGGCGGAGGCGGCAGCCGAGGCGCCCGGGACGGCGGCGGGTAATGCGGTTTCCAGCACGCTGGCGCCCGATGGCTGCGCCGCCGGGGTTGCGTTGCCGAACCAGGCCAGCCCCAAGGTGCAAAGCAGAAACACGGTGGCCAGACCCGCCGTGGTGCGGGAGAGGAAATTGGCGCTGCCGGCCGCGCCGAACAGGCTGCCGGATGCGCCGCTGCCGAAGGCCGCGCCCATGTCGGCGCCCTTGCCGTGCTGCATCAGGATCAGGCCGATCATGGCCAGCGCGGAGATGATTTGCAGCACCAGCAGCAGGCTGTTCAACAGGTTCATGTGACGACTCCAAAACTCACGATGTCCACCGCCGCTCTCATGCGGCGGCGGCGATTATTTGCAGAAAATCCGGCGCTTTCAAAGAAGCGCCGCCGATCAACCCGCCGTCGATGTCGGGCTGCGCCAACAGTTGGGCGGCATTGGCGGCATTCATGCTGCCGCCGTACAGGATACGCACGCGCTGGGCGTGGCCGGTAGCGGCTTTCAGTTGCGCGCGCAGCACGGCGTGCACGGCCTGCGCCTGTTCAGGCGTGGCGGTCTGGCCGGTGCCGATGGCCCAGACCGGCTCGTAGGCCACCACGATTTCGCTGATGCAGTGGCCGTTGAGATGAATCACCGCCGAGAGCTGGCGTTTGACGATGAATTCGGTCATGCCCTCTTCGCGCTCACGCAGCGTTTCGCCCACGCAGACGATGGGCGTGATGCCGGCAGCCAGCGCGCGCTTGGCTTTGGCGGCGACCTGCATATCGGTTTCGCCTTGATGCAGCCGCCGCTCGCTGTGGCCGGCGATGGCGTAGCGCACGCCGAAGTCTTTGAGCATGGCCGCCGACACGTCGCCGGTGAACGCGCCGCTTTCGTGTTGCGAAACATCCTGCGCGCCCAGAGCAATGGCTTGCGCCCCGGCCAGCAGGCTTTGCACCTGCGCCAGATAGGGCGCAGGCGCGCAGACCGCCACGTCGCAGCCTGGCGTGCTGCCCACGCCCGCCAGCAGGGGTTGCACCAGGGCGACGTTGGCGGCCAGGCTGCCGTTCATTTTCCAGTTGCCGGCGATCAGTTTGCGGGTCATGCCTTGCTCCAGTCAAAAAGCGGGGCCGCATTCTTCCCTCTCCCGCAAGCGGGAGAGGGGAAAGAAAGCCGCTGGTTCCCAACGGATTTCACGGCTGCCGCGACCCATCCTGATCCGGCGCGGCATCCTGAGGTGCGGGCTGCTCCTCGCGGGGGGCGCGCTCGCCCCGGTCTTCGCGCGGGGGGCGCTCGCCACGTTCACCGCGTTCACCACGCTCCCGGCGCTCGCCACGCTCGCCGCGTTCACGGCGCTCGCCACGATCCTCGCGCGGCGGGCGCTCGTGCTCCGGCATACCGGCGGGGCGCTCCAGCAGCGCCTTCATGGACAGCTTGATGCGGCCCTTGTCGTCGGTTTCGAGCACTTTCACGCGCACCACCTGGCCTTCGGTCAGATAGTCGCTCACCTTTTCCACGCGCTCGTGCGCGATCTGGCTGATGTGCAGCAGGCCGTCCTTGCCGGGCAGGACGTTGACCAGCGCGCCGAATTCCAGCAGCTTAGTCACGGGGCCTTCATAGACCTTGCCCACTTCGGCCTCGGCGGTGATTGCCTCGATGCGGCGCTTGGCTTCATCGGCCTTGGCGGCGTCGTTGCTGGCGATGGTGATGGTGCCGTCCTCGGCGATGTCGATGGTGGTGCCGGTTTCTTCGGTCAGTTGCCGAATGGTGGCCCCACCCTTGCCGATCACGTCGCGGATCTTCTCCTGATTGATCTTCATGGTGTAGAGCTTGGGCGCCCACGAGCTGATCTCGGCGCGCGCCTGGCCCATCGCCTCTTGCATCTTGCCCAGAATGTGCATCCGCGCCTCGCGCGCCTGCGCCAGCGCCACCTGCATGATTTCCTTGGTGATGCCCTGAATCTTGATGTCCATCTGCAACGCGGTAATGCCGTGGGTGGTGCCGGCCACCTTGAAATCCATGTCGCCCAGATGATCTTCGTCGCCCAGAATGTCGGTCAGCACGGCGAAGCGGTTGCCTTCCTTGATCAGACCCATGGCGATGCCCGCCACGTGCGCCTTCATGGGCACGCCCGCGTCCATCAGCGACAGGCAGCCGCCGCACACCGAGGCCATCGACGAGGAGCCGTTCGATTCGGTGATTTCGGACACCACGCGGATGGTGTACGGAAATTCTTCCTTGCCCGGCAGCAGCGGCACCAGCGCGCGCTTGGCCAGGCGCCCGTGGCCAATCTCGCGCCGTTTGGTGGAACCCATGCGCCCGGCTTCGCCGGTGGCAAAGGGCGGCATGTTGTAGTGGAACAGAAAGCGGTCCTCGAACTCCCCGGCCAGCGCGTCGATGCGCTGCGCGTCGCGCTCGGTGCCCAGCGTGGTCACCACCAGCGCCTGCGTTTCGCCGCGCGTGAACAGCGCCGAGCCGTGCGTGCGCGGCAGCACGCCGTTGCGGATCTCGATCGGGCGCACGGTGCGCGTGTCGCGCCCGTCAATGCGCGGCTCGCCCGCCAGAATCTGGCTGCGCACGATGCGCGCTTCCTGCTCGAACAGCAGAGCTTCGAGCTTGACTTCGTCGAACGCCACGTCCTGCTCGCCCAGCGCCTGCTTGACCGCCGCGTAAGCCTCGCGCACCGCGTGCGTGCGCGCCTGCTTGCCGCGAATCTGGTAGGCCGCGCGCAGTTTGGGTTCCGCCAGTGCGCCCACCCGCTCGATGAAGGGTTCGTCCTTGGCCTCTGGCGCCCAGGTACCGTCTTGCGACCACAGCGGTTTGCCCGCCTCGCGCACCAGTTCATGAATGGCGTTGATGGCGATCCGGCCCTGCTCGTGGCCGAACACCACTGCGCCGAGCATCACATCTTCCGACAGTTGATCGGCCTCGGACTCGACCATCAGCACCGCGCTCTCGGTGCCCGCCACCACCAGATCAAGCTGGCTGCTCTTGCGCGCCGTCTGGCCGGGGTTGAGCACGTACTCGCCATTGACATAGCCCACGCGCGCCGCGCCGATGGGGCCGTTGAACGGAATGCCGCTGACCGACAGCGCCGCGCTCACGCCGAGCATGGCGGCTATATCGGCGTCCACCTCCGGATTCAGCGAGAGCGTATGGATCACCACATGCACTTCGTTGAAAAAGCCGTCCGGGAACAGCGGGCGGATGGGCCGGTCGATCAGGCGGCTGGTCAGCGTCTCCAGCTCGCTGGGCTTGGCCTCGCGCTTGAAAAAGCTGCCGGGAATACGGCCCGCCGCATACGTTTTCTCGATGTAATCCACCGTCAGCGGAAAAAAGTCCTGCCCCGGCTTGGCCGATTTGCTGGCCGCCACGGTGGCAAGAATCACCGTGCCGTCGATATCCACCAGCACCGCGCCAGCGGCTTGCCGGGCGATCTCGCCCGTTTCCATGACGACCGTCTTGCCGCCCCACTGAAAAGTTTTGGTGACCTTGTTGAACATGCTCATGTCAGCTCCTTGATTGATAGCTAGCTTCCCAAGCAGTACCTGGGATGGAGCCAGATTTGGTTCAGAACACGATGCCATTCCACAAACCTCGCCCCCCGCGTGACTTGTGGAATGACACAGCTTCGCCTGAACGTGGCCGGACCCCTGTCGGTTGAAAGAAAAAACGAAACGCCCGAAAGCATCAGGCGTTTCGCGCCGGTCTTACTTGCGCAAGCCCAGCTTGTTGATGATGGCCACGTAGCGGTTGGCGTCCGTGTCCTTCAGATAGTCCAGCAACTTGCGGCGGCGGCTGACCATGCGCAGCAGACCGCGGCGGCCGTGGTGATCCTTGGCGTGTTGCTGAAAGTGGGGCGTCAGCTCGTTGATGCGGGCCGTCAGAATGGCGACCTGCACTTCAGGGCTGCCCGTATCGCCCGCCGCGCGTGCGTTGTCCTTGACCACGGCGGCCTTGCTCTCTTTGGAGATCATGGTGAATCCTTCATCGTTCCAAATGATTTGACTTGCGCGCCGCGCCGGAACTGCGCGCCGCGTGCTGCTTTGCAAGATGCAAAACTTTTAAAGTATAACCTGAGATCGCCGTCCCCGAGCGGATGACTTTCAACAGCCATAGCCCAAGCTGTCGGCAGCAGCAGCGGACTCTCGCTGGAATCCATAGAAACAAGAAAACCCCGCAGTTTCAACAACTTACGGGGCTTTGGATGCACCACATCCAGGGGATGTGGCGGAAAGAGAGGGATCAAAATATCTAGTATTTATGCTAGTTGTAGCCATATCATGGCAAAGATGCCTACAAATGTGCCTACATAACGTCGGGAAACTTTTGCCACCCCATGCGCCCCTCCCAACCGCTGCCGAGCCGCCCTACCTCGGAACGCTGTCCGGGGCGCGGCGACATAGGAGCCAAAGCCCCTTCAACCACCAAAACTTTACACAAACTTTACAATAAAATACTTGACAATATGGCCTTTGGCCATATAATTCAATCATGCGCTAAATAATTAGCGCACCGCTTGGGCGGAACCCCAAGACACATGGAGTTATCATGATTTACATCGTAGAAATCCCCCACCAGCGCCCCGCCTCATGCTGGGTATGCGCCGATAAAGCAGATTTCATCCGCCGTGCTTCGGCGGCCTACATTCGGCACGGTGACACGCCTGATACGGGAGGCAGTGAGCAAGAACAGTTCGATGCCTGGCGCGACTACATCGCCAGCGATCTGTCGGGGTTCTTCGTCTATGAAAACGAAGACGGGGCTGTCGCCGGGCTTGCCACGGATTTCAGCCGGCACGGCGGTGCACGGGCGGCGGGAGAGCTGTACAAAGAGCTGGTTAAATACGGCGCGCTAAATGACGAGCCAGAAATTGACAACGACGAATGACAGCGCGAGGGGGCAACCGGCCCTCTCGTCAGTCCACCTGCGAGTGCCCTACGCCACCAAGCGGCGCTGGGTAAAAATATCCAGCGCGCGCGGGCAAAAACTGCAAGACTGGCTTATCGAACGAATCGAGCGACCGATGCCCAACAAAGTTTTCAAAATACCCGATACCCTGGGCAGCGCCTACCACGGCTGCGGCTGGGCGTTGGCCGCCAGCGCAGGCGGCCAACTGGTGGCCCTGCGCTACATCAACGACATTGCCCCCGGTCAGCTAATCGACGCGCTGGAAGAAGACAAGGGCGAGCACGCTGAGTTCTTCGTGCGGCAATGGCTGCAAACCGAAGAGTCCGGCAAGGCCGTGCGCGAGCTACAGGCGTTAGGCGACGTACATGTAGGCATGTGTTCGTGCTGGGAATTCGTGGAGCTGTAGCAAGCGCACAGCGCAATGGTCAAAGGAAACCCATGACTGCCAACCCAGACGCGCTCATCGTGGCCGTGCCCTCTCCCGTGGAGATCAAAGCCGTGCGCGAGCGCGCCGGGCTGTCGCTGAAACAAGCCGCCGCGCTGGCCGGCTCGCCTAACGGCAGGGCGTGGCTGCGCTACGAATCCGCCGAGCGCCAGATGGGAGCCGACCGCTGGGCTTTGTTCTTGCTGGCAACCGGGCAGCATCCGGCCTATGCGCTGCACGCTCACCGCCCCATGCCATCTCCTGTCATCGTTGCCAGCCGGGCAGCCTCATAGTCTTGCTGGCAGGCTGCTCCGGCGGCGTGAGCGGCGTCAGCGAAAGCTGCGACTGCTGTTGCGCGGCTCTCGCAGCGTCCAAGCAAGTCGGCAAGCACGCCGACGGCGGCAGCGGCTGGCGGCTGGCCGGCGGCAGGGCGGGCAGTTGAATCTGGCGCGCCACGAGAATAGGCGGATTGGATGGCGGCGAGTTGCTCGCGCAAGCCGCGATTAGCAGCGTGAGCGGCAGCAAGGCGCTCTTGATGATCGAGTTGTTCATGTGCTCTCTCCTGGGCGTGGTTGGCGAGGGTGACGTTGAGGGCGCGCTCTTTATCTGACAGCGCGGTTTCGGCCTCGCGCGCCTGGCGTTCGGCGGCGGCCTTGCTCTCGGCCAGCACAGTGCGCTCGGTCTGCCAGTCCAGCCTGATCGCGGCAATCTGCGCATCCCGGCTGGCGATGCGCAACTGCTGCACGCCCCCACCCAGCGCCGCGCCCGCAAGGGCGGCGGCCAGGGCAATGGCCCATGAAGGCGCCAGCCAGCCCAGCAAGTTCATGGCTTGGCCTGCCCCGCAGGTTTGTCCGCCAGCGGCGGCGCGGCGACCTGCTGACAAGACAGCAGCAGTTTCAGATCGCGCACCATCTGCTCTTCGGTGGCTTGCGAAGCGTGCACGGCCACCGCCCGCTCGTGCTCCATGTCCTGTTCGTCTTCGACGTGACGCAGCGTCCAGCCGATGCCAAAGCCGGCTGCGGCCAGTACCAGCGCGCAGCCGATCAGCACCGCCGAGGCCACAAGCTGGCGCGCTTTGGGCGCGGGAATGGATGCAATGAGTTTGTCAACCATCATGTTCTCCTTGGGTATCGTGTGAGGCTGGCGCGGGCGGCGCGGCGTCGATAATCTTGCTGGCGCGCTTCATGTGGGCGTGCATTTCTGCCATCAGCGCCCTGGTTTGCGCCAGTTGCTCGCGCAACTCGGTGCAGATTTTTTCGGAGACGGACGCTTGCGCGCGCAACGTGGCCTCGCTCTTGAACACCTCTTCGTACCTTTTTTCCAGCGACTCGTACTGCAAGCGCCTCTTGTCGTTTTGGTCGATCAGCAAGGTCAGCATATTGCCCTGAATGGCCCCGGCCTTGGCCGCGTTGTCCATGTTCGAGTTGAACACCGGCAGCACCTTCCACAGTCCCCAAAACGCCGCCGCGCCCGCGCCCAGCAAGCCCAGAATGGAGCCGCCGTTTTCCTGCAAAGCGTTCTTGGTCGCGTCGTCAAGCATGGCGCGCCTCTTGTTCAGTCAGCAGCCCCTGGGCGTATCCCACGCCGCTGAAGATCGTGAGCAACTGCCCCCGCCCGCGCGGCTCGAACGAGAGGTGCATCCAGTGGCCGTACTCGTGAATGATCTGATCGAAGGCGATCCCGCGCGCGATCAGAAAGCGGGCGGCGCTCTTGCACAGATCGAGCGCGCTCAGGCCCGCCACATGGCAGTCGATGGCCCAGCCGCTGGTGTGCGCGCTGGTGGGCGAGGCTCCGGGGATCGCCCGGTTGAGTTCGGGCGCGCGAAACCAGCTTGACACCACAATCGGCGCGCCGATGCGCTCGCGCACCGCGTCCAGCCGGGCGGCGGCCTGGCGGATGTTTTCAAGCTGGGCGGCGTCCGGCTGGTTGGCGATGCCCAGCCGCGCGGCGGTGTCGGAATACGTCGCCTCGGTGAGCGTGAAATAGCGGCTGATTTGCATATCAGTGTCCCCCTTTGAAAGCCCGCCAGGTGGCGATCAGCATGGCGCGGCAGGGCATCGTTTCCGGCCACGCATACGGCACGCCCAATTTCGCGCCCACGTTCGTGTACATCACCAGCGGCCCCCATGTGTCGGCGGCGTGCCACTGGTAGGCGGCAGCCTCGCCGTCCTTGCCGTTCCAATACAACGTGAAACCCGGCGCATCGTCCAGCGGCGCTCCGGCCAGCAGCACGGGGCGCGTTTCGATCAGCGGCCCGGCGTCTTGCTGCACCTTGCTTGCCACGTTGCGAAAGGCCAGCCATATCCAGCGCGCGTACCAACTGCGCGGGTGATGGCCCGGCGCGTAGTACGCATCGCCGCCGTATTTCGGATCGGTGTAAGGCACGGACGTCATACCCGGCGGCGTGGGTTCTTGCGAGCATTGGTGCCAGAAGCCCGCTTCATCGCGCCAGCCCCAGCCGTCGCCGTTGATCGAAACGTTGTTGCGCCAGTACGCCAGGCTATCGGGCAGATCGTCGGCTTCCCACGGCAGGCGGCGCAGCGCGAAGAACAGCACGAATGGAGCGATGAGGTGATCGCGCAGCGTGCGCCACAGCGAGACTTGGCCGCTCACGCGCTCGAAGTACGCCAGCGCCGCCGTCTTGTGCGCTTGGGAAATCTCCAGCGCCCGCACGCGCAAGGCCACGTCCACCCGCCCGGCGGCCTGCGCCCACGCAATGCCCGCCAGCGCCAGGCCGGGCAGCGCGGCCAGCGCCACGCCAAGACAGATGAGGATCGTCATGGCCGCGCCCCTTGCGTCACGATATGCGCCAGCAGGCGTTCCGGCGTCTGCCAGCGCGCCGGCGGCGCTCCCAGCGCCAGAGCGCACCACTCGAAGCAGTACAGCTTGCGGCGCTTGCCGCGCACCCACGGCAGCACAAAACCCAGCACGCCCGGCCAGTCATACGCAGCGCCCATGTGGGCGTCAAAGAGCGCCAGCGCCAGCCTGTCGCGCCCCGGCCCCAGGTCGATCAGCCGCCACTTGAGCGGCTCCCAGTCCCATGTGCCGTGCAGCCCGCGCTGCGCGTTGGCCTGAATGAGCAGATCGCCCACCACGATCCCCGCGTGGCACCACTGGCTGCACAGCCGCCAGCGCGTCACTGCGGCAAACAGCCGGTCCAGCCACGAGCCGCTGCTGCTGGCCGCCGCGCGCAGGGCCAGCTTCATTGCAGCGCCCCCGTGTAGCGTTCTTCCTCGCGCACCGGCGCATCCACAATCTGCGCGGCGCGCCCGGCAGCCAGCAGGCCCATGGCTTCGAGCATCTGCACGCCCGCGCGGGCGTCGGGGTTGTCCAGATCGATGAAGGTGGCCGCGTCCACATCCTTCATGTACGCGCGCAAGCTGGCGGGCACGGCGCGCGCGGCCATGTCGGCGGCCGGGTTATCCAGTGCGGCAAGCTCTAGCGCGGCTTTTTCCACCAGCGTGAAGCGGTTGCGAAAGGCCAGCCGCGTCACGCAGCGGCGCTCGGCTTGCGGCTGGGCGGACGGCTCTTGCGGCACGGGCGGCGCAAGGCTTGCGCCATCCCACAGCCAGCCGATACCGGCATCGCCGGCTTCGATCACATCGTCATAGCCCGTGAGCGTGGCGGCAAATCCCGCCTCGGCCTCGATCACATTGACCACCGCGCCGCCCTTGATGAGTGCGTATTTCATGGCTGCTCTCCCCTCATTCCCACCATTCAACCATCACGCGGCCAGAGCCGCCGTTGCTGGCCTGTCCCCCGCCGCTGCCCGCGCCGCCCCCGCCGCTGCCTGGCGCCGCGTTGGCGCCCCGGCTGCCGCCCTTTCCATAGGAGCCACCGCCGCTGCCGCCCTGGCCGGAACCACTCGCTGACGGCGGAGTTCCCCCGTTGCTGCCGGCCTGTCCCCCGCCGCCGCCCGCGCCGCCGGTGATTCCGCCTGCGCTGCCGGCATCTCCGCCCAAGGCCACAAGAGCGCCGAACGACGTGTTGCCGCCATTGGTGGCCGCCGCGCCCGATGTCCCGGCGTTGCCGCCCGTGCCGACCACCACAGGCACAGGGCCGGTCACAGTAGTGATCTGCGGTATGTCCTCGCCGCCGCCACCCCCGCCGCCGCCGCCGCTGCCCATGGAACCGTTGCAAAAACCGCCGCCGCCGCCGCCGCCCACCAACCGCACGCGCACCGCGCCGCCCAGGGCCAGCAGCCGGGCGCTGGGGGTGAAGGTGCCGCTGGTCAGGAACTCCTGCGTGCATAGCTTGCGCGGCAGGCCGACGGCGTCGCGCCCCACTTGCTCGACCGCATCCAAAACAGTCATATCGGTCATGGCTTTAAACCTCGGTTGCGTTGATTTCAGAGATGCGGCCCTGCGCGTCGCGCGTGATGGTTTCGGTGCGCGTCTTGCCGTTAAAGACGGTGACTACCTTGGCGGTGCGGCCCTGCGCGTCGCGCGTGAGCGTCATGGTGCCGTTCTTGCCGTCCTGCACGAAGGCGCTGCCCGCCAGCGCGCCGTCCGCCCCGCGCTGCAACACCTGTTGCGTTGGCCCCGCCGTGGGGCTGGCCGGGGGGCTGGCGCCCACCAGCACCCAGTGCGCCGGGTCGTTCCACGGATCCACGGCGCTGCCGCTGTGCGCGGCGATGCAGCGAAACTGCTGCCCCGTATCGCTTGCGCCCCAGACCACGGCGTTGGCCGCGTACTGGGCTTGGGGCGTCCACGTTTGCGCGTTGGCTCCGGCAGCCTTAGCTGCGAGCGCGGCGCTGGCGTCGGCCGCCTCGGATGCCTGCCGGGCCACGTCGGCCCAAGCGATGGCGTCGTCCAGCGCCTCGGCGGCGGAGCTGGCGGCCTGGTTGACGGCCTGCGCCGTCTCGTTGGCCTGCTGGCTGAACGGGTTCATGTCCAGCGCGAACTGCTGCGCCTTGGCATCGAAGATGTCGGGCGCATCGCCCGGCAGCGGCGGGGCGAAGACCACGTTGATTGTCATTTCAGATCCATCCCTTCAAGTTCAATGGACACGTCGCTATAAATTGCATAGCTGATGAGGATTTCCCAGCTCTTGTAAAAGCCCAGCACGCCGGTGGCGTTCCAGCGCCCTGAGGCGTTCCAGAACAGCACGCGGGCGCGCCGCTGCACTAAAAAGTCATGCAGCGCGTCCAGCTCGCGGTTGGACAGCGTGATTTGCAGCCGTATCTGGTCGGAGTACGCGCCCTCGGCCAGCGTGACGGCGCCCCACTTGTCGCGCTCCTTGCGGCTGTAGTCGTCCATGCCCAGCCGCAAGCCGGTATTCACGCCCAGGCCGTAGGAGGTGGTCTGCCCGGCCATGATCTGGCCCACGGCGCAACCGTCGCCGCCCGTCACATCGATGCGCAGCACCGCCTGGGGGTACGCGGGCAGGCGGTAAAAATGCTTTTGCGTCACCGGCGTGCGCCGCCCGAAACACCACTGCCACCAGCTGGGCGCCGTGATGACGCGGCCCACGGCGATCACGCCGGTGTCGAACACCACGCCCGCTGCCGGATCGGTCAGGCGGATGCGCAGCGTGTTGCAGTCTTGCATCCGCAGCACATGGATGGCGTTGATGGCGTAGCGCGCCTTGAACTCGTAGAAGAACCCGCCCGCCTGCGCGGTGCCCGTCATGCGCATCAGATCGAACGCGGCCCAGCGGTTGGCCGGCCCCACGCGCAGCCACCAGATCTCGCCGGCGCTGGCCGGGTCGTTTCCGGTGTTGCCGTTTTGCGCGCTCTCCCAGATGGCGTGATCGGCCAGCACGCGCTCGCCCAGCGCGTAGGTGCGATCTAACTTCCACAGCGGGCGGTCGTCTTCGGGCACGTCGGTGCCTTCCAACTGCTGTGGCCCCAGCGTGAGCGGATCGGTGAGGATCAGGCCGCGCGCGTTCATGCCGTGGCCTCTTCTTCTTCAGGCGGCGGAAGGCCCAGCGCGTCCCACTTGCGCAGCAGGCGCACCATCTGCGCCTGCTGATCGAGCATGGCGGCGGCCTGGCGCCGCTGCTCGTCGCGCAGCTGCCGGTTCTCTTCGATCAACTGATCGAGCCGCTCTTGCAGCGCGTTGTTTTGCGGCGCCGCCAGCAGCGGCGGCGCGGGCGTGGCAGCGGCCGGCGGCAAGTAACCGCCGCTGCCGCCGTTGCCGATACCCATCATCTGCATACCGCCCGCGCTGGCGGCGCTGGCCTGCTGCGCCACCGCGCTGGCGGCGCTGGCCGCGCTGCCCGTCAGCGCGTACTCCATGTCCGCCGTCTCCTGAATACTGGCGGCAAGCTGGGCGCGGATGCGCTGCAAATCCAGCATACTGCCCGCTTCGAGCGCGGCAGCGCCCAGCACCGAGCCGCTCAGACCCGTCAGGGATTTGGCCGCGTCCTGATCGCCCGCGCGCGCGGCTGCGGTGGCGATGGCAAATTGCGCCTGCCAGTACGCCAGCGACTGATCGCCCCCTTCGGCCACCAGGCCGCGGATGCGGCGCACTTCGTCCATCAGGGAATCGGCGATCTGCCGCCAGGCGCTGCTCACCTGATCGGCGGCGCTTTGGGCGGCCTTGCCCGAATCGGCCACGGCGGCGCTGTAGCTGCCCACGTAGCCCACCGAACTCTTGATGCTGCCGACGCCCGTGAACAGCGCGCCCGAAATCTGGCCGATGGCGCTGGTGAAATCTCCGTAGGCGGCGCGGAAATCGGCGCTGCTGAAGATGGCCGTCATCGAGTTGATGGTGGCCACCGCCTGGTTGACCACGGCAGCCAGCCCTTGCGCGGCGGCGCTGGAGCCAGCCAGCAGGTTATTGGCCGCCACGGAGCCGCCTTCGGCCACCTGGCTGCCGGCCATCGAACCGCCCACGGCCACCTCGGCGGCGCCCATCGCCATCTCCTGGGCGCTGACCGCGCCGCCTTCGGCCATCGCGGCGGCCCCCATTTCCGCGCCTATCGCCAGCGCCTGGGCGCTGGCCGTTCCGCCCACGGCCATGACTTCGGCGGCGGCGCTGGCCCCGGCCACGTTCATGGCGGCGCTTTCGGCGGCGCTGGCCGCGTTCATGGCCGCTGCCTGCGCCGCGCCTTCGGTCATTTGCAGCACCAGCGGATCGAGCAGGCCGCTCATCACCGTGTCCATCACACTGCCCAGCATGGCGTTGGTGATGGCATCCACGAACAGATCGCCCGCCTTTTGCGCGCCCAGCTGCTGCGCCTCTTGCGCCGACTTGGCCTCTTGCAGCACGGAAGTGAAGATGCCGCGCACGCTGTCTTGCGTCAGGCCCAGCGCCTCGCGCAGCTGGCCCATCATGTCGGCAAAGCCGCCGCTGATATTGAGCAGTTGCGCAAACAACTGCTGCCCGCTTTCGGTGGTCAAATCCTGCGCGTTGACCAGATCGCGCAACGCCGCCAGCGAGCCGGGCATGGCCACGCCCAGCGCATCGAACTGCGCGCGCATCTGATTCAAACCGATGCCCATGCGCTCGCTGGCGCCGTAGTAGTTCTGCACGTACTGGGCAAACACGCCTTGCAGGTTTTGCAGCCCGCCCATAAGCTGGCCGACGGCGTACACCGCGTCTTGCGACGCCCCGGAAAACTCCGGGAAGATGTCAATCAGCTGCTTGATGGCCGTGTACGTGGCCGCGATATTGGCGCTGGCCTGCTGGTACAGCGCGGCGGCCTGCCCTGCCACGTCATCGCCCGACAGCTTGCCCAATTGCTGTTTGGCCGCATCGACCAGCGTGCCCGCGTAATCGGGCAAGTCAAGGTTCTTGAACGTGTCCAGCGCCGCGCCGTACATCGCCTTGAACATTTCATCCTGGTTCTTCCAGTGGGTCGAATAGTCCTGGTCATGCACGGTGCCGAAGTCTTGCAGCACCTCATCGCCATGCTTGATGTTCAGGTGCCCGTACCAACTGTTGTGCTTGCCCGATTCATAGGCAAAGCCGAATTCGGTTTGCAGATCGTCGGCGCTTTGGCCCAGCGCGCGCAGCACGCCCTCGATGGGTTTCTGAATACCCAGCGCCGCCTGGCGGCTGGCCTCGATCATGCGCGGGTCGTTGAGCGACGGGTCGTGATCGAAGTCGCCCCACCAGCCGCGCGACTCCGGGTCGACATAGCCCGCGCCGCGGTAATAGTCGTCCACGCCAAAGGTTCGTGAATAGTCGCGCACCGATTGCGCCAGATCGCCCAGATCGAGCGCGCCGCTCCAGCGGCCCATGTTCATACCGTTGTCAAGGTACGCGGCCAGCGTGCGGTCGTTGACGCCCTCCAGATCGGCGGCGGTCAAATACGCTACCTGCTGGCCCGTGCCCAGCGGCCCGGTATTGAACTTGTCGGCGCTGGCGTTGATGGCCGCGATGATCGCGTCGCGGTCGGGCAACTGCCCCGTGGTCAGATCAAACCGCGTGCCGCCCGGCTTGACGCCCGGCAGATAGTCGCTGGTCGAAGCCGCCCCCCAGTGCCGGGTGTAATCGTTGTCGAACATCTCGGCCAACATGCCGACGATGAGCGGGATGGCGATGGTGCCCGCAGCGGCCATGCCCGAAGAGGCCCAGCCGCCGACCGCGCCCGGAGTCACCGCCGGGGTAGCCCCATACGTCGCAGGAGCGCCAGAAAACGTAAGCTGGCTGCCAGCCACAGGTAGGGTTCCATACGCTGGAACCCCGCCCGTAAACGCCGGTAGAGGCATTGAGCCAGCCAATTGCCCGACCGTCCCTCCAACATACATCGGCGAGGTAGCCGCAGCCGCGCCCCCGCCAAACAACCCGCTGGCCCAGTCCCACACCCCGCCCAGCATCGAGTTTTGCCCCGTCACCGCACCATACGCGCTGTAAGCGTTGCTGCCCATGCCCAGCAAATTGCCAAAACCGCCGCCGCCAGCGTTTCCGCCAAGCATCCCGGAAATCACACCGGAAACAAGATTGCCTATAGGTTGAACGATGAAGCTGATGATGGGCCGCAGCACCATCGTCTTGAACATGTTCTTGAGCGTGTCTGCAAAGTTCTTGGCAAACCCTTTCCCGCCCTCGAAACCACGCAGCAGCGCATCGGTCAGCGACTGGTTGATCTGATCGGCGGTCTTCTGGAAGTCGTCCTGAATAACCTTGTTAATTGCGGCAGAGCTTTTAATCTGCTTCCACTCGTTGATCTCGATCTTTCTTGCGTTGTACTCGGCTTGGTCAATCGCTCCATTTTTCAGTTGAGCGTCCAAGTCATGCACCTTCTTCGCGTACTCAAACTCCACCTTGCGCAGCGCAACAATCTTGGCGCGCTCCACGCCGGTCAGACCAATCAGTTTCAATTCCTCGTTGCCAAGCTCAAGCTGGGTTTTGGCGGCAAAAATTTCCTTATCCAGACTGTCGTGCCATGCCTGCAATTCCAGTTGCTGCATCAAGGCAACGTGCTGTTTTTGCGCTTCCGTCATTTCGCCCGTGACGGAAACCATCTCCTTGCCAATTTTGATTTCCGTGCCCATGACCTGCGCGGCCTGCATACGGGCAAGCTTTTCCTGCTCAATGGCAAGCGTGCTTTTTCCGTGAGCATCCACTTGCGCCTGCAAGTTCTCGTTGCTCTGCTGTATGGAAGACAACCAACTTTCGGCGGCCTTCTTCGCTGCTTCACGAGCAGCAACCTCATCCTTGAGCATTCCGTTGTACAGCTCACCGTCCACAATTTCGTTGAGCTTGGCCTCGTGCAATTCCAGTTGCGCACGCGTCTGGCTGGTCAGCGCCTTGCCATAAAGGTCTGTGCCTTCCGCCAAGTGCTGCTGCACCACGGCAAGATCAAGCTGTCCCTGGGTAAGCTTTTCCACCGCCCCATCAGAGGCTTCCAGTTGCTCGCGCTCGGCCTGTAGCTTGGTGAGCCTGTCGTCATCTTGACCAAGCAAGCTGTCCATCCTGCCCTCGCCGCGATCCTTTTTGGCAAACCTGTAGCGGATTTTTTGCTCATCAGCCGGCGTAAACGAATTACCAAGAGCAGCTTTCCATTTCTCTACTTCCTTGCTCAGTTTTTCGTTGTCGGTGGCAAACTGATTCAGGAAATCTTCGCGCGCTTTCTGTAAGGTAGTCGCGGCATCGGCTTCCTGTTGTTTTTTGTTTTGTTTTTCAGCCAGAATCTTCCTTGCATCCTCTGTGCCGCGCAACTGTATTATTTGTGTGCCTAAATCATCGTACTGTTTCTGGGCATCAAAGTATGCGTTGCTGCCGATCAAAAGCCTATCAATGCTGGTAGTGTCTGGAGTGATAGGGTGGTTCAACAAATCCCATATACTGCTATTTGCATGGTTAAGACTATTACGTATTCTTATACGCTGTTCCAATAATTTGTTGATTTTTTCCTCATTAGTCATTTCCCCGACGCCCATACTTTTCAAAGTATTATTGGCCGCCTTGAGAGATATGGTAAGGTTTTTAACACCTTCCGCGAGTAATGGCAGGAATGCGTCGCCGGCCACCGTTTTGAAATCATCCCAATACCGGGTAAGCGAAGTCATCTGCTTACCTGCGGTACCCATTGCCGCTTCGTACAGGTCGGTATAGGCTTTGGCCTCTTTCGTTGTCGCGTTGGTGCGAGCCAACACTTTTTCCTTTTCGGTTAGTTGCTCGGTTGTTTTTCCAAGCGTTTTAGCCAAATCCTTGTAGCTTTGCTCGAAATTGACATTTAGCCCCATTGTGCGCAGAATCTCAGTTTGCCCGCTTTTGATTCCCTGTACCACACGCGCCAGCGCCTCGCTGGAATTGACGTTTGCCACCACCGCCAAGTCTTGCGCGGCGCGGCCAAGCTCTGATGCCCTGGCAAGGTCGATATGGGCCGTGGCAAGCTGCGTCAAGACATTGCGCGACTCCATCATGGAGATGCCAGACTTCTGCAATGAAGCGGCATAAGCGTCCATCTGACCGCGCGAGTAGCCAGCGTTGCGCCCGGCCACTTCCATGACAACGCCCATCGTCTCGTAGCGCGCTGCCAGCTTCGTCATATCGACGATCAGATCGGCCACCTTCCACACGGAAAACGCCGCCACCACCCGTCCCGCCACCGATTGCAGCAAGTTCATCCCCGTGCTCGCGCCCTTGGCCGCGTCACCGGTTTGTTTGAGCTTTTCAATGTGATCGGCCAGCGCACCGCCCAACTTCTGGGCTTCCGCGCTCATGCCCTGCTGTGCCATCGTGTACCGCTGGTACTCGCCCGCCGTCATGCGAAGCTGCGTGGCCTTGTCAACCAGGGCCTGAATCTGCTTACGCTCGTTTTCGGCGAAACTGCCGGCGTTCATGCTTTGCACGAACTCAGCCTGTTGCTGCGCAGCAGCCTTGGCCGCTTTGCCAGCAAGCGAAAGCGACTCGATATAACTTTTCAGCCCTTGCACGCCGCGCGTGACAGCGTCACCCATAGAGCCAATCCCGTCCGCCGCTTTCTTGGCGCCCTCGCCCACGTCAGCAACCTTGGCAGCCCCCTGCGCGCTCTGTCCGAGCGTGTCCAGGCTTTTGCCAGCGCGCTTGACCGCGCCTTCAATACCTGCAACCGCCTTATCGACCTGATCGCCCTTGGCGGCAAAGTTTTCCAGCGCAACACCGCCGCGGTCAATATCGCTGGTTTCAACCTTGAAGCCAATAGCGCCTACATCGTCGGACATGATTTACCACCAACGGACAGCGTGAATCAGCGCGGCCAGCGCGAACAAGCCCACCACAGCCTCGGCGCCATAGATCAAGCGCCTGACACGCGGCGATTGCTCAAGTAATGCGAGCATTTGGACAACCTCTTTCGATACGCTAAACTTCATGGATGCGTCTTCCTTGCCTGTATCAAGGTTGAATGCAAGAAGCCCCCGGCTGCGTCAACAGCGCGGGGGCTTCGCTTTTTTCAGTTCATCAGCAAGGACGGTGGGCCAGTGCGCCCACGCCTCGCGCGATAACCTCGGTGCTAGCCAGCGGTTCTACGCTGGCGGAATCTGGGCAGTGATTGATATTCCGGTCGAGCACTACCTTGGGCCTGCCCAACGGATCAACATCACCGTCCCGCAAACCATCCTGACCCGCATCGACAGCTACGCCAAAAGCCACGGCATGAGCCGCAGCGGTTTTTTAGTCGATGCGCGCGGCAGGCCATGAACGCATGAGCCTCACCCATTGCGTTTTTCTGCCATAGCTTCCAAAGCCGCGCTCTCCATTACCTGAATATCGGCAAACAGTTCCTCGGCCTCTACGCGCGAAAGCCTCAGCGTGCGAATGAACGCCAGCACCGCCGTATAGTCCAGCCCGGTAGCGCCGCCCATGCCCACGCGCCACTGCGTCAAAAGCCGCACGAACACGCCGTAAGCCAGTTCGTTTTCCGGCCAGATCAGCACCTCGGTTTCTTGCGCGAGCGAAAAGAAGTCAAAGCCCGCCACCCTTGCTGTTGGCAGCAGCCGATCCTCATGCGCGCACAGCGCCCGCGCAAGCTGTCTCAGTTTCCCAGGCGGCCCTCGGCGCACGCCACGCGATACGCCTCCATGATCGCGCCCGCAGCCGCCGGAAACTCGTTGCACAGGCGTTCGGCGTTGGCCTCGTTCAGTTCCGATTCAAGTTCCCAGCCCTCCAGCGCCTTGAGCAGGTACTTGCCGTTGTCGCCGGTCGTTGCCGCCATGATTTCCGCCAGTGTGAGTTCCTCGCCATCCCTGGCCTTGGCCCCGCGCTCCCTGGCCGCCGAACTCATCTCGTCGATCAGCACGCCGAACTCCTTGCGCGTGCGGAAGCGGAACGTCACATCGAAGTTTTCATCCACGCCTTCGAGCGTCTTGAACTTGATGTTGCGCTTGAATGTTTTGGGCGGAGCGCCGAACTTGAACTTTGCCATTTTGTATCTTTCAAAAAGAAAACCCGCAAGGAAAAACCATGCGGGTATGGAAAAACCCGCCAAGACGCAAGCCTTGACGGATCACGCAATCGGCCCCGCCAGCAATTACTGCTGGTAGCCGACAAACTTGCCGAGCAGCGAAATCGTCGCGCTCACCTGGTTGGGCTGCCCCTTTTGCAGCTTGGGCATTTCGTTGACCGCCACATAGCCAAAGCCGTAGCCGGTCTGCCCACCAGTCAGAACGAACTTGAACGCCCTGCGTTGCAGCGCCCGCGCCGCCGCCACCAGTTCCTGGTAGCCTTGCAGCGTCGGGTCATAACCAATATCAATCGTCAGACTATGCGCGTTGAAGCCCACCGGCACCTGAATCGCGTTGCGCCGCGCCAGCGGATCGATATTGACGAACTTCGGATCGCCTCCGCTGCTATTGATACCCAGCGTCTGCCCGATCTCGACCCAGCTTTCCACCTTCTGCACCGTGCCCATGCCGGAACCTGGCGGGAAAAAGTTGACATCCGTGGTGTCAATCGGTATGACGCCCCCAAGCGTCAGACTGTTAAAGGTCACCTCGCTGGGCACATACACCGTATCGGTCAGATCGTCCCAGCCGGAAGTCACCAGCACCTCATCGCCCGGCGAGAAGTTGTTGTCAACCGTCAGCACCACCGGCGAAGCATTCGTTGCATCCGTGATGTTCTTTACGGCGCCCAGAGTCTTGCCAAGAAAAAACCGACTGCCGTCGGAAAAAGAGTAGGACATGATGTTTCCCTTTCGAGGAAAAAAGAAAACCGCCCGAAAGCGGCAATTTCTGCGATGGAAATGGCCGGCGCATCAAAGCGAGTTACCGGCCCCGTGGCAGCTAGGGATGTAGCAGACTTTCTGTCGCGGCGGCCTGCGAGCGCCATTGCCTGTTTCAGCGGCCCTGCCTGGCTTCTTGCAGCCAACGCTCGACCGCGCTGATAACCCCCTTGCCCAGGCGGATCAGCGTTTCGACCAAAATCACCGTGGAAATCTTCATGGCTTCGTTTCTTCCGCCGCATACCGGCAACTCACCGGCACGCTGAACCAGCCCGGCTCCTGAATCGCGGGCCTAGCCGCCATCGGCGTGAGCACCAGCACGGCCAGCCCGCCGCTTTCCATGCGCAGCGCCACCGGAAACAACTCATCGAGCGCCCGTGCGATCTGTTCGACCCGCTCCGCGCCTTGGCCCGGCGCGGCAAACACGCTCACCTGAAAAATGCCGCGATAGCTGCGGTTGTCGCCGGCCAGGTCGCGCGCCGCCGTTTCCGCCGGCAGCAGATAAGCGCGCAGGTGATCGACAACGGGCAACTCAGCGGCCACGTTTTGCCAGACCACCGGCAGCGACTGAGTAGCAGCCCACGAAGCAAGGCGAGACTCGAAAGCGGAGCGGATGCGCGTCTGACTCATGTCTGTGCCTCACTCAACGCACGCGCAAAGATCGTCTCAAAGTTAGTCATCGTCACCCCAACCATTCCGGTGGGCGCGCGCTTCGACCAGCCGTTTTCCAACCGTTGGGCATAGGGCAGAGAGTTCGATATGTAGAGGGTTTCACCCATCTTCCATGAAGCAATGGCAATCTCAATACGTTTCTTTGAACTGTCGCCCGTCTTGTCCGGTTCTGCGCTTGTATCGTGGTTGATGGAACCGATTCCTGGCATCCAGTTGCTCGCGAACCTGCCCGTATCGACCGGTGACATAGCCACCATGTCATCGCTCATTTGCTTTACGGTCATGCGCACCACGGTTTCCATTGCAACCTTCTTGCGCTGCGCGATCTGCCGCAATTGCCCGCCCAGATTCGACATCACTGGCCCCTGGCTTGCACGTCATGCAGCACCGCCGTACCCGCCGGAGCCGTGGTTTTCACACGGATAACCGTGGTCATCCAATCCTGAAACACGAACACATCGCCAGCCTTTGGAACCGTGGCAATATCTGGCGCCACCAGCAGCCGACGGTCTCCAGCCAGAATCAGCGTGCCGTCTATATCCTTGGCGGTGTAATCGACCACAGCCACAGTGCAAGGCCATTCTTGCCATGTGTCCACCACGCTGGACGTGGCCGGGTCATACTGCGCGCCCGACTTGCGCCGCAGCATGGCCGAAGCCCCGAATTTCCCAATCAGCCGCACCGCCGATGCCGCCGTGCGCGCGTAGTTGAATTTGTTCATGGTTTAGGCTCCAGCACGTCGATCCCATTGCCGCAATCAGCTTGAAAGCGACAGGCAAATTCAACGGCTTCGGCGGCTGTTTTTCCAAACGCCATCGCAGCAAGGCCAAAGTCACGCCCTGAGCCAAAAGCCGCCTGTTTTTCTTCTTGCCGCACAGAATGCGGGCCTGTTGTGTAGATCAAGATTGATCCACTTCCGATAACGATCAACGTGGCCTTATCATCCCGCGCGCTGGACGGAAAATCCTTTGGCTTTGCTCCAGCGCGCCACCATTGGTACATCTCGATACCGGCTGAATGCTCTCCAGTGATCGCGGCGACCAAACCATCATGATGGAATATCTTTGTCACCGTGCGCACAAGACCGAAAGAGTCCACTTCGCGCTTGTCGGCAGCTACCGTTTTACCGTCGTAGGCAATGATGGTCATGCTCTCACCAGCTTGATCCCAAACGCATCCTCAGTCAGTCCGCGCAGCAGATCGTCAATCACCGGAAACGTCATCCGCCCGCCGTTGCCCGGCGCACTGTACGTCGTCGAAATCGGCCCCGCCGAATCGCTCATCACCGCCTGCGGGTCAATATCGGCGTACAGCGTCCCCGCAGCCGCCCGCAGCGCGGCCTCGGCAGTGGCGGCCTTCACGTTGTAATGCAGCGGGTTCAGGTATTGCTCCTTCACCCGCCGCGCCATCACGTACTGCGTACCCCGCCGCAGCGCCGCTTCCTTGTCCGTCCTGGACAAATCCGACCACGCCTGATTGCCGTAATTGTCGTGATAAGCGTCGGCAAACTTGACACACGCCAGCGCATCGAAGTCAGGCTCAGGAGCAACGATCAGCGGCACGGATTTTTCCTCTTGGGCGGAGCCGGTTGCTTCGGTTTGGGTTTGCGCTTGTCAGCCATGATTGACCTCACTTGGCCTTCGGCGGCCTGCCACGCCGTTTTTGCTCGGCAACAGGCTCCAAACCTTGCCCGTCAACCTGAACACCGGGATGCACATCTCCCGGCAGCGTTTCAACAGACGCCTTCACTTCGTCGGACTTCGGCTCAAACCGCTTGTCGATGATGATGAAGCCTTGCGAGCGCAGTTCTTTTTCGCGCTCAGGCGAAATAGGATGTTTCTCGTAGGCAATCTTTTGATCCATGAATTTCTCCAAAAGAAAAGGGGCCACAGCCCCGTTCTTGTTGACGATCAGGCTTGCCCGATTGCCATCACACCGGCTGTGTTCTTGATGGAAGAAGCAACCTTCTTCCAGTTAGCGCCAGTGCCAAGATTCGGATCTTCTGGCGACTTGCCTCCGTTGGTTTCGTCCCAGGTGTAGCCTTTCAGGCCAAGACCAAAGGAGTAATCCATTTGCAACGTCGTTTCAATGCGCTGATTGCGGTTGGTCGTCTCGATGTTCGAGATGATGTCGCGGCTGTCATGCACCGTCGCCGCACCTGCGGCCAGAGACAGAATGCGGCGTTTGGCCGGATCACTGCCAGCGGCAGCCGTGTACAACGCAGGAGCATCTGTAATGACCGACACGCGTCCCAGAATATCCACCACGCGCACATTCCCAGCCACAAACAGTTGCTGGGTGTTAGCAAGGTTTTGACCGATAAACGTGTGATACGCCATACCATCCATCACCTGAGCCACCAGCAGCGTCGAATGGTCGCCAAACAGCGCATGACTTTCATTCACCGTCACATAGTCCACCTTCTTCGTGGCAGACACGTCAACCGTGGTCAAAGCGCCTTGCTGACCGATAGCCGCCACCAGTGCAGCAATCGCCGTGTTCAGTTGGTCTTGCAACAGCGCCTCGGCGAAGTTGCGCGAAGCCATCTCAATACCTTCGGCGGTCGGCTTGTTCAGCCAGGTCATTTGCGACGGCTCATAACGCACCGGCCCGAAGCCGCCTGCGATCTTCACCGTCGAATGCTTGAGTTGGGTCAGATCAGTCACGGGCGCAGGGCCATTCGCGCCGAAGCGGTTCACGCGGCGTTGGGCCGAGTGGATTGCAGCGTAGAAAGATTCCTGGAGAAAGTTTCCATCGAACCCTTCCGTAGTCATCAAAATAGCTCCGCCGCTGGCAGCATTGAACCTGTCAACCATCTGAGCCAGCGTCTCAATCGTCGCGGGCACAAAGTACTGGTTGAACACTTCCATTTGAGAAAGAGACATGATTTTTCCTTTCGGATGAGAGATACCCTGACGGGCGATTTACTAGGGTTGTCAGGGCATCCACCCTGTTGCTGCGCGCCCGTTCCTGAGCGCGGTACTCCCGATCAGTTCTTTGGAAGATCAGGGAATTTCGCTTGAATGGCGGCCATGCGTTCCTGCCTGTTGCCGCCCAAATTTCCAGCCGGAGCTCCCGGTTTCCCGCTCGACGGCCCGGCACCGCTGCCAGAAGCGCCAGTGCTTTTAAGAATCTGTTCCTTGTACGGATACTGATCGACAAGCGTTTCCAACGCTTCATCGAAATCCGCAATCTCGCCTGGCCGCACACGCGAGAAAATCTTGTTACCCGCAGCGTCATAGGCCACGATCTTTCCGTCCTCGACCTTGAATGCATTCCCAAAGCGGGCCTGCACCAGATCAGCCGGAATCGCAAACTTATCGGTAATCAGCTTCGAGCGCGTGAAGCTGCCGCCGATCTTCTCGGCATACAAATCGCCCGTCACCTTGTCCAAAGCTTGTTTCGTGCGAGCAAGTTCTTCGGCATGAGCCTTGCTCGCGGCGGCCACCTGTTCCTGTGCCGCTTTCTGCGCAGCAGCCTTGATTTCCTCGACCTTGCCGGCCTGAATCAGCTTGCCTTCATCGAGGTTCTTCACCGTTTCCAACGCCTTGCGCGCTGCATCGGCATCCTCGATACCTTCAAACGCCTTCGCCCGCGCCTCAGCCGCTTCCTTGGCTTCGCGGTGTGTTTGAGCCTCGCGGTTCAGCGCGGAGATTTTCGACACCGTGGCAGATGCATCAAATGCAACTTCCTTGCCGTCATCGTGAACGTAGAGCGGCTTTCCGTCCTGGACTTCCGCGTAGGTTTTGCCGTTGATATCGACAGTTTTCAGTTTCATGGTTTCCTTGGCCTTCCTGCCTTGGTTGATGGGCTTTCCGGCCCGGAGCGCCCGACCCGGAACCTTCCTTGCGGGCACAACAAAAGCCCCGCCACGATTTCCCGTGCGGGGCTTTTGAACTTGTCTTGACTACTTGACCAGCTTGAGCTTGCGCCGCCTGGGCTTGGGCGGCTTGACCAGGCGCGGCGGGTCTGGCAGCATGAATTGCGTCACGCCGCGCTTGTAGCACTCCGCGCAAACGTGCCGCAAAATCACCGTGCCGCCCTGAATGCGCCCGTTCCTCACCTCGGCGCCGTTGACCAGCGTCATGCTCGTGCGGCTGCCGCAACGGTTGCACTGCAACACCCAATCGGGCGTCATCCGCTTCAGACGCAAAATCGCGGCCTGCCCGGCGGAAGGCTCTACTGGCGGAACAAGGCGAAAAACCGGCATGGGCAAATTCTCACACGCCCGCCCGCTCGAACGCCTGGGCATCACGCCCCCGCAACTCATCGAGCGTCAGCCACCGGCCATTGTTTGTATACATGCTCTCCATCGGTATCTGGCCTTGCCGCAACAGCCTGCCGCGCGTGACGCCCAGAATCTCATCCTGCCGCGCCGCCGGCTGCTGACTCAACCAATCGAAGTACGAGAGTGAGCGCGGCACTTGCCCATCCATGCTCTCGCGAGTTCTTTCTGGCGCGTTTTCCACATCAACACCAAGCTCTTTCCAGCCTTTGAGAATCGCCACCTGCTTAGACCTACAACACCAGTGAGCACGACCAGGGCCAGCGCCCCAAGGAACACTGTGTCCGATAGGGGCATGATCTTGCGGCGTGTACAGCAGCGAATCGTGCAGCCTACAAATTTCGCTTGTCCTTGTGTCTAAGGTTGCCAGCCACTGCACGGCTTTGATGATGTCGCTATTGGCTGCTATCACTCGGTCTTGCGTCACCCCGGCATAGTGCCCCATTGCGGTACGCACCACCGCCTGCACATCGCGGCGCGAGCGGTTCACCAGCCCGTCGGCGTAGCCCTTGGAGCGCGTGCCGCGCAACTGGCGCACAATCTGATCGGTCGTTTTGGCTTCCACAAACCCCTGCGCAACCGTGCGCCGGATCAAGCTCATCCGCTGATCGCTCAGTTCAGACCAAACGCCTTTGAGCAATACGCCCTGAAACGGCCTGTTCAAAGCCGCCGAATACACCTGATCCAGAGACACCGCCGCCAAAGACACCCGTACCGGAACAGCCGTCGCAAGCGACCGCTGCTGATAATTCAATTCATACTCGACAAACCGTTTCAGTTCATCGGTCAACTCACGTTCCGCCGCATTGAACGCTTGGATATTTAGCGCCCGCACGCTTTCAAGCAACGCATCCAACCGCTCTATTGAAAAGCTGCCTGCATCGCCGCGCTCCACAGCAATCAGCAACTGGGCAAACAACCGCTGATCGCTGCGGTTCAGCGTAGCGATGATTTTCTGAACAACCCCATTGCTGTAATGGCTCAGATCAACCGCGTGCCGGATCGCTTCGGCTTGCAGCCACTCATTGGCTGTGGCCATCGCCTATCGTCCCAAGCGACGGCCCCTCTTGTGCAACCGCCTCCAACTCGGCGGCAGGCTCCAAATCCGGGGAAAGAATACCCCGACGCTGCTGCTCGCGGATCAATGTTTCCTTCGTAATCACCGCGCCCTGCTGCAAACTCAGCAGCAGTTGCGCCGAAGCCTCGCTCAAACTGCCGGCGGCAAAATCCTTGAAGAGCGACACGCTGCCGCCATCTGGCAAGCCAAGCCAGTCCGCCGTGAACTGCAACGCCTGATCCAGCGCGTCCTCGAAGCTTTCAACGATGCGCTGCAAATCGCTCTTGTTGGCTTCCGCGTCATTGGCCGCCTCGGTCGCCGTGCGGCTGCCCGGCTTGGCCGTCAACAACTCCGCGCCGGTCTGAATCATCTGCGCCTCCAGCGCATCCAGTTCCGAGCGCCCCACCGAAACAGATTCAGCCGAACCTTGCACCACCGCCACACTCGCGTTTTCCGGCAGCGACAGCATGTAGCCAGCGCCAGCCGTCGCCGAATTCATCTTGTCCTTATCAACTCCCGAAGCCACCAACAGCCGCTTTCTGGCAAACCGCGTCGAATCATCCTGATCGCTCTGCTGCTGCCAGTGCTTGACATTCTGGTGCGCCAGATCAAGCAGCGGCGACACACCGCGCATAAACCCAATGCGGCGCCCATAAAACGGCACGAACGCAATCGCCGGCAGTGTGGTCTCGCCACGGTCAACCATCTGGTACGTCCCCGACACTTCCTCGTACAACTCCCATGCGCCCGGCGTATAGACGCGAACGCGGTTGACCGTTTTCGTCCCGTACTTGCCGTCTTCCACCTCGGAACTCTCCGCGATGCGAAGCTGCGTCAAAACCGTCGAGCCGTCCTTCTTGCCCGCGCGCCAGCCCAGAATCTGATCGTGCCTGATATACACCCAATATGGGCGAACCCCGCTCGTTTTCTCATCGGCCTGCGTTTTGATCTGTCCATCCGTTCTCGTGAAGTCCACTAAAACCCCGCCGAAACCAAACGCAATCAGCCCATACATCAAGTCCGATGCAAAAACATGCAGGCTGCGGCCCTCGCCGTCAATATCCTGGGCAAGCTCCACCAAACGCTGCGGCACCTTATCGCTCAACACCAACTGTTTGGAAAACGGCTTGCCCACCATCACCCCCACCGTGCGCGCCAACGCCGGAAACAGCGTCGCCGTACTCAGCCGGTACTCGTAATCATCCTTGTCTTCCCTGGGCTGACGCGGCAAAAGCTTCTCACGTATCAGGCGCATGGCCGACGTGCCGCCCAGCAGAGCATCCAGCATCGGCCAATGCAAGGCCATAGCCTTTACCTCGCCGGACTGAATCGAAACATCGTTGCTCATGGTCTACATACGAAAAACATGCACACTCGCCTCGCGCTTGACAATCGGGTATCGGTACGCAATGAAATATCCGGTCGCGTCAATCACATGATCGAACCCCGCCGACTTGTCCGGCTCACCGTTCTTGTCATACGCCTGCTTTTCCAATGACTCCACCAGATGCGGACAAGCCTGTGGGTTCACCCGGTAGCGCCGCATCCCGTCCTTGTGAATCAGCGCATTGGCCGCAAGCACACGATCCTTCACCGCAGGGTTTGCAGCATTCACACACACACGGAAACCAGCGGCGCGAAGCAACGAAAGATCAGACTCACTGGCCAGCACAGACCGGCGCGAACCCCCCGAAGCATCCGGGTACACAAGAATCGAATGCCCAGCAAACCGTTCCTTGAGCATGGCAATCATGGCCGGCGTATCAAACACATTCACCAGTTCCGCCACCGCGTGCGGCTCGTCGGCGCGCAGCACATGCACCACCGCCGCCATTTTCGTCACGTTGAAATCCATGCCGATGTGCAGCGTCTCGCCCGGCTGCACTGTTTCCGCGCTCGCATTGAGCTTGCGGTCAAATTCAGGGTACACACTGCCAGCGGTCAGGTTCACAAACTCGCCATTCATGTACGCCGCAAGCAAATTTGCAGGGTACGTATTGCGCAAGTTTTCGATATACCCAGGCGGAAGATGCTCCGCGTTATCCTCGGTCTTGGCCCTGAACAGCACATACCCAGGCGCAGGATTCTTCACCCACTTCTCATAAACGAACCTGAACCCTTCAGGCGTAGTCACCACGCCCACCGTGTTCGGAAAGTTCCCCGGCATCTTCTGCCGGTTCCTTGCGATCACCCGATTCCAGACCGCTGCTGCACTGCTCGATTTAAGCGTGTCCAATTCATCAAGAATCGAATGCGCCACTTCGTAGCCAACAATCCCTTCAGGATTTCCCATTGACCGGAACAGAATCCGGCCAGCGTTCGGAAACTCGATGTAAGGCGCGCCGCCAGACTTGTTCAGCTTGTACGACCAACCCTTTTCCTCGCACAGCTTCGGGAACCGTTGAAAGGCAATATCCTCGATCAACGGAAACGAAGGCAGGTAGTACGCAACATTCTGCTGGCGAAACGCCGACTTGAGAAACATCGCCCGCGCAATCGCCGCCGAACTTTTGCCGCTCCCGTAGCCACCAACGAAAGCCGGGAACGGTTCACGCGAAGTGGCAAACGCTTTTTGTGCAGGAAGCAGGCTCACACGAATTCATGAATCGAAACCATCGGCAACTCCATCGTTTTGACGGTTGCCTCAGCCTTCACTGGCGCATCCAACCCCAGCAACTTTGCCCGCCGCTCCATGATCCTCATGCACGCAGCCAGAGCTTGAACATCACCGGCCTGCGCATTCAGAAAATGGATGCCCCACATAGTGTCAAGGCGTTCTAAGTCAAGCTTGAGCAATTCCTCTGCGGGTTCACGCACGATCGCCTTGAGCGAACGGGAAACAGCATCAAAAGCCGCTTGCTTACTGGCATATCCGGCTTCCTTGGCAATTTCCTCGAAGGTTTTGCCTTCCATGCGAAGCTCAAGCGCCTTGGCGGCTTTGACCTTTGCCGCCGCGGTTTCCGGGCTTGTCTTTTTCCCGTTTCGAGGCGGCGGACGTTTCCTGATTGACCCCATGATTAACTGTCAGCCGCCCTGCCAGCGGCCATACCTGCCGCATGACGGGCACGCATTGAAGTCAGATTCCCCGCTGGAGCATCTCCGGCGGCCGACCTATATGCACTGCGCGCAGTATTGGTTCTAAGCGAGCTGAATTCACTAGTTGCCCTGCCGCCTGCTGCTGCATATGCAGAGCGACGAGCGGCGTTCATCCGCGACAAGCGAAACGTGGTTCCTGTACGAGTAGCCATTTTGGAATCTCCAAAAGAAAAGGCCGCCCGAAAGGACGGCCCTGGTTGACGAACGGATCAAACTGGATCAGTCAACGAATCCAGCCCATGTCTTATCGATCTTTCCAGATGTGTTGTACGGCACATTGGCGGCAGGCAGATCAATGCCCAGCACCTTTGCGGCCTGTTGCCCGTCGATGTACTTGTCTCCAAGAGCAAGCAACTTCAATGCGGAAAGGAAAGCCTCTTTCTGCTCCCTTGTCTGGAAACACAAACAGGCCCAATACTCGCTATCGGTCGCCAGCGCGAACCGGAGGTTTTCATCCTTGGCGCGCTTTTTGAAGCCAGATTCCACGGCGGCCAAGTCAGCAGCATCGTCAATCTCGCCATCCCCTGTGTACTCAGGCTCTTCTACATACTGCGGCGGCTTGTTGGCCTTGAGCAGCTTCACCTGCGCAAGCTTGGCTTTCGCCGCTTGAGCCTTCAGTTTGGCCTGCTCCCGCAACTCATTGGGATCGGCAGATTTTTTCTTCTCAAGCATGACGGCGCTCCCAACGAAAAATTTCCAACTCGGCGAGCGGGAAAAAGTCCAGCACTCTCTTGTAGTCCCTGGGCCGATGTTTCTTCAGCGGAAGCAAAAACCGCAAGTCAATGCCATCAAAAGTGCGCCCGAACAGCGCATAGTCAACCGGCAGCCTCACCCCATGCTTTTTCAAGCACGCCACAAGATCGGCCTTGTTCCAGTCCCACACCGGATGGTACTTGTGCTGACTCCAAGTAATCGGTCCATGCTTGATGATCGCCAAGCGGCGGATCGGGCTATCAGCGGCCCGCACCCCATCGGCGTACAGTGTTTCCTCTGGCAAGCCGAACTTGTCAACCACAGACTGCCGGACATCTTCATACTCGAACTTCGGCAGCATTCTCATCCGAATGGCCTGCTCGATCACCAGGCATCGCTCAGGTGGCTGGAAAACAAAATTCCTCAGCTTCCTATGCAAGCTTGGGTGAGGGTATCGAATGATTTTTGTTTGGAAAAACCGCTCGAAGTAGTCCAGCGATTCATCAACAAACTCCAAGCCTGGAATCCCGTACAAATAAAACGGCTTGACGCTATCGAAACATTCCCGCAACTCCAGCCACGCAGCAATCGAATCCTTGCCTCTGGA
>JAIRVJ010000128.1 GCA_031253955.1 Burkholderiaceae bacterium | reverse complement strand
CATACACCCACATTCGGCTGACCTCAAAACGGGCCGCTATGTCGTTGGGCCGCTCTGCGCGCTGCACGGCAGTGAGTACACGATCACGCAAATCTTGCGAATGCGCTGCCATGGAAACACTCCGCTGCTTGCCTTCCAAAAATGGACCACGTTTGTAATCAATTAAATCAAAAATGTTTTAGTTTAACAAATCCGCGTTACTCCTGGGCCTGCGCGTTGCGCCGCCGCAGTTCGGCAAGCTTTTCGCCGATCTTGATTTCCAGCCCGCGCGGCGCGGGGCGGTAAAAGTGCTGATCGGGCATGTCGTCGGGAAAGTAACGCTCGCCGGCGGCAAAGGCGTCTTCCTCGTCGTGCGCGTAGCGGTAATTTTTGCCGTAATCGAGTTGCTGCATCAGCTTGGTGGGCGCGTTGCGCAGACGCAGCGGCACGGGGCGGGTGGTGTCGTTCTTGACGAACGCGCGCGCCGCGCCAAACGCCTTGTACACGGCGTTGCTTTTGGGCGCGACGGCCAGATAAACGAGGCATTCGGCCAGCGCCAGTTCGCCCTCAGGGCTGCCCAGGCGCTCATAGACTTCGGCGGCGTCTAGCGCCAGGCGCAGCGCGCGCGGGTCGGCCAGACCGATGTCTTCGCTGGCCATGCGGATCATGCGGCGTGCCAGATAACGCGGATCGGCCCCGCCGTCAAGCATCCGCACGAACCAGTACAACGCGGCATGAGGGTCGCTGCCGCGCACCGATTTGTGCAGCGCGCTGATGGTGTCGTAGAACTGTTCACCGCCCTTGTCGTAGCGGCGCAGGCGCTCGCCCAGCACGTGCAGCAGCCATTCATCGGTAACGGAATCGCGCTGCTCGGCCCGGGCGGAGATAAAGAGGGTTTCCAGCGTGTTGAGCAAGCGCCGGGCGTCGCCGTCGGCATAGGCCACCAGGCGCTCAGCGGCGTCTTCGGCGATGCTCATCGAGTGCGGCGCTTGCGCCATCGCGCGATCCAGGAGTTGCCGCAAATCGGCGCTTGAAAGCGGCTCCAGCACGTACACCGTGGCGCGCGAAAGCAGGGCGGAGTTGACCTCGAACGAGGGGTTCTCGGTGGTCGCGCCGATGAAGGTGAAGAGGCCGCTTTCCACGTGCGGCAAAAAGGCGTCCTGCTGGCTTTTGTTGAAGCGGTGCACTTCATCGACGAATACGATGGTGTCCTGCCGGGCCAGGCCATCGCGTGCGCTTTCGGCGCGCTCCACCGCATCGCGGATGTCCTTTACGCCGCCCAGCACCGCGCTGATGGGGATGAACTGTGCGTCGAACGCCCCCGCCATCAGCCGCGCAATGGTGGTCTTGCCCGTGCCCGGCGGCCCCCACAAAATGCAACTGTGCGGCTGCCCCGATTCGAACGCGATGCGCAGCGACATCCCCGCGCCCAGCAAATGCTGCTGCCCCACCACCTCCGCCAGCGTGCGCGGGCGCAACCGCTCAGCCAGCGGCACATGCCCCGGAACATGGGAAGCAGCAGATGAAGAGTCAGCGCGCGCCATGCGTGCATTGTCCACGGGTTGGGGGCGTCTTTCTCCTCACCCCGGCGCGGCAAAACTACTAAATTAATAGCTTGATACCTTGTTATAGTCTATTTTTTATGAATAAATATATTTAAAAATTATGTAACACATTCGTATATAGCTATGAATTTTCTATCTTTTCCTCTTTCACGCAACTTTTCTTTCGTTATTTCCGCGCAAGCGTGAATGACAAGGTTTTCCCCTCTCCCGCAAGTGGGAGAGGGGGCAAGAAGAATCAGCCGGCGCGCTGAAACCGGGGAATGGAAATTTCCGGCGTGACCGGGTCGAACACGACGCGCACCTTGTCGCCCACCTTGACTTGCGAGGGCGCAACGCCGACCACGTTGCTGAACATGCGCGGCCCCTCGTCCAACTGGATCAGAGAGACGTTGTAGGGCACGTCCCCGGCGAAGGCCTGGTGATAGACCTGATGGAAGACGATGCTGGAATAGACCGTGCCGCACCCGGAGACGGCCTTCCACGCGAATTGGTCCGACAGGCAGTGCGGGCACACGTGGTTGATCGGGTAGCGGGGCTTGCCGCAAGCGGCGCAGTATTGCAGCGCCAGTTTGCCTTCGCGCGCGGCGGCCCAGAAGGGTTGGTTGCTTTCGTCGAGCGTGGGCAACGGCTTTTCGTAGGTCTGGTTTTCACTCATGTTCCGTTCTCCTTTCAGGCAGCGCGCAAGATCATGGCGTTGGCGCAGTTGAGCGTCATGCCGCGGCCGGTGACCAGGCAAGTTTGCACGCCCTGCACCTGGCGCTCGCCGCATTCGCCGCGCATCTGGCGCACGCCTTCGACGGCGTGCAGCCAGCCTTCCATGTACGACTCCGACAGGTTACCGCCAGCAGTGTTCACCGGCAACTGGCCGCCCAGCTCAATACGTCCGCCTTCGGTGAAGGGGCCGGCTTCGCCCACGCCGCAAAAACCGGCGTGCTCCAGCCACAGGAGCACGCTCATGGTGAAGTTGTCGTAAAGCTGGGCCACATCGATATCCTTGGGTCCCAGGCCGGCCATGCGGTAGGCGCGATCCAGCGCGTCTTTCTGGTGCGGCACGTACCACCAGTTTTCGCGTTCCATGTTTTGCGTGGTGTAGGCTTGGCCGAAACCGGAGATCAGCACCGGCTTGTGCTTCAAGTCCCTGGCGCGCTCGGCGGAGGTAAGGATCAGGCAGACGCCACCGTCGCTGATCAGGCAGCAATCGAGCAGGTGGAAGGGTTCCACCACGTAGCGCGAGTTCTGGTGATCCTCGATGGTGATGCGCTCGCGCATCACGGCGTTAGGGTTCAGGCAAGCGTGCTTGCGGCAGGCCACGGCGACGTTGCCCAGATGACGGCTGGTGGTGCCGTACAGCGCCATGTGGCGGCTGGCGGCAATGGCGCTGTTGGCGGCGGCGCCGAACATGCCCCAGATGCCCCACGAATCGCCCCAGCCGGAGGCGCGGCCAAAGCGGTAATTGCCGGTGCGCGCCGTGTCGGCGAAGACGCAGGCCACGTAGTCGGCCATGCCCGCCTCGATGGCCAAAGCGGCGTTTTGGATCAGCGCGCCGCAAGTGCCGCCGCCCATGGTCATGCTGCCGGTGTATTTGGGATCGATACCCAGGGTTTCGCCCATGCGCAGGTAGTTGAGCGAACCTTCGGGCGACGTGGTGCCGGGCATGGTGAGCAGGCCGTCGATCTGGTTTTTTTTCAAACCCGCATCATCCAGCGCCCGCTTGAAGGCTTGCGTGCCCAGCGTGACGGGCGTGGAGCCTGGCAGCTTGCCCTGCGCCGTGGCACCCACGCCGACGATGGCGATTTTGTCTTTCAGGGATGTGGTCATCATTTCTCCTTGGTTCAGCGGCCACGATAGACGGGCGCGCGTTTTTCCTGGAATGCGCGGCGGCCCTCGAGGCGGTCTTCGGTGTCCCGCAGCATACTGAACACATAACTTTCCATCGCCAGCGCCTGCGGCAGCGGCAACGCAGCGCCCTCGCGCACCAGCCGCTTAACCGCTCGCACCGACAGGGGAGCGTTTTGCGCGATCCGCGCGGCGATGGCCAGCGCCGTTTCCAGCAACTGCGCGGGCGGCGTCACCTTGCTGACCAGGCCGATGCGCAGTGCCTCTTGCGCGTCGATGCGGTCGCCCGTCAGCAGCATCAGCATGGCGTCGCCGCGGCCGATCAGGCGCGGCAGGTGCTGCGTTCCGCCCGCTCCCGGAATGCTGCCGATGCGCACTTCGGACAGCGCGAATTGCGCGTTTTCGGAAGCAATGCGCACATCGCAGGCCAGCGCCAGTTCCATGCCGCCGCCCATGGCGTAGCCGTTGACGGCGCAGAGGATCGGTTTGTCCATCTCCATGCCGGCGAGCAAATGGTTCGATTGCGCCTGCCCGAAGGTGAGTTGCGCCGCGCTCTCTTTGGGCGGCATGGTTTTTTTCAGATCCGAACCGGTGCAAAAAGCCTTCTCGCCTGCGCCGGTCAGCACCACGCAGCGCACCGCCTCATCATGCGCCGCGCGCTGCCAGGCCGCGTGCAGCTCCGCCCGCGTTTCGGGGTCGATGGAGTTCATGGCCTCGGGGCGGTTCAGGGTGATGATGGCAACGCTTTCGCGTGTTTCGTAAAGCAAGGGCATGTCTCGGTTTCCTCAAGTAGCGGATGCGGCGGCCAGCCACTGCCGCACCGGGATGGTGTCAATGGCAAGCGCGCTTTCAATCAGGCCGTCCACATCGGCGCGCACTTGGCCCCAGGCAAAACAATCTTGCACCTTGGCGCGCAACTCGTCCAGCGACAGCGGTGCCTGCGCTGAGCCGCGCAGCAGATCGACACGCCGGGTCAGGTGCGCGCCGCTGCCCAGCGTCAGGTCAAGCTCGGTCCAGCGGGGGAAAGTGGGGCCGCCGGTTTGGTCGTCGGTGGTCACGCTGGCGAAAAAGGCTTGCGCTTCGGGCCGGCGCACCGCCGCATCGGTGAAGCTGGCCAGCCGCACCTGGCCATCGAGCAGGGCTGCCGTTACCGCGTACTGCATGCTGAACTTGGCTTCCAGCCCGGTTTGCGGGCGCGCGTGGATCAGGGGCGTGAGCGCGCCGGCGCTGGCGCGCACGTGCACGGCCCGCACGCCGGCCAGCGTCAACCCATGCTCGGCGCGTAAATCCAGAATGCCGTCGAGGGCGCGGTGGGTGGCATAGCAAAGCGGATATTTCTTGACTTCGATACCGCTGGCGGCCAGTTCCAGCGGCTGCACGCCGATGGCCTCGATGTGCGGCGCGAGCGCCTCGCCATGGGCGTACAGATCGAGGTAGCCGAAAGCATCTTCCAGCACGCCGGGGGCCGCGTCGAACCCCTCGGCGGCCAGCAAGGCCGCGCGCAGCCCGGCGGCGTTGGCTTGGCCGGCCTGAAAGGATTTGGCGTGGGTGCCGAAGTTGGCCCGGCTGCCCGCCGCCTGCGCCACGGCAAGGCCGATGGCATGCGTAGTGCGCCGCTCGTCCAGCCGCAGCAGGCGGGCGCAAGCCAGCGCCGCGCCCAGCGTGCCGATGCTGGACGTGGAATGCCAGCCGCGCGCATAGTGCCGCACGGCAATGGCCTTGGAGAGTTTGCAGATCAGCTCGAAGCCGGCGGCATACGCGCAGACCAGCTCGGCCCCGCCGGCGTTCATGGCCTCGGCCAGAGCCAGCAGGGCGGGCAGCAGCGCGACGCTGGGGTGGCCGCGCATGGGCGAGGTCACGTCGTCGTAATCGAGCACATGGCCGGCCACCCCGTTGCACAGCGCCGCCATTTCCAGCGGCAGGCTCTCGCCGGTGGCCCAGACGCGCGCGGCGCGGCCCGGCGCGGGCAGCCCGGCGGCGCGGGCATAGCGCAGCGCCAGCAGCGCGGCTTCTTCGCCGCGTCCGGCCAGAGCGCAGGCATACGTATCCAGCAGCGCGCGCCCGGTGGCCTGCACCAGTTCGGGCGTGAGGTGTTTCGCTTGGAAACCGGAGGCAAAACCGGCGATGCGTTCGGCGGCCTTCATCGCAACGCTCCGCAGGCGCGCAGCGATTCGATTCCGGCGGCGTCCAGCGCCAGCTTCTCGCGCAGCACTTCTTCGGTGTGCTGGCCCAACAGCGGCGCCGGGCGATGGGGATAGCCGGGCGTGCGCGACATGCGAAACGGCAGCGCGTTATAGACCGTACGGCCCATTTCGGGGTGCTCCTGATACACCCAATGGCCGCGCGCTTGCAGTTGCGGGTCGCGCAGCACGTCGGCCGCGTCCTGCACGGGACCGGCGGCGATGCCGCGGCGCTGCAAGCGTTGCGCGAGTTCCAGCGCGTCGTATTGCGCCGTGTGGCGGGCCAATGCGGCATCGAGTTCGGCGTGATGCTGCCAGCGCGCAACGCCGGTGGCAAAGCGCGGATCGCTTGCCAGTGCACTGTCGCCCAGTTCTTGCAACAGCGCGTGCCATGCCGCGTCGGCCGGCGCCGAAATTGCTATCCAGCGATCTTCGCCGCGCGCCGGGTAAACCCCATGCGGCGCGGCGGCGATGTGCTGGTTGCCGGCCCGGTTGGCGACGCGCCCGTTGACGGTGTAGTCCATGATGGCGGGGCCGAGCAGCGCGATGGTCGGTTCGATCTGCGCCATGTCGATGAACTGCCCTTCCCCGGTGCGGCGGCGGTGCCGCAGCGCCGCCAGAATGGCAAAGGCGGCGTGCGTCGGGTTGGGCACGTGGTCGGGAAAGTTGGTGCCGGTGCCCGCCGGTTCCCGGTCCGGCAAGCCGCACAGATAGTGCAGGCCGGTCACGGCGCCCATCGTCAGGCCGTAGCCCAGGTATTTGGCCTCCGGCCCGGTCTGGCCGTGCATGGCCATCGAGATATAGACGATGTCCTGCTTGAACTCCCGCACCGCCGCGTACCCCAAACCGAACTTTTCCATGGCGCCGGGCGTGAAATTGTTGGCGACCACGTCGCTGCGCTCTATCAGGCGGCGCGCCAGCGCGCGGCCTTCCGGCGTTTTCATGTTGAGCGTGATGCTGCGCTTGCTGGAATTGCGGTCGGCAAAGTAACCGCTGCGATTGACGCCGCGAATGCCGTCCTTGAAGGGCTTGGCGTCGCGCAGGGTATCCAGCCGCTCGGCGCTTTCGATCTTGACGACATCCGCGCCGAAATCGGCGAGGATTTTGGTGGTGTAGGAGCCGGCGCCGATCCAGGTGAAATCGGCCACTGTGATGCCGGCTAGGGGAAACTTGTGGTTCATCATGCAATGACTCCCTCGCGCAGCAGCACGGCTTGGCTTTCGCCGTCGAAACCGAGTGCAGCCAGCACTTCGGCGGTGTGCTCGCCCAGGCGCGGCGCGGCGCGGCCCAGGCGCCACGGCGACGCGGAGAACTGGTACGGCGCGCCCGGCACGGTCAAGGTACGGTCGCTGTAGGGATGCGCGGTCTGCTCGAAAAAGCGCCGGAACGCAAGCTGGCGGTTCACCAGCAAATCCGCCATGGTGCTGACCGGACAGATCGGAATGCGGCGGCTTTGGCCCTCGGCATACAACTGCGCCTTGGTGCGGGTGGCCGCGTAGGGCAGGAACACACCGGCGAAGATGCGCTTGGCCTCGTCCGTGGCCAGAAAGTCGTGATCCAGCCAGCGCGGATCGCGCAACTGGGCGGCGCCGGGCGCGCCCACTTCCACCAGCCACTCGGTCGATGTGCTCCAGAACTTGTTGGAGGCAACGCCGCCGGCCATGAGGTAGATCATTCCATCGCTGCAAGCAAACACGCCCGTGCCCGCCTGACGCTGCTGGCCGCCGTTGCGCTTGCGCACGGCGCCTTCCAGCTCGACGAACTGCGCCGCGTTTTCCAGCGCCATCGCCACGCTCTCTTGCACCGAGATGTCGATGTGCTGCCCCTGGCGCGGGCCGTCCGCGCCTTCGGCTTCCCAGAGCGCCATCAGCGCGGCAACCGCAGCGAACTGCGCCGCGCTCAGCACCGCCTGCTGCCCGTAGGGCGCGGTAGGCGCCAGGCCGGGATAACCGCCCAGCGACAGCAGCCCGCCGAAAGCCAGCAGCGTCAGATCGTCGCCTTCGTATTGCGCGTAGGGGCCGTCCTGCCCGAAGGGCGTGATGCTAACCGTGACGAGCGCCGGGTTGATCCTGGCCAGCGCATCGGCGCCCAATCCGCGCGCGTTCATGCGGCCCGGCTTTTCGGCATCGATCACCAGATCGGCCTGTTGCGCCAGCGCGCGCAACACCTGTTGGCCCTGCGCGTGGTCGAGATTCAGCGCCATGCCGCGCTTGCCCTGATTGAAGTAGGCAAAGGCCAGGCTCATCTCCGGGTGAGCATGTCCGCCCAGAAACGGCCCTTCGCGCCGCTGGGCGCAGCCGGCGACCGGTTCCACCAGCAGCACGTCGGCGCCAAGCTGCGCGAACATCTTGCCGCAGTACTGCTCGCTGCCCTGCGTGAGATCGAGAACCCGGATGCCTTGCAGCGGGCCTGGTGCACTGTCGGATTGCATGGTTTTGTCGAAGGTATGTTGGGAAGATGTGCCGTGCGGCCAGATCGTAGGGGGTTCGAGCGGCGGCGGCAATCCGGCGGCCTTTATGGACTGTCCATATGTTGAGATTTAATTGCCGGGCATGACGGATGCCCCGGAAAAGCACGAATTTAACAAAACAATTAAATTGATAGCTTCATGTCAATGTATTGTATGTATTTTCAAGTTAAAAATATAATAAATAAATATTATACGCTGACAACAAGCTATTAAAGTTATAGTTCTCATACTCATCCACCCATTGGAGCCTGCATTAGACAAGCAGGCCGCCATGCCCGCGCAGAAACCGCCCGCTTTTCTCGACATATGGACGTTTCGTGGCGCATGGAGATCGCCAGGCGCGTGCCCCGTCTGTCACACTGCGGGCCGTCTGGTTTTCCGGGGGAACGTCGAAGTGATCCAAGTTATCGAGCAGGTGGGCTTCATTGGTCTGGGCGTCATGGGCGAGCACATGTGCCGCAATCTGTGCCGCAAGGCTGGCTTGCCTATCCACGTGTATGACCTTCAGCCGCAGGCGGTGCAGCGCGTGCTGGGCGACGGCGCGCAAGCGCGCGCATCTGCCAAGGACGTAGCCGAACATGCCAACGTGGTTTTTCTCTCGCTGCCCAGTATCGGCCACGTCGAGCAGGTTTGCCTGGGGCCGGAAGGCCTGTTATCAGGGAACAAAAAGCCAACGCTGATTGTCGATACCAGCACCAGCGACGTGGCGCGCACGCGCGCCCTGGCGGGCAAGCTGGCCGGTCAGGGGGTACGATTTCTGGACGCGCCCGTCGCGCGCATGCCCGAAGCGGCGCGCGACGGCACTCTGCTCATCATGGCGGGCGGCGCAGCGGAAGATTTCGCGGCGGTGCGGCCCCTGCTGGAGTGCATGGGCAGCGATGTGGTGCTGTGCGGCGAGACGGGCTGCGGGCAGATCGTCAAGATCGCCAACAACATGGTGCTGATGATGAATGTGGCCGCGCTGTCGGAGGCGCTGCTCATTTGCGAGCGCGCCGGCATGGACGGCAAGCAGTTGCTCGATGTGCTGGCCATCGGCTCGGCGGCCAGTCAGGCGTTGAACGTGGCCGGAATCCGCGCTCTGGCGCCGCGCCATTTTCCGCCGGGGCGCTTTTCCGCCGCCTATGCGCTCAAGGACGTTTCGCTGGCCTCGGCGTTGGCGGATGCCGCGGGCGTGGACGCTGCCATTCTGACGCATACGCGCCAATTACTGCAAAGCGCCGTGGACCAAGGTGACGGGCAGGCCTATTACCCGGTGTTCATCAATCACATTCCTGTGCGCTGACCCTTTTCCAGTTGATTGATCCATAGGAGAGAGAGATGTTCATGCGTCTATTCACCCGCGCCGCATTCGCGGCAGCCGTGGCGCTTGGGTTGGCCGGTCTGGCGCAAGCCGCCACAGGCGACTATCCCGTGCAACCCGTCACGGTCCTGGTCGGCTATCCCGCCGGCGGCCCCACCGATATCGCCGCCCGCACCATCGCCAGATACATGGAGCAGAAACTGGGGCGCACGTTCGTGATCGAGAACGTGACGGGCGCCAGCGGCGCCATCGCCGCGCGCAAGGCTGCCCATGCAAAACCGGACGGCTACACCATCCTGATGGGCAATTCGGGCAACCTGTCGGTGTTGCCTTATCTGTTCGATAACCTGGGCTATGACCCCATGACCCAGCTCGACCCGATTGGCCTGGCGACCAATTTCAAGTGCGTGCTGGCCGTCCCCGCCAATTCCCCGTTCAAGAACGTGCAGGAACTGCTGGCCTATGCCAAGGCCCATCCGGGCAAATTGACCTATGCCTCGGATGGAGTGGGATCGCTCAACCACATCAGTTCCGAGTGGTTCAAGCTGATTGCCGGCGTTGACATCACCCATGTGCCCTATCGGGGCAATGCTCCCGTCATTCAGGACTTGACGGCAGGGCGTGTCGATATGTCGTTCCTGAGCATGGTGTCGGCTGCGCCGCAGCTTGATGCAAAACGCCTGCGCCTGCTGGGCGTGGCGACGCGCCAGCCGCTTGATGATGATCTGCCCGGCGTTCCGACCGTGATGTCGCAAGGCGTGCCGGATTTCGTGTCGGAACCCTGGACCGCCTTTTTGACCCCGAAAGGCGTGCCCGTCGAGATCCGCGAGAAACTGAACAAAGTTCTCAACGAGGCCTTGCAAGACAAAGAGGTGCTGGCCAGTTTGCGCGGTCTCGGCCTGTATCCCATGGGCGGCGCTCCTCAGGAACTCAGGAGTTACATAAAGAGCGAATCGGCATTGTGGTCCGACGTGATCAAGCGCGCCGGCATCACGCAGCAATAGCAAAAGGAACGCTTTCAATGAATGCCACGGAATACCCACGCCTGACGCTGTACATCAACGGCCAATGGCTCGACCGGCAGGGGCGCGACGCCAGCGAGGTGCTCGATCCCGCCACCGGGCAGACCTTGGGCCTGCTGCCCCATGCCAGCGATGACGATGTGGATGCCGCCCTGCACGCGGCCCATGCCGCGTTCCCCGCGTGGCGGCGCACTGCGCCGCTGGAGCGGGCGGCGATCTTGCGCAATGCTGCGCGGCTGTTGCGCGAGCGGGTGGAACAACTCAGCCGGATCGTCACGCAGGAACTGGGCAAGCCGCTGGCCGAATCGCGCGTGGAAGTCACCAAGGCTGCCGAACTGTTCGAGTGGTCGGCGGAAGAAAGCCGGCGCATTTACGGGCGCATCATTCCCGCGAGGGAGCCGCGCACCCGCCAGATGGTGCTGCCCGAACCCATCGGCCCCGTGGCGGCTTTTTCCGGCTGGAACGCGCCTGCCATCACGCCCTCGCGCAAGATCGCCAGCGCCCTGGCCGCCGGTTGCACCGTGGTCATCAAACCGGCGGAAGAAACGCCCGCCACGGCCCTGTTCCTTGCGCGCGTGCTGCACGACAGCGGCCTGCCTGCGGGCGTGCTCAACATGGTGTTCGGCGATCCGGGCCGGGTATCGGACCGGATGCTCCAGTCACCGCTGATCCGCGCCGTCACCTTCACCGGCTCGACGGCCATCGGCACGAAAGTGGCGCAACTGGCCGCCGCAGGCTTGAAACGCAGCGTGTTGGAACTGGGCGGGCATGCGCCCGTGCTGGTGTTCGGCGATGTGGACCCGCAAGCGGCGGCCACCACGCTGATGCAGGCGAAGCTGCGCAACGCCGGACAGATCTGCACCTCGCCCACGCGGATGCTGGTGCATGAATCCGTCGCCGCACGCTTCGCCCAAAGCATGGCCGAGCAGGCCTGTCAATGGCGCGTGGGGCCGGGCATGGAAAACGAAGTGCAAATGGGGCCGCTGGCCAACGTGCGCCGGCTCCAGGCGATTCAGTCGATGGTCGAAGACGGCCGGCAAAGGGGCGGCAAGGTTCTGGCGGGCGGTCAGCGCATCGGCGACAAAGGCTACTTTTTCCAGCCGACGGTGATGCAAACCTACGACGAAAGCTGGCTTGCCGCCAACGTCGAGCCGTTTGGCCCCTTGGCGATCATCCGCACGTTTTCGACCTTCGACCAGGCCATTGCCGAAGCGAACCGGCTCCCCTTCGGTCTGGCCGCCTACGTTTTTACTCACGATGCCGGCACCATCACCGACGCCACGGACGCCATCGAAAGCGGCACGGTCTGCGTCAACCATTGCCTGCACTCGCTGCCTGAAACCCCCTTCGGCGGCGTCAAACACAGCGGCTTGGGCAAGGAAGGCGGCGCGGAAGGGCTGATGGAGTTCACGCAGTACAAATACGTGACGCAGCGTTGAGGAATTGCTCCATGAACGGCATCCATCCCGCCACTCCAATTGGTTTCATCGGCCTTGGTCGCATGGGCCATGCGCTGGCTTGCAGCCTGCGCCGCCATGGGGTCGAACTCGTCGTCCACGACATTCGTCCGGAAGCCGTCCAAAAGATGGCGGCGCAAGGCGCATACGGCGCCCGCGGTGCTCAGGATGCCGCCAGCCGCTGCGCCACAGTCTTCACGATGCTGTGCCGGGGCCAAGGCAGTCGCGCGAGGTGATTCTGGGCGCATCGGGCGTGCTTGCCGGCATGAAGCCAGGCAGCCTGCTCGTGGAATTGAGCACCATTGACACCGATACGGTGGACGAGTTGGCGCGGGCGGCGCAGGCACGCGGCGTGCGCTTTGCCGATGCGCCCGTCGGGCGTCTGGCCGCGCATGCCGACCGGGGCGAATCGCTGTTCATGCTCGGCGCCTTTGACGCCGACCGCGCCGAACTCGAACCGCTGCTGCTGAAGATGGGCACCACCATCCAGCACTGTGGCGCGCCGGGAACGGGCACGCGTATGAAGCTGATCAACAACCTGATGGCCCTGTGTTACTGCCAGCTCAACTCCGAGGCGCTGGTGCTGGCTCAGGCGCTCGGCCTGGACATCCGCAAGGCCTTCGAGGTGCTCACCGGCACCACCGCTTCGAACGGACAGCTTAAGGAGAAGTGGCCTGCCAAGGTACTCAAGGGCGATCTCAGTCCGGGCTTCGACATCGCGCTGGGTTTCAAGGATCTCAGCCTGGCCTGCCAGGCCGCCGCGTCATCGGGCGTTTCGCTTCCGGTGGGCAATCTGGTGCGCAGCCTGTTTCAGTTGGCGCGCCATGCGGGCAAGGATGGTCAAGACACCTCCGTCATGACCGATTTCTGGGCGCAACTCAACGGGATAGCTCCCGTTCGTCTATAGCCACTTCCTCCAAATCACCAAGGAGATCAAGGCATGAAATGCCCAAGCAAGCGTTCATTGATTCTGGGTTTGGCGGCAATTACAACCGCGTGTAGTTTGGCTGGACCGGCACAGGCCCAGTCGCCCGGCGACTACCCGAACAGACCTGTCACCATCATCGTGGGCTTCACCGCGGGCGGTCCAACCGATGCCACCGCACGCATATTGGCCGAGCAGTTGAGCGTCAAATTCGGCCAAACCTTTCTGGTGGACAACAAGCCTGGCGCTAGCGCCAGCATTGCCGCCTTGCTGGTCAAAAAAGCCAAACCGGACGGCTACACGCTGATGTTCGCCAGCAATGGCGCACTGACGATCAACCCCCAGATCGAGCGTCTCGCCTACGATCCGGTGCGTGACTTCGTGCCGATCGGCCTGGTCGCCAACTACCCGTATTTCGTGGTGACTTCCGCCGCCTCGCCAATTCATACGCTTGATGATTTGCTCAAAAAAGGGCGCAATCCGGAATCGGATTTGACTTTTGCCTCTGCCGGTGTTGGTGTGCTCAATCACTTGGCGGGCGAGTGGTTCTCGCACGAAGCCCAAATCAAGGCGAAACACATTCCGTACAAGGGCGATTCGGCGACGATCGCCGATCTGATCGCTGGGCGCGTGGACTTCGCCTTTCTCGCCGGCGCTGCCGTGTTCCCTCAAGTCAAGGCCGGCAAGCTGCGCATATTGGCATCGGCCAGCGCGACTCCCGGAAGGGGCGGCGATGGTGTCATTACATTGAGCGAATCGGGCTTCAAGGGCTTCGCCGCCGAGCCTTGGAATGGACTGATGGGCCCGGCAAGTCTGCCGCCGCAGATCGTTGTCAAGCTCAACGCCGCCATCAACGACATCATGAATCGCAAGGACGTGGCCGAGCGTCTCGCAGTAATGGACGTGCACCCGCTGACCGGAACCCCCGATCAGTTCACCGACCGCATCAAGGAAGAAACGCTGCGTTGGGGGCAGGTCATTAAAACAGCGGATATCAAAACCGAATGAAAACGTTGCATCGGACGCTGCTGACGCGAGCGCAGTAACTAGACGTCAATGCATTGAGTTCCTTAGCCGCCGAACAGGCGGCGCAGGAAGCCTTTGCGCTCTTTTTGCTTCTCGGAAGGCTGGGACGCGGCGGCGTCCTGGTTGCCGCCGGCCATGCGCTGGTAGACCTTCACCACATCCACGTAGTTGTGATCTTCGTTGCGGATGTGGTTGAACAACCAGCGCGAGAGCATGCCGAGCATGTCGTTGACCACGTCCTCGCCTGCCTCGAAGCGTTTTTGCATCTCGGCCACTTTGCGGGTGAAAATCTCATGCACCCGCTTGTGCGGGCCAAGGAACATGTAGCCCGCGTTGTTCATCACTTCTTCCTCGAAGGCGAAGTGCGACATGGTGTAGTCCACCAGTTCGTTGATCACGTCCGCCTGGGCGGTACGGTCGCCGGAACCTTGCAGTTCGCTGAGACGGTTGATGTAATTGACGATCCGGCGGTGTTGAATGTCAATTTCGCGTATTCCCGTATCCAGGCTCGGCACCCATTGAAGCATCGGCATATTACTTTCCAATCCTTGTCTTATGAAGGTCCCGCAGACCTTTCAAGTATCACAGTCCGGACGCTGCCAACTATTGATCTGAATCAGGTGTTGCACGCTGTCTGACAAATCTACGATCATCCACGCCCGGTAAAAGATCAGAATATAGCGGTTCCCAAAAGGTTCCTCAAAACCTCATGTTATTTTTGGGAACTGCCATCGCGCGCCACCTCATCGTGCCATGAATCATCCCGGAAACCTGTTCGTCGTTGCCGCTCCAAGCGGCGCTGGCAAATCCAGCCTGGTCAAGGCGCTGCTGGAGGTGGATGCTGGCGTGCATCTGTCCATTTCGCACACCACGCGAGAACCGCGCGGGCAGGAGAAACACGGGCGCGAGTATTTCTTCGTCAGCCCGGACGAGTTCGATGCGCTGGCAGCCGCCGGCGGCTTCGTTGAATGGGCGCACGTGCATGGCAACCGCTATGGCACCTCGCGCATGGCGATCGAGCGCCGCATCGCCGAAGGCGGCGACGTGATGCTGGAAATCGACTGGCAGGGCGCGCTGCAAATCCGCCGCCGCTTTGCCAGCGCCATCCTGATCTTCGTGCTGCCCCCCAGCCTCGACGAGTTGCGCGCCCGCTTGCAGCGGCGCGGCGAAGATGCGCCCGAAGTGATCGCGCTGCGCGTGCGCAACGCCGAACACGAAGTGGCGCAGGCCGAAAATTTCGATTACGTTATAATTAATGAGTTTTTCGAGCGTGCGCTGTTCGATCTGAAAGCCATCGTTCATGCGCAGCGCCTGAAGTTCGCGGCGCAAAAAAGCGCCCGGCCCGAAACCTTCAAGGCGCTGCACATCGCCTGACCCGTTTTCCCCCACCGTTGACCGCCCGGAGCATTCCCGCATGGCCCGCATCACTGTCGAAGACGCCCTGGAAAAAATTCCCAACCGCTTTCAGCTCGTGCTGGCTGCTACCTACCGCGCCCGGATGCTCAAACAGGGCCACGCGCCCAAGATAGAGACCACCAACCGTCCGGGCGTCACCGCGCTGCGCGAAATCGCAGCTGGCGAAATCGGCCTGGAAATGCTCAGAAAAGTACCCTGACGCAAGCGCGAGCCGTGCCCGTCCGCATGAAAGCGCCCGCCGGCGCTTTTTTTGCGGTTTTTATTCCATTGCGCCGTGAAAGGGAACATGGCGGCGCGGTATCCGGTTAAATTAGCCACATGAGCGCGTTGCTTGCTCCCGGCACCCAACCGCCTGCTGTTGACGCGGCGGCGGCTGCCGGTTTTGCCGCGCTGCAAACACGCCTGGATTACCTGAGCGGCCAAGAGCGCGAGCTGGTGCGCCGCGCGTACTGCTTTGCCGAGCAGGCCCATCGCGGCCAATGGCGCAAGAACGGCGAGCCTTACATCACCCACCCCATTGCGGTGGCCGCGCAGTGCGCCGAGTGGAAGCTGGACGCCCCCGCGCTGGCCGCCGCGCTGCTGCACGACGCGATGGAAGACTGCGGCATCACCAAGGCCGATCTGCTTGGGCAGTTCGCCCCCGTGGTGGCCGAGCTGGTCGATGGCTTGACCAAGCTCGACAAACTCCAGTTCACCACGCGCGAGGAAAACCAGGCCGAGTCCTTCCGCAAAATGCTGCTGGCGATGGCGCGCGACGCGCGCGTGATCCTCATCAAACTGGCCGACCGCACCCACAACATGCGCACCCTGGGCGACATGCCGCGCGACAAGTGGGGCCGCATCAGCGCCGAAACGCTTGAGATTTACGCCCCCATCGCACACCGGCTGGGGCTGAACCAGACTTACCGCGAATTGCAGGACCTGGCCTTTCGCCACCTCAAACCCTGGCGTTACAGCGTGCTGGCCAAAGCCGTCGGCAAGGCGCGCCAGCGCCGGCGCGAGCTGATCCTGAAAGTACAGCAGGAAGTGGAAACCGTGCTGACCGGCGCTGGCCTTGCGGCGCGGGTCATCGGGCGCGAGAAAACGCTCTACTCCATCTACCGCAGGATGGACGGTCAGCGCCTGTCTTTCGCCCAGGTCAATGACTTGTACGGCGTGCGCGTGGTCGTGCCCGGCGTCATCGGCTGCTACACCGCATTGGGGCTGCTGCACCAGCTCTACAAACCCGCGCCCGGGCGCTTTCAGGACTACATCGCCATGCCCAAGGTCAATGGCTATCAGTCCCTGCACACCACGCTGGTCGGGCCGGCCAGCGTCAACATCGAATTCCAGATCCGTACCGAGCAGATGGACCTGGTGGCCGAAGCCGGCGTGGCCGCCCATTGGCTCTACCGGCAAAGCGCCGGCAGCAAGAGCCAAGGCAAGGGCGAAGACGAACTGGACGCCCGTTGGCTGCAATCGCTGCTCGACATCCAGAACGAAACGCGCGACGCCGCCGAATTCCTCGACCACGTCAAAGGCGATCTCGCCCCCGACGGCATCTACGTCTTCACCCCCAAAGGCCAGATCGTCGCGCTGCCGCAAGGCGCCACTGCGGTCGATTACGCCTACGCCATCCATAGCGACATGGGCGACCACACGGTCGCCGCCAAAGTCAACGCCGAGCAAGTGCCTCTGCGCACCGAGCTGACCAACGGCGACGTGGTGGAAATCATCACCGCCCCCGTCTCCACGCCCAACCCCGCCTGGCTCGGCTTCGTGCGCACGGGCCGCGCGCGCTCTAAGATTCGCCACTACCTGAAAACGCTGGCGCAAAAAGAGTCGGTCACGCTGGGTGAAAAGCTGCTGGCCCAGGCGCTGCGCTCCGAGGGGCTGGACCGGCTGCCGGCTGCCGGCGGCGAGCAGACGCAAACCATCTGGGAGCGGCTGCAACGCATCACCGGCCACCGCTCGCGCGAAGAATTGCTGACCGACATCGGCCTGGGCAAGCGCGTGGCCTCCATCGTCGCCAAGCAGTTGGCCGCGCTGCTGCTGGCCGAAGGCATCAAGCCCGACGCCATCACGCTCACCCGCGAACGCTTCACCGAGCACGAAAAAATCTCCCAGGGCGCGGTGGTGCTCGACGGCGCCGACAATGCCTCCATCCAATTTGCCACCTGCTGCCGCCCCATCCCCGACGATCCCGTCGTCGGCTACCTGGGCCACGGCGAAGGGCTGGTGGTGCATACCGAAAACTGCGGCGTAGCGCGGCGTCTGAAACAAAAAGACGCCGAACGCTTCATCACCGTGGTCTGGGCCGACGAGCCGGTGCGCCCCTTCGCGGCGGCCATCGCCGTCACCGTCATCAACGGCAAAGGCGTGCTGGCGCGCGTGGCTTCGGCGCTGGCCGCGGCGGAAGTCGATATCGTCCACATGGGCATGGCCGACGAATCCGCGCAAGACACCACCGAATTGCGCTTCGTCATCGCCGTGCGCAGCCGCGACCACCTCAAACACGTCCTGCGCCAGTTGCGCCGCACGCCTTCGGTGCTGCGCGCCGCCCGCAGCTAGCTTGCCGGAGAGGACAGGGGAAATGGAGCGTAGTTAAAAATTAGTAGCTGTACTCGTTGTTTTTTTATATAGTTTTATATATTTCTATGCATAAAAACCATATTATACATAGGCAACAAGCTATTGAAATTATAGTTCAGCAGACTGGGCCGCCAGATGCGGCATTCTCTGCGGTTCCGATAGGGGCTAACTTAATTAACGCGCCGGGGCGTTGCCTTGCAGGGCGCGGAAGAATTCGCTGTTGGCGGGGTCGATGACCAGCACGTCGCCTTTTTTGCCCAGGCTGTCTTTGTAGGCGTCCAGGCTGCGGTAGAAGGCGGCGAACTGGGGGTCTTTGCCGAAGGCTTCGGCGTAGATGCGGGCGGCCTGGGCGTCGCCTTCGCCCTTGACTTTTTGCGCGTCGCGGGTGGCGTTGGCGATGGTGATCTGGCTCTGGCGGTCGGCGTCGGCCTCGATTTGCTCGGCTTCGGCGGCGCCCTTGGAGCGCTGTTCACTGGCCACGCGCTTGCGCTCGTTTTGCATCCGGTCATAGACCGAGTTGATGATGGATTCGGCGTAGTCGGCGCGCATCAGGCGCACGTCCACGATGTCGATGCCCCAGGGCTTGTCGCCCTTGACGGCCTGATCGACGGCGCGCTTGACGTTGCTCATCACCTCCTCGCGCTTGCTGGAGATAAGCTCCTGCACAGTGCGGCGGTTGACTTCTTCCTGAAAGGCGTTGCGCACCACGCGGTCGAGTTGGGCCGCGCCCGCCGCCTCGTTGCCGCCCTGCATGGTTCGCACGTAGGCCAGCGGATCGGTGATGCGCCAGCGCACGTACCAGTCGATCACCACGCGCTTTTTCTCGGCGGTGAGCATGGGCGCGGGAACGGCGTTGCCCTCGCCGCTGGTGAGCGTGAGCAGGCGTTTGTCGAGGTAGCCGACCTTCTGGAACGGCGGCGGCGCCTGCCAGTACAGGCCCGGCTCGGTGATGGCACGCTTGGGCTTGCCCAGTTCGTACACCACGCCGAACTGGCGCTGATCGACCACGAAGGCGGTGGAAGCCACCACCGCCAGCGCGATGAGGACGGTGGTGACGAAAAATCCGATTTTGTGCATGGTATTTCTTATCGCGGTTCGCGCTCGCGGCTGCGCTCATTGTCGCGCCCGCGCGCATCGGAAGTGCCGGCGGCAGGCGTGGCGGCCGGAGCAGCCACGGCAAGAGCTGCGGCTTCGGTGGCAGCGGGCTGCGGCGCGCCGGCGGCCTGCACCATTTTGTCGAGCGGAAGGTACAGCAGGCTGGCGCCTGATTTGCCGTCCACGATGATCTTGCTGGTGTCGCGGTACACCTGCCGCATGGCGTCCAGGTACAGGCGGTCGCGCGTGACCTTGGGGGCCTTCTGGTATTCGGCCAGGACGGCGGAAAAACGCTCGGCGTCGCCCTGCGCCTGCGCGACAACGCTGGCCTTATAGCCTTCGGCCTCCTGCGCCAGTCGTGCCGCCGTGCCGGTAGCCAGCGGCACTACCTTGTTGGCGTAGGCTTGCGCCTTGTTCTTGGCGCCTTCGCGCTCTTGTCCGGCCTTGATCACGTCGTCGAACGCATCCTTGACCTGTTCGGGCGGGCGCACTCCTTCCTGCCCGATGTTGACGGCCATGATTTCGATGCCGACCTGGTAGCGGTCCAGAATTTTTTGCGTCAGCTCGCGCACGTGCGGAGCGATATGCTCGCGCTCGTCGGCCATGGCGCTGTCCATGGTCATCTGGCCCACCACCTCGCGCACGGCGCTCTCGGCGGCCTGCACCACGGCTATCTCCGGGCTTTTGCTGTTGAACAGGAAAGCGCGCGTGTCATGGAGGCGGTATTGCACGGAAAATTTTATTTCGACGATGTTCTCGTCTTTGGTCAGCATGGCCGAATCGCGCAGGCCGGTGCCGGTGCCGCGGCTGAGGCTGTCGCTGCCCACGTCCACCGAGCGGATTTGCGAAAAGTCCACGATCTCGTGCCGCTCGATCAGGTACGGCAGCCGCCAGTTGAAGCCCTCGCCCACGGTGGCCTGGTAGCTGCCAAAGCGCGTGATCACGGCCTGCTGGCCCACATCCACGATAAATGCGCCGGAGGCCAGCCACACCAGCAGCGCCACCACGCCGAATGCGGCAAGGGCCAGCCCGGCGCTTTTCATGTCGGGCTGAAAGTCTCCGCCGCGGCGGGGGCCGCGCCTGCCGCCGTCGCCGAACATGCCCGACAGACGCCGGTTAAAGTCGCGCCAAAGCTCATCCAGATCGGGCGGCCCCTGGTTGGGGCCGCGCCCGCGCCCCGGCGGACGCGGCGGCGGAGGTGGCGGGGGCGGCGGCTCGCCGCTTTCAGGCGGGGACCCGTTTTGCGCAAACGCGCCGCGATGCCCCTTGTGCGAATCGTTGAGGTTGAACATGCCTGCTGCTATTTCCAAGATCGTGCATTTTGCACGAGGTCGCCGGCGTCCATCGCCTGCCCTTCGCCCGGTTCGTCCGGCGCCTGCCGCAAGGCGCGCCGGGCCAGCTCGGCGCGCAGCGCGTCCAGCCCCCAGCCGGTGGCCGCGCTCACAAACACGCGCGGCAAATCCCGCCCATCGACTTGCATCACGTCGCTCTGGCGGGCGGGTTGCCGCTCAGGCGGCAGTGCGTCCACCTTGTTGAACACCAGCAGTTGCTCCACCCCGGCGGCGCCGATTTCCCGCAACACCTGCTGCACCTGCTCGATCTGTTCCATGAAGGCGGGGTTGGCCGCATCCACCACGTGCAGCAGCAAATCGGCATCGACGGCCTCTTGCAGCGTGGCCTGAAACGCCTCGACCAGGCCATGCGGCAGATCGCGGATGAAGCCCACCGTGTCCGACAGCGACGCCGTGCCCGCCTCCTCGCCCAGATAAAGCTGGCGCGTGGTGGTGTCGAGCGTGGCGAATAACTGGTCGGCCACATAAGCGCGCGCCTTGACCAGCGTGTTGAACAGCGTGGATTTGCCAGCGTTGGTGTAGCCCACCAGCGAAATGTTGAACGTGCCTTGCCGCCGGCGCTGGCGGCGCTGCGTCTGGCGCTGGCGTTTGACCCTGGCCAGGCGCTCCTTGGTGCGCTTGATGGCCTCGCCGATCATGCGCCGGTCCAGTTCGATCTGCGTCTCGCCCGGCCCGCCGCGCCCGCCGATGCCGCCCTGTTGGCGCTCCAGGTGCGTCCAGCGGCGCACCAGGCGCGTGCTCAGGTATTGCAGGCGCGCCAGTTCTACTTGCAGCTTGCCATCGTGGCTGCGCGCGCGCCGCGCGAAGATGTCCAGAATGAGCAGCGTGCGGTCATTGACCGGCAGGTCGATCGCGCGCTCCAGATTGCGCTGTTGCACCGGGCTGAGGGCCTGGTCGAACAGCACTTCTTGCGCCTCATGGGTCTGCGCCAGCAGCCGGATCTCCTCGGCCTTGCCGCTGCCCACGAACAGCGCCGCATCGGGCGCCTTACGCTTGCACACCAGCCGCCAGGCCACCCGCATACCGGCCGATTCGGCCAGCAAGCCGAGTTCGCCCAGATCAGCGTCGAAGCCGGGCAAGCCGAAATCAACGCCGACCAGCAGCGCTGCTGGCGTGGTTTGGTCGTGCGAGACAACGGGGGCAGTAGCGGTAGCGATTGCAGTGCCGCGATCAAAGCCGGCGGCGGTCGCCGCAGGCGGAGGAACAGCTTATTGGTCCGGTGGGAGTTCCTGCCCCCCCTCGCCGCCGGCTGTTGCCGCCAAATTCACGGCGCGGCCCGGCACGATGGTCGAGATGGCATGCTTGTACACCATCTGCGTGACGGTGTTGCGCAGCAGCACGACGTACTGGTCGAACGATTCGATCTGCCCTTGCAGCTTGATGCCGTTGACCAGATAGATCGACACCGGCACATGCTCGCGCCGCAGGATGTTCAGGAACGGGTCTTGTAGAAGTTGCCCTTTGTTGCTCACGATATGGCTCCGTGTTCAGAAAGTTGCGGAAAAAATCCGAATTAATAATTATGCCACAGATCGGGCGGAGTTGGAGGAAAGGGCATTGAGCGTTGCGTGCCCGGCTGTCCTGCGCTTTGCGGACGAGACGCCCACACTCCCGATGGAAAACTCCTGAATTAATAGCTTTATGCAAATATATTTCATGATTTTTATATGAAAAATATATAAAAATCAAATGAAACGCTGGCAGTTAGCTATTAATTTTATAGCTTTCTCATCTTCCACGCTCAACGCTCAACCCTTCTTGTTCGCGTAAGGATTGGCAGCGGTTTTCAGCTCGATGCGCAGCGGGGTGCCGGTGAGATCGAACGCTTGGCGCAGGCGCCCTTCGAGGTAGCGTTTGTAGGCGTCGGTCACGCCTTCGAGCGAGTTGCCGTGGATGACGACGACGGGCGGGTTCATGCCGCCCTGGTGCGCGTAGCGCAATTTGGGGCGGTACATGCCGGCGCGCTTGGGCTGCTGGAACTGCACGGCTTCTTGCAGCAGGCGCGTGAGTTGCGGCGTGGGCATTTTGCGCAACGCTGCCTGGTGCGCGCGGGCAATCGACTTCCACAACGGTGCCAGGCCGCGCCGCTTTTGGGCGGAGATGAAATGCAGCTCGGCAAACTTGAGGAACGCCAGCCGCGCTTCGATGGCGCGGCGCAGCAGCTCGCGCTGGTAATCATCGACCGCGTCCCATTTGTTGACGGCCAGCACCAGCGCGCGGCCCGCTTCGACGATGAAGCGGGCAATGTGCGCGTCCTGATCGCCCACGCCCTGCGTGGCGTCCAGCAGCAGCAGTACGACGTGGGCTGACTCAATGGCCTGCAAGGTCTTGACGACGGAGAATTTTTCGACCGCCTGAAACACTTTGCCCTTGCGGCGCAGCCCGGCGGTGTCGATCAGCTCGAAACGCTGGCCGCCGCGCTCGAAGGGCACGGTGATGGCGTCGCGCGTGGTGCCGGGCAGGTCGTAGGCCACCAGCCGCTCTTCGCCCAGCCAGGTATTGATGAGGGTGGATTTGCCGGCGTTGGGCCGCCCGGCCACGGCCAGACGGATTGCGCCATCGCCAGTCTGCCCGCCGTCCGCCGCGTCAACGGGCGGCGGCAAAAAATCGAGCGCCGCTTCCAGCATGGCGCGCACGCCCTGCCCGTGCGCTGCCGACACGGGCACGACTTCACCCAGCCCCAGTTCGTAGAACTCGGCCAGTTGCGCGCCGCCGGCTTGCGGGCGCATGCCCTCGGCCTTGTTGGCGATCAGCAGGCACGGCTTGCCCAAGCGCCGCAGGTAGGCGGCGATGTCGTGGTCTTGCCCTGCAAGGCCCGCACGGGCATCGACCACGAACAGCGTCACGTCGGCCTCGGCAATGGCCTGGCGGGTTTGCTTGCCCATTTCGCGGGCGATGCTGCCCGCGCCTGCGTCAGGCTCGAAGCCGCCGGTGTCGATGACGATGTATGCGCGCTGCCCCAGCCGCCCCTGCCCGTAATGCCGGTCGCGCGTGAGGCCCGCGAAGTCGGCCACGATGGCGTCGCGGCTTTGGGTGAGCCGGTTGAACAACGTGGATTTGCCGACGTTGGGGCGGCCCACGATGGCCAGTACCGGCTTCATATAGCAGCTTCACTCCGGCTGAAAGCCATACACCCCGCCCGCGCGCGTGACCGCCACCAGCGTGTTGGCCGCAGCCACCGGCGCGGCGGCCAGGCCGGAGCTGTCGGTGCCCATGCGCTCCAGCAATTTTCCGTCGGTGCGCGCCAGCAACAGCAACTGGCCAGAGCCGCTGTCACCCACCACCGCCGAGCGGCCCAGCACCAGCGGGCCGGTCAGGGTGCGCCAGCGCAGGCTTTCGTTGAGCCACAGGCGCTCGCCGCCGGCAGTGTTCCAGGCAATCACCTTGCCGTCGGCCTCGACGCCGAACACCCGCTCGCCGTCGCCCGCCAGCCCGGTCGCGCCGTCGGCGGGTTTGCTCCACAACAGATTGCCGCCGGCCGCATCGACGCAGCCCACGGCGGACTGAAACGCCCGCGCGCACACCACGCTGCCTTGGCGCGCCACGCCGCCCACCAGGTCGATCAGGCGCTCCACGTCGTTGGCGCCCCGCGCCGCAGCCACGGGCGCCTCCCAGCGCACGCTGCCGGTATCGGGATCAAGCCCCGTCAGGCGGCCCGACAAACCGGCTACCAGCGTGTTGCCCACGGCCATCAGCAGGCCGTTTTGCCGCAGCACCAGCGCATCGGCCTGGGGCGGCACGCTCCACAGCAGGCGCCCGGTGCGGCCATCGAGCGCGCTCAAAGAGCGATCCGCGCCCAGCACGAATACGCGCCCGCCGGCCACCAGCGGCGGGGTAAAGCTTTGCGAGGCGAGCCGGTGGCGCCACAAGACCCGGTCTTGTTCCACGGCCACCGCTTCGTTGTCTTGCGTGACCACCGCGCTCACCGTGCCGTCGCTGCCCACACCAGCACTCAGCGGCGCGCCCACGTCGGCGCGGGCAAGCTGCCGGCCAGTGGCAGCATCAAGCGTGACGACCGCGCCGCTGCCGGTGGCCAGCACCACGCGTTCGCCCCGCGCCTGCGCCTGCAACGGGAAATCAATCGGCGACAGCCGCGCCGACCAGACCTGCCGCACACCGATGACCGCCGGGTTGGGCGGCAGATCCGCCGGCTTGGGTCGGTCCGAGCCGGACGCGCAGCCGCCCAGCAGCGCCACGGCCCACACCGTGGCGGCGCCAACCGCCGCCCAGCGGTGCGCCAGAGGATGCAGCGCGCCCATCATCAGGAAGCTCCGGCGGGCTTGGCGCTTGCGGCTTTGGCGTCAGGATCAATGCCCAGCGCGTTGAGCTTGATGCCGACCAGCCGCCGGTAATCGCCGCTATCTGGCTCCATGCCCTGATACGCTTTGCCGTACTCGGTAACCGCCTGCTCGCGCTTGCCTTGCAGCATCAGCAGATCGCCGCGGCGGTCGGCGGCCAGCGCCTCGAACGCGGGCGGAAAGCTCGCCGCCAGCGTTTTGGCGGCATCGTCGTAAGCCTTTTCGCCCATTTGTAGCGAGGCCAGCCGCAGCCGGGCCACGGCGCGCAGCCCCGCGTCGCCGCCCTTGTCGGCGGCCCACGCCAGCGCCTGCATGGCCGGGCCGTTTTGCCCCTTGTCGGCCAGCGTCTTGGCCGCCAGCAGCGCGCCCTGCGCGGCATACCAGGTGCCGCCGAAGCGGCTTTGCAGATCGCCCAGGCTTTGCGTCACGCGCGCCGTTTCGCCAGCGGTGGCCGCGCGCTCCAGCTCGCCCCACAAAACCGAAGCCTGCGCCGCCTGCCGGCGCTGCCAGTACTGCCAGCCGTTCCAGGCCGCGTAAGCGCCCAGCACCACGATCAGCACCCAGGTGATGAGGTTGCCCCATTTGTTCCACAGGTGTTTGATCTGTTCGAGCTGTTCCTGCTCTTCGAGGTCGAGATTCTGGATTTGAATAGCCATGCCGGGTGCCGCGCGTTTTGGGTCAATCAAATATTTTACGTTGGGCGTGGAACGTTGAGAGTTGAACGTGTGGCGAGGGGCGTGAGGCGTGGAATATCGTAGGGGCGAAAAAATTTTCGTCCTTGTGCCCAAAAAATCACGCCGTTTTGAACGAAACGCCGCAGGGCGAAAGATTTTTCGCCCCTACAGGCCATACGGTCCAGTCAAGTACACGAGTCCATGATTTCGTCATTTCCGCGCAGGCGAGAGCTGCGCGGAAATGACGACTTGAGGCGCCTTGACTGAACCGTATTGCCCCTACAGGGTCAAATTCCTGATTTGATAGCTGTTTGCCAATATATCACATGGTTTTGCAGAATAAAATATATATCAAACACATATTATATAATTGTAACAAGCTATTAAAAATATAGTATTCACGTTTAGCGCTCAACCTCTTTTTCGCCCAGCGCCCGCAGCGGCACGACTGCCCGCGCGCCGGTGGTCAGGGCGCCGGCCACCAGCCAGAACAGGCCGGCCACGCCGGTGACAGCGCCAATCGAACCGAACAGCATCGGCAGCAGAAAGCTCGACAGATTCATCACCATCACCCGCAGCGCCATCGCCTCGCCCTGGCGCGCGGCGGGCGCGATCTGGTGCAGCAGGCTCATCACCATCGGCTGCACCGCGCCCAGCGCCGCACCCAGCGCCAGCGAACACAGACCCATGCCCGCCACGCCCGGCGCCAGCGGATACAACGCCAGCGCGGCGGCGGCGATCAGCGTGGCCGTCAGAATCACCCGCCACTCGGCCACCCGTTTGGCAATCGTCGGCAGCGCCATGCGCACCAGCACCGCCGCCACCGCGAAAGCGCCCATCAGCGCGCCGATGGCCGAGGCGCTCAGCGCCCGCTCGTGCCCCAGAATCGGCAGCACGAAGGTATGCGCATCCCACGCCGCCGACTGCATCCAGTTGACGAAGAGGAGCCGTCGCAGGCGCGGCAGCGCCAGCAGATTCCACACCGGGCCGCGCGCGCCGGCCTTGCCCGCATCCTGCACCGCCAGCGCCGACGCACGCCGCGCCAGCGCCCAGCACAGCAGCGGCAACACGGCCAGCGCGACGTAAGCAGCGCGAAAGCCGGTTTCATCCGCAGGCCGCGCACCCGCGTGGTCGATCAGCAGCCCGGCCAGCAGCGGACCGAGAAAATTGGCCGCCGCCGGCGCAATCGCCAGCCAACTGAAAACCGATTTCAACTCCGCCTGGCTGGCGGCGGCCCGCCCCACGTGGCGCTGCAACGCAATCTGCGCTGTGCCCGCCGCCCCGCCCGCCAGCACGCTGCCCAGGCACAGCACCGCATACACCGGCCAGATCGCCGCCAGCGCCGCCCCCAGCGTGGCCGCGCCCACCGCCAGCGCCAGCGGCCGGTGCAGCCCGTGACGATCCGCCAGCCGCCCTGCGGGCAGCGCCAGCAGCACCGGCGAAAGCGCATACAGCGCTAGCAGCACCCCCACCGCCGCCGCGCTGTAGCCCAGTTGCAGCGCCAACAACGGCGCCGCCAGCCGGCAGCCCGTCATGGCGCTGTGCACACACACCTGCGCCAGCACCAGGCGCGGCATCTGGCGGCTTTTCATGGCGAATTGCTCATGCCCGGGCGGGGCTGCTCATTTCAAGGTTATGGCCCACCGGATCGCGTCGCCCAACGGTTCGCGCCGTTGGGCGCCCGCGCCGTCGCGCAGCGCCTTGATGGTGACTTCGCCTGCCGCAAGCTCATCGGCGCCGAAGATGAGCGCATGAGCAGCGCCGCTGGCGTCGGCTTTTTTGAATTGGGATTTGAAGCTGCCCAAGCCTTCCGCGCCCGCCGCGTGCATCTGCACGCGCACGCCGGCGGCGCGCAACTGTTGCAGGGTGTGCAGCGCCTGGGGCATGGCGGCGGCGTCGGGCACGACGGCGTAGGCGTGCGGCGCGGGGGCGGCGGGCGCGCGGCCCTGCTCGCCGAGCAGTTCCAGCACGCGCTCCACGCCCAGCGCCCAGCCAACCGCCGGGGCAGGTTTGCCGCCCATTTGCGCAATCAGGCCGTCGTAGCGCCCGCCCGCGCACACGGTGCCTTGCGCGCCGAGCCGGTCGGTGACGAACTCGAACACCGTCAGGTTGTAGTAATCCAGCCCGCGCACCAGGCGCGGGTTGATGGTGTAGGCGATGCCACTCGCGTCCAGAATGGCGCGCAGGGCGTTGAAGTGCGCCAGCGATTGGGGGCCGAGAAAGTCCATCAGCCGGGGCGCGGATTCGACCACCTCGCGCATCGCCGGGTTTTTGGTGTCGAGAATGCGCAGCGGGTTGCTGTGCAGGCGGCGGCGGGCGTCTTCGTCGAGCTGATCGGCGTGCTGCTGGAAATGCGCGACCAGTTGCGCGCGGTGCGCCGCGCGCTCGTCTGCCTGGCCCAGGCTGCCCAGTTCCAGCCGCACATCGGTCAGGCCCAGCGCCTGCCACAGCGCGGCGGCCAGCAGGATGAGTTCGGCATCGACATCCGGCCCTGGAAAGCCCAGCGCCTCCGCGCCGATCTGGTGAAACTGCCGGTAGCGCCCGCGCTGCGGCCGCTCGCGCCGGAACATCGGCCCCATGTAGTACAGGCGCTTGCCGCCGTCGTACAGCAGGTTGTGCTCAACCACGGCGCGCACGGCGCTGGCGGTGCCTTCAGGGCGCAGGCTGAGGTGGTCGTTGTCGCCGTACTTGTCGGAGCGGTCGTGAAAGGAATACATCTCCTTTTCCACGATGTCGGTGACCTCGCCGATGCCGCGCACGAAAAGCGCCGTATGTTCGAGGATGGGGGTGCGGATGTTGCGATAGGCAAAGCGCGCCATCAGCTCGCGCACCGTGCTTTCGAGCCACTCCCAGCGCGCCGACTGCGGCGGCAGGATGTCGTTCATGCCTTTGACGGCGGTGAATTTGTCGGGCATGTTGGTTGGGTGGGATAACTATGAATTACAAGACAAATCAGCCTATGAACTAGGATGTGCCTTAGATAACAGCTACTGTTACGATAGCAAATCAGGCGGGGCTGCCAAACTTTTTCTCGACGTAACCTTGCACGATCGCCTGAAATTCGGCGGCGATATTTTCGCCGCGCAGGGTCATGGCTTTCTGGCCGTCGATGAACACCGGCGCGGCGGGTTGCTCGCCCGTACCCGGCAGGCTGATGCCGATGTCGGCGTGGCGGCTTTCGCCCGGGCCGTTGACGATGCAGCCCATCACCGCGACCTTGAGCGTTTCCACGCCCGGATATTGGTCGCGCCAGAGCGGCATTTGTGCGCGCAGATGGTCGTCGATTTGCGCGGCAAGCTGCTGAAACGCCGTGCTGGCGGTGCGCCCGCAGCCGGGGCAGGCGGTGACGCTGGGCGCGAAGGCGCGCAGGCCCAGCGCCTGCAAAATCTCTAGCGCCACCACCACCTCTTGCGCACGCGCTTCGCCCGGCCGGGGTGTGAGGCTGACGCGAATGGTGTCGCCGATGCTCTCTTGCAGCAAGATCGCCAGCGCGCTGCTCGATGCCACCGTGCCCTTGACGCCCATGCCAGCTTCGGTCAGGCCCAGGTGCAGCGCGTAGTCGCAGCGGCGCGCGAGCGCGCGATAGACGGCGATCAAGTCCTGCACGCCGCTGACCTTGCAGGAAAGGATGATCTGCTCGCCGCGCATACCCAGCGATTCGGCGGCGCGCGCCGATTCGAGGGCTGACGCAATCAGCGCCTCGGCCATGACTTGCCGCGTGTCCCAGGGCCGGGGGCGGCGGCTGTTTTCGTCCATCAGACGGGCGAGCAAATCCTGATCCAGACTGCCCCAGTTGACGCCGATGCGCACGGGTTTATCCCACTTCAGCGCGGCCTCGATCATCTGCGCGAACTGCGCGTCGCGCTTGCCGCCCTTGCCCACGTTGCCGGGGTTGATGCGGTATTTGGATAGCGCCTGGGCGCAGCCGGGAAATTCGGTGAGCAGCCGGTGGCCGTTGTAGTGAAAGTCGCCGATTAGCGGCACGGCGATGCCCATGCGGTCGAGCAGCTCGCGGATGGCGGGCACGGCGGCGGCGGCTTCGGGCGTGTTGACGGTGATGCGCACCAGTTCACTGCCCGCTTGCGCCAGTTCTTTCACTTGAGCGGCGGTGGCCGCTGCGTCCGCCGTGCCGGTGTTGGTCATGGACTGCACGCGCACCGGCGCGCCGCCGCCCACCGTCACCACATGCCCGCCCCAAGCTACGCGCGCCCGGCGCGTGCGGCGCGGCGCGGCGGGTGCGGCCACGGTGGGCGCGTTCGCCTGCATCAATCCAGCCCGTGGGCCTGGTGCACTGCCGAAGCCGAAGCCTCTGGCGCCGCCGCTCCAAGCGCGGGGGCGGAAGCAGGCGCGCTCCGCGCCGGGGCGGAGGCTGCCGCATGCCTTCGCGCCGGGGCAGAGGCTGTCGCGCTTCTTGCCGGGGCGAAGGTGGAAACGGGGGCGGGGGCCGATGTGGGAGCCATTGCCGGTTCCGCCCCGGCCTGCGACGCGGCCAGCGCCGGCGCGCTGGCCTGCTCGAATGATGGCCATGACGGCGCGGCGGCGGGGTCTTGCTGCGCTTCATCGGCGGTCTCCGGCAGCGGCGCGCCAGGACGAACCGGCAAGGTTGGCCACAGCATCAGCAGCGCCGCGCCCGCCAGCAGCACGACCATGAGGATCAGCCGCGGACTGGACGGCCTTGCGGCAAGCATCGGCGTCGGCCCCTCGCTACTGCGGCGAAATGGCTGGTTGATGGACGCGGCTTGCTCGCGCGGCACAGTCATGGCCACCGCCGGCATACGCGCCAGCACCGCGGACGCATCCGCGCGCAAAGCGCGGCAAATGGCACCGGCCAGGCTGCGCGCGAAAAGCAGATTGGGCAACTGCTCCAGGCGGTCAGCCTCCAGCGCCTGGATCTTTCGCACGGGCACTTTCAGGATGACGGCCAGCGCGCCCGCATCCATGCCAGCGGCCTGGCGCAACTGGCGCAGCAGCGCGCCCGCCGATGCGCCCGCGGAATCAAGGTTGGTGGAGGAGGGCGCCGGATTTTCCGGCGCGCCCGGCAGCGGCGTGCTCTCAGTCATCGAAAGCTCCATGATCGTAGGCGGCGAGCTGGCTGGAATCGGGAAAGCGCCGGCGCAGTTGCAAGGCAAGCTGCTCCACGGCCTGCGCGTGGTTCAGCTGCCGCTCCACCCTGATGCCCAGCCACAGCGATTCAGCGTTGGCCTGCTCGCTGTTGTTGAGCCGGCGGATGTAGAACCGCGCGCGCTCCAGGTCGCCGCGCCCGAAGAACAGTTTGGCCAGGTTGTACTCGGTGGCGGGGTTGCCGGGGTCAATCTGGAAAGAGCGCATGAAACTTTCCTCGGCCTTGGCGCGTTCGCCGCTGCCGGCCTCGCACGCCCCCTGCATCAGCCAGGACTTGGCCTTGTCGGGGTACTCCGGCAGGGCAATGGCGCGCTGGAACCATGCGGTGGCCGCGTCGTACTGCTTTTGTCGGCACTTGAGCAGGCCCATGTTGTGCATGGCGCCGCCGTCGCGCGGGTTGAGCGAGAGCGCCCGCTCGAAGTGCGCCTGCGCCTGCGGCAGGTTGTTCAGCGCCATGTAGATCGCCCCGCTCAAGGCGTAGGCATCGCCGAACGCGGGGTCAATCTGCATGGCCTTTTTCACTTCGTCCAGGGCGATGCTGTTCTTGCCGTCCTGAAAGTAGCGGGCGGCCAGCTCCAGGCGCGTGCCGGCACGCTTGCGCGCGTCGCTTTCGTCGGCGGCGGTGCGCAGCTCTTGCGGCACGTCGCCCGACGCGCCTTGCGTGCTGGCGCAGCCGCTCAAGCCCCCCAGCGCGCCAAAACCGGCGGCGGCCAGCAGCCACGCGAGCGCCAGCGCACCCGCGCAGCGCCGCACGGAAAAATCGGAAACCGGACGCAGTGCGAACATGGGAGCTTTCCTTTCACGCGGGCGCGGCAGCCGCCGGCTGTTTTCGATGGAACGCCACCGCCGCCGCCGCGCGCCGGCGCGCCATGCGCTCGCGCGCGCGGGTGCGGTCTTGCACGTCGCCGGCCAACTGGCCGCAGGCGGCGGCGATGTCGTCGCCGCGCGTTTTGCGCACGGTGGTGACGATGCCGGCATCGCTCAGGATGGCGGCGAATGCGCGCACGCGCTCGGGCGCGGCGCGCACCAGCCCCGAAGCCGGGAACGGGTTGAACCCAATCAGGTTGAACTTGGCGCGCAGACCCTCGGCGCGATAGGTCTGCATCAGCCGGACCAGCGTTTGGGCCTGTTCCGGCGCGTCGTTGACGCCGCCCAGCAGGCAGTATTCAAAGGTGATGAAGTCGCGCGGCGCGGCATCCAGATAGCGCGCGCAGGCGGCCAGCAGCTCGGCCAGCGGGTATTTGCGGTTGAGCGGCACGAGCTGGTCGCGCAGCGCGTCGCCGGGCGCGTGCAGCGATACCGCCAGCGCCACCGGACAATCGGCGGCCAGCCGGTCGATCATCGGCACGACGCCGGACGTGGACACCGTCAGCCGCCGGCGCGACCGGCCGTAGCCGTGGTCGTCGAGCCTGACGCGCAGCGCGGGCAGCAGCGCGCCGTAGTTGTGCAACGGCTCGCCCATGCCCATCAGCACCACGTTGGAAATCATGCGCTCCTGTGAATTGAAGCGGCGGCGCAGCGTGTGCTCGGCAAACCACAGCTGCGCCAGAATTTCGCCGGTCGTGAGGTTGCGCGCAAAGCCCTGATGCCCCGTCGCGCAAAAGCGGCAGCCCACCGCGCAGCCCGCTTGCGAGGAAACGCACAGCGTGCCCCGGTCATCTTCGGGAATGAACACCGATTCGACCGCGTTGCCGCCACCCACGTCGAACAGCCACTTGACCGTGCCGTCACTGGACGCCTGCTCACCAAGCGCCGGCAGCGCGCACACCTGGGCGCGGCCCGTCAGCTTTTCGCGCAGCGGCTTGGCCAGATCGCTCATCTGGCCGAAATCACCCGCGCCGCGCTGGTGCATCCAGCGGAATAATTGCGTGGCGCGGAAGGGCTTTTCGCCCAACTGCCCGCACCACGCCGACAGCGCCTGGCGGTCGAAATCGAGCAGGTTGAGCGGGGCGGCCATTGCGCGCGAATCAGCGGCTGTGTTTAGCGGCTGTGAATGGCCAGCGCGGGGAAGAAAAACGCCACTTCCACGGCGGCGGTTTCCGGCGCGTCCGAGCCGTGCACCGCGTTGGCGTCGATCGAATCGGCAAAGTCGGCGCGGATCGTGCCGGGGGCGGCTTTCTTGGGATCGGTCGCGCCCATCAGTTCGCGGTTCCTGGCGATGGCGCTCTCGCCTTCGAGCGCCTGCACCATCACCGGGCCGGAGATCATGAAGTCCACCAGATCCTTGAAGAAGGGCCGCGCCTTGTGCACCGCGTAAAACTGCTCGGCCTCGCGGCGCGAGAGGTGCCGCATCTGGGCCGCCACGATCTTCAGTCCGGCGCTCTCGAAGCGGCTGTAGATCTTGCCGACCACGTTCTTGGCGACGGCATCGGGCTTGATGATGGAGAGGGTGCGTTCGGTAGCCATAGGGAGCTTCATTTCTTTCCGAGGTTTGGAAGGTCAGGATCCGCGCGCGGCGCGAAGATGCGCCGGGCAAGCAAAACAATTAATTTTAAGGCGGCGACGATGTGATCTCGGTGCGCGGGCGTCTCGTTCGTATCTTGCTCACGCGCGAGACCCATTGCAGGCGAGACGCCCATGCACCGGAGAGGAGGGGAAATTTAAAATCGATAGCTCTACACCATGGTGTGGTATGTATTTATCCATGTTTTATGTAGTATATATACACTGTACAATGGCACGCAGCTATTAATTCATGAGCTTTGCTTCTGCAATCGCTCAACGCAAAACCTGCCCTCACGCAAATCTTGGCGGGCGTTTTTCGATGAAAGCGCGCACGGCTTCGCGGTGGTCGGGGGTTTTGTGGGCGATGGCTTGGTAGCCGGCGGAGGTTTCGAGCACCGATTCAAGCGAGTTCAGTTGCGCTTCGCGCAGCAGGCGCTTGGTCAGGCGCAGGGCGGTGCCGGGGTTGGCGGCGATTTTGGCGGCCAGCTCTTGCGCGGCGCTCATGAGGTTTTCAGGCGGCACCACGCGCGAGACCAGGCCGCAGGCCAGCGCCTCCTGGGCGGTGAGCATGTCGCCGGTATAAGCCATTTCGGCGGCCTTGGCCCAGCCGACCACGCGCGGCAGCAGCCATGCGCCGCCGTCGCCCGGAACCAGGCCGACCTTGACGAAGCTCTCGGCAAAGCCGGCTTTTTCGCTGGCGATGCGCAGATCGCACATGCAGGCCAGGTCCAGCCCGGCGCCGATGGCCGGGCCGTTGACGGCGGCGATGACGGGCACGTCCAACTGATAGAGCGCGCGCGGCAGGCGCTGGATGCCTTGACGGTACCAGTCGCGCAGGGCGTCGGGCGTGAACTCGGGGTTGCCGAAGCGTTCCATGTCCTTGATGTTGCCGCCGGAGCTGAATACCGGCCCTTCGGCGGTGAGGATGACGGCGCGCACCGAGCGGTCTTGCGCGATGGTTTCGCACGCGGCGACGAATTCGGCCACGGCGCTGTTGCCGGTGAGGGCGTTGCGCGTTTCGCTCTGGCTCATGGTGAGCGTGAGGATGGCGCCCGCGCGCGTGGTTTTCAGGAAGGGGGCGGTCATACGGTGGTCTCCAAGGTTGGGTGAATGTCGGTGGCGGCGCGCAGGGTGTCCAGCGCCAGAGCTGCCGGGCTGTCGAGCAGGGCGGCGCCCGCCACACCGTGCCAATACGACTCGGAACCGGCGGTTTGCCGCCACAGGTGCAGGCGGCGGGTGAACAGTTGCAGGTCGAACTCAGCGGTGAAGCCGATGGCGCCGTGAATGGAATGCGCGAGCGCGGCCACTTCGACCGCCGCCTCGCCGGTGCGCGCCTTGGCGATGGCCGCGCGCAGCGGGTCAGGCGCAAGGCCCTCGCACTGGCAGCCGATCTGCGCGGCCATGCGCGCGGCGAAGGCGTGTTCGGCAATCACGGCAAGCTGGTGCTGAATGGCCTGGAACTTGCCGATAGGCCGCCCAAACTGCACCCGCTCGTTGGCGTATTGCAGGGTGCGCTGGCACACCGCCATGAGCGCGCCGGCAAGCTGCGCCGCTGCGAGCACGGCATGCAGCGTGCGCAAATCGTGCGCACCGGGCAGTGGTGTGGCCTGTGCCCAGGCGGAGGCGGGCCATTGCAGGTCGGCGTCGAGCGGGAACACGGCGGCCTCGCGCGCGGCGGTAGCAACGGGCAGCAGGCGGCATTGGCCTTGGTGAGAAACCAGCACCGCGTCGGCGGTGCGGCCGTGCCGAACGCTCTCGCAGCGCAGCGTGCCGTCTTGGCTTTGCGTGGCTTCTTCGGCCAGGGCCATCGAACCCTTGGGCGGCTTAATGTCTGCTTGCGCGAGCAGCGCGCGCGCCAGCATGGTTTCAGGCAGCGGCACGGGCAAGGCGAAAGCGCCGCACAGTTGCAGCAGCGCAAAAGCCTGCGACAGCCCCAGGCCAGCGCCGCCTTGCGCTTCGGGCACGAGCGCGTCGGCAAAGCCGGATTCCTCGATGGCCTGCCGCAAGGGTTGCGGCGAGGCGCCGCCTTCGATCTCGCGCACCACCTGCGGCGTGCAGCGGCCTTCCAGCAGTTGGCGCAGCGCGCCGGAGAAAAGGTCGTCCATGGCGATTTCCTTTATTTAAGGGTTTGGCGTTTTGCGTTGAGCGTTTGGCGAAGGGGCACGGCGCTTCATACGCTCAACGCTTAATGCTTAACGCAACCCAAGACCGCGCGCGATCATGCCGCGCAGAATGTCGCGCGTGCCGCCGCGCAGCGAGTACGAAGGGGCCACCTGCGTGACGTAGTCGAGCGTTTGCAAAAGCTCCAGCGGCACGCCGCGCGCCGGGCGCGAAAACAGGTCGTCGGCAATCGCGGCGGGAATGAGCTGCTCCACGCCCGTGCCCAGATCCTTGACCAGCGCGGCTTCCACCACCGGGCTTTCGCCGTGCGTGAGTTTGTCCTGAATGGCCAGCGACATGGCGCGCAGCGGCGCCAGTTGCGTGAGGATTTTTCCGGCCAGCCGCTCGGCCTGCGGCGTGCGCCCGGCTTTTGTGCGCGCGAAAGCCAGCCATTCGTCGAACAGCACAATGCTGGAATACAGCCGCTCCGGGCCGCTGCGCTCGAAGGCCAGTTCCGCCGTGACCTGCTCCCAGCCGTTGCCTTCGGCGCCGATGAGCGCGTCGGCATCCAACTGCACGTTGTCGAAGAAAACTTCGCAAAAATGGCTGTCGCCCGACAGATCGGTGATCGGGCGCACGGTGACGCCGGGGCTGTGCAGATCGATGATGATTTGCGACAGGCCCTTTTGCCGGTCTTGCGCCTGGCCGGAGGTGCGCACCAGCGCGATCATGTAGTGGCAGTGGTGCGCGTTGGTGGTCCAAATTTTCTGGCCGTTCAAGAGCCAGCCCTTGCCGTTTTGGGTGGCGCGCGTTTTCACGCTGGCAAGATCGGAGCCGGAGTTGGGTTCGCTCATGCCGATGCAAAAGAACGCTTCGCCCTTGCAGATGCGCGGCAGATAGAAGGATTTTTGCGCTTCGCTGCCGTATTTGAGGATGAGCGGGCCGCTCTGGCGGTCGGTGATCCAGTGTGAGCCGACGGGCGCGCCCGCGTTCAGAAATTCCTCGGCCAGCACGTAGCGCGCGAACGCGCTGCGCCCGCCGCCGCCGTACTGCACGGGCAGCGTCAGGCCCAGCCAGCCGCGGCGGCCCAGCTCGCGGCTGAATTCGGCGCTGTAGCCGCCCCAGGAGCGCGCGCGGATGTGCGCGGGCGTCTGGCGCAGCGCCTCGCGCAAAAAGGCGCGCACGGGGGCGCGCAGCGCCTCGTCCTCCGGCGGGATGGGGGTGAGGGCGAGGTCGGCAATGGCAGTCATGCCAGCACCCCTTTCTTGATGAGTTCGTCGATTTGCGCTGGCGACAAGTCCAGCCATTGCGCGGCGACCGCAGCGGTGTCTTGCCCCAGCGCGGGCGGCGCTTTCTCGTAGCGCACTGGCGTGGCCGACAGGCGGATCGGGCTGGCCACCAGCGGAATGGCGCCGCAGCCCGCGCGCTCCACCTCGATGCGCAGGCCGCGCGCGCGCACCTGCGGATCGTCGAACACGTCGGCCAAGGTATTGATCGGGCCGCAGGGCACGTTGGCGCGCTCCAGCAGCGCGACCCATTCGCGCGTGGCGCGCGTGGCGGTGACTTCGCGCATGGCCGCAATCAGCACGTCGCGGTTTGCCACGCGCGCCACACCGCGCTTGAAGCGTTCGTCAGCAGCCCATTCGGGGCGGCCCGCCGCGACGCAAAAGCGGGCGAACTGCTCATCGTTGCCGATGGCGACGATCATGTGCCCGTCAGCCGTCGGAAAGTCCTGATACGGCACCACGTTGGGGTGCGCGTTGCCCATGCGCCGGGGCGCCTGGCCGCTGTAGAGGTAATTCATGCCCTGGTTGGCCATGCAGGCCACCAGCACGTCGAGCAGCGCCAAGTCGATCTGCTGGCCCTGCCCGGCGGCATCGCGCGCGCGCAGCGCGGCCAGGATCGCGATGGCCGCATACAGGCCGGTCATGATGTCGGTCAGCGCCACGCCCACTTTCATCGGCCCGGCGCCGGGTCCGCCGTCGGCGCGGCCTGTCACGCTCATCAGACCGCCCATGCCCTGCATCAGAAAGTCGTAGCCGGGGCGCTGCGCGTAAGGCCCGTCCTGACCGAAGCCGGTGATCGAGCAATAGACGATGTGTGGGTTGATCGCGCGCACCGCTTCGTAATCCAGCCCGTATTGTTTGAGGCCGCCGACCTTGAAGTTTTCCACCAGCACGTCGCACTTGGCCGCCAGCTCGCGGATCAGCGCCTGCCCTTCGGGGCGGGTGATGTCGATGGCGATCGACTGCTTGTTGCGGTTGGTGCACAGGTAATAGGCCGCGTCGCGCGTGTCATTGCCGGCGGCGTCTTTCAGGAAGGGCGGCCCCCAGGTGCGCGAGTCGTCGCCCCCGCCGGGGCGCTCGACCTTGATAACCTGCGCGCCCATGTCGCCCAGCGTCTGCGTGGCCCACGGGCCGGCCAGCACGCGCGAAAGATCGAGAATGCGCACGCCTTCAAGCGCGCCGGGGGACAGGGTAGTCGAGGCAGTGGTATTCATGTCAGAGCAGTTCGATATTGGCTTGTTTGGCGATGCGCTTCCACAGTTCGATTTCCTTGTTCTGGAACTCGTGCAATTCGGCGGGGCCGCCTTGCAGCGTTTCAATGCCAAGGCGATCATTGAAAGCGCGGGTTTCGGGCATGTTCTCGATGCGTGTCATAAGTTGCGCGAGCTTGTCGGCCACGTCCGGGGGCGTTTTGGCGGACACCATGCCAGCCACCCAAGTGTAGGCCGTGAAGCCGGGCAGCCCGGCCTCGGCGGAAGTAGGAACGTCGGGCAGCGAGGGCACGCGCTTGTCGGAGGCCACCGCCAGCGCGCGCACCTTGCCCGATCTGACCAATTCCCCAGCGCTGGTGACCTCAGCGAAAGACATACCTACCGTGCCGGCGGTCACGGCGGCGGTGGCTTCGCTGGCGCCTTTGAAGGGGATGTGGTTGGTTTTGACATCGGCCATGACGTTGAACAGCTCGGCCATGAGCTGATAGCCCGCCGAACCCGCGCCGTAGTCGATCTTGCCGGGGTGCGCTTTAGCGTCGGCCACCAGTTCCCGCAGTGTCTTGTAGGGCGAGTTGCCTGGCACCACGAGCAGCGCGGGCGAGCGCATCATCATCGTGAGCGGTTTGAAATCATGGACCGGATCGTAGGGCAGCGCCTTGAACAGCGCCGCGTTCACCGCGAGCGTGGAGTTGCTGCCGATAAACACCGTGTAGCCGTCCGCCGGCGCCGCAAGCACTGCGCGCACCGCGATGAAACCATTACCGCCCGGCCTGTTTTCCACAACCACCGATTGGCCGATGATCTCCGAAAGCTTGATTGCAAAGTGGCGCGCCTCGGTGTCGGTGCCGCTGCCCGGCGGGAAGGGCACGATGAACCTGATCGGCCTGGAGGGAAAGTCCTGCGCCCGCGCCACGCCGCCCATCGCCGCTGCCGCCAGCAGCGCCACGCCGCAGCACAGCGCGCCAAGCCAGCCGTGTCTCCAATTGCTTGTAGCCATGAAAGTGTTCCCCGTATGTGGTTGGAAAACTAATAAATTTAACCGGGAAGGCTGTTCTTGTCTAATATTGAAAATTGCATTTCCAATATCTGTCGGCTATCGACATGAACCTGCGCCAACTCAAGCAATTCGTCATCCTCGCCGAAACGCGCAACTTCCACAAGGCCGCCGAACGTTTGCACATGGCGCAGCCGCCGCTGTCGGTGTCAATCCGCAAACTGGAAGATGAACTGGGCGGCGCGCTTTTTCTGCGCACGCCTTCGGGCGTGCACCTGACCCCCGCAGGCCAAGCGATGCTGGCCGACGCGCGCCAGGCGCTGCTGCACGCCGAGCAGTGTCAGCAGGCGGTGCATGCGGCGCAAAACGGCATTGGCGGCCTGCTGCGCGTGGGCTTCATCGGCACGGCTACTTGCGAATTGTTGCCGTGCATCATTCCGGGCTTTCGGGCGCGCTATCCTAGGATCGACTTGGAACTGACCGAGGTGACGACGCAAAACGCGCTCGGCGCGCTGGTCGAGCGCCGGCTTGACGTGGGCCTGATCCGCTATCCGATGCTGCACGGCGGCCCGTTCGAGATGACGCCACTCGACGAGGACCAATTCATGCTCGCCGCGCCGCCGGATAACCCGCTGGCGCGCCGCGCGCGCATCGCGCTGTCCGCCGCCGCGCCGGAACCCTTCATCATGTACGAACAGGCGCGCGTGCCCGGCCTGTTTTCGCTGGCGATGATGCGCTGCCACCAGTCGGGCTTCGCGCCGCGCGTGGTGCAGGAAGCGATGCAGGTGCAAACCATTCTCAGCCTCGTGGCCAGCCGCTTGGGCGTAGCGCTAGTAGCTGGCGTGGCCAAACATTACGCGCAGCGCGGCGTCAGGCTGCTGGAGCTGACAGACACGCCCAGGAACTTTCACATCGGCATCGCCGCGGTCACGTTGCGCGGCAGCGGCAGCCGACTTGCGCACAACTTCGTGGAATACGCGAAGGAAACGCTGCAATAAGATCGAACGTCGGGCGTTTAGCGCGGGAACTTCTCCACAACGAGCCGTATTCGCGCTCGTCGCTCAACGCCAGGAGACGAGCCAAAATTACCCTGTGTGACCACGAAAACAGCGTGAACAGACCTTGGTTCAATGTCGCTTGTAAGCCGATAACGCAGCATTTACGCAACAAAAATAACGCGCGCCACTGGCGCGCAACGCCAAGAGGCGTTGATAATTACCACCATCACTGGAGTTTGGTCTGCAAGGCGCATTGCGCCAGAACAGGAGTCGGCGTTGTTTTCCAAATCTTTTTCCCATCTGACGTTCGCGGCCTCCGGCCTGCTGGCCGCCTTGCTGCTCACCGCCTGCGGCGGCGGGAGCGATACGAGAGGGTGCGGCAGCGACTGCGACGCGACCACCAGCCCGTCCTACCCGATTGTCGATCCCGACATGAACTCGCTGCCGCCTTCGTCCTCCTACGCCAACATATGCACCGGGCAGCCTTGGTATCCAGAAAAATCCTTCGTGCTCACTTACATGAACGAGAACTATCTGTGGTACTCCGAGATGGTGCCGCCCAGTGTCGATCAGTACAACGAGGTGGGTTACTTTGAGGCTCTGCTGTCCTACAGACCCGGTACCAGCGCTCACCCCGTTCCCCACCCAGTTGATAGCTACAGCTACGTCACCTCAACGTACATGGCCGACATCATGGATACCGGCTACAGCCCCGGCGGCTACGGTTTCAGTTGGGTTACTGACCGCAACGGCCTCCAGCGCGTGGCGTACGTCGCGCCTGGCTCCCCGGCCGCTCAGGCCGGCATGAGGCGCGGCGGCGTGTTGCGAGGGTTCGACAGCTATGGCGCCGGCACGTACCCCTACGGGGCAAACAGCACGACCCTTTCCTATCAGGACCCTGGCAGCGCGGTGCGCTCCATCCCGCTTGCCACCGTGCCGTTCCAGCAAGACCCGGTGCCCATCGTCAGCATCGTCACTCCCAGCCCCTTCCCGGTTAACAACCGCAAGATAGGCTATCTGCTGGTCCTCGACTATTCCAGCATTGCGCAGGACAAGCTGATCGACGCCATCACCAGCTTGCGCGTGCAAGGCATGAACGAGCTGGTGCTGGATCTGCGCTACAACCAGGGCGGCTTCATCCACGCGGCCCAAAGCCTGGCGTCCATGATCGCTGGCTCCAATGCCGTCGGCGGCTTCGGCATGGTGCGCACGTTCGAGCGGCAAGTCTATAACGGCAAGGTTCCCAACGTCACTTTGCCTTTCACCACCACGGTGACCTGGCAGCCTGGCATCACCTCGCTGCCCCCCGGCTACAACAACAGCAGCAACAGGGTCAAATACTCCATCGGCTACCCGCTGCCGGCGCTGAACCTGTCGCGCGTGTACATCCTGACTACCGATCTCACGGCCTCGGCCAGCGAATCGCTCATCAACGCTCTGCGCGGCGTGGACGTGGACGTGGTGCAGATCGGCACCCTCACCGCCGGCATACCTTACGGTTCCAACCGGCGCGACAACTGCGGCGAAGCGTACTATCCGATTGAATACCAAGGCTTCAACAACAAGGGTTTCGGCGACTATACGGGCGGCCTTGCGCCCACTTGCCTCGTTCACGACGACTTCAATTACCCGCTGGGCGACGGCCGCGAAGCCCTGCTGAATGCCGCGACGGAGTACATAAGAACCGGTCAGTGCCCGGCTACGGCCACGCAATAAAACGGGTCTGAAGCTGAAATCAAGCGTGCGCACCCCCCGCAGCCATTGGCGGTGGGGGCGCTGTTTTTTAGGACGCGCAAGATACCGCTTGCCGCAAGGCGGTTCCCGCGCCAAACGCGCAACGCTCAACCTTCTTTCAGCGTTCCCCCAACACCTCCCGCATTGCGCGGTAAAGCTGGTCGGAACCGTAGGCTGGGTTGGCCGGGTCGAATGCGAAGGGATTGTCCATGTGGCCACCGGCATCCGGCGGGTGCAGGAAAAAAGACAGCCTGCGCGCTCCGCGCGCGCGGTGGCGTTCCAGCGTTTGGCGCAGTTCGCTCGCGCTCATGACGCGCAGCGGATGAAATTCGGTGATGCTGTAGTCCGGCTGGCGTGAGCGTGCCAGCCAGTCGAAGAACGAATCGTCATAAGTGGCCTCGCCGTACAGGTTGATGCCCAGCCCCATGTGGCCGAATGGCAGCAGCGATTGCGCGCTGGCAAAGCGGCTTTCGTCCCAGCCGGCCTGCTCCGCTGGATAGATTTGTTGCGTGTTGCGGGGCACATCGGCTAGGCAGCTTTGGTCCAGCACGTGGTCGAAGTGCTCCAGATAGTTCACCACCTGCTGTTCGCGGAAGGCGTGCCACAGCGGAACCAGCGGGTTATACCGGAGCACCTGGTTTTCTTGCGGCGCGTCAATCCAGAATGCGACACCGGCATCGGGCAGAGCCATTGGCGGCAGCGGCTGGCGCATGGGCTGATCGGCGGGCGGGGCGCTTGACTGGCGCTCCATGACCGTGAAGTGGCGCGTGCCCAAGTGGATCAGGTGCGCGGCGGCGCGCTCCAGCGCCACGTCGATGCGATGGCGGCCCGGCGGCAGGCCGCTGTAGCGCAGGTCGTAGCGCCAGCCCACGTTGGCCGTGCCCAGATTGGGCAGCGCCTGGGCCACGTCTTGCCGCACGGAATGCGCTGGCACGCGGGCTGCCAGCCGTCCATTCAGGTACACGCGTACCCAGGTGGCAGCGCTGGGCGGCTGCGCGCCGTCGTGCACCCAGCCGCTTACCGGCACGGCGCCGGCGGCAGTGGCGTCCAGGTGCTGCCAGTCGTTATCCAGCGGCTCGCGGCGCGGGTCTTTGGACGGCGGCGCGGCCTGCGCGAAATCGGTGAAATCCGAACCCAGCCAGGCATTGAGCGCCTGCACGCTGCCAAAGCGCCGGCGCAAATCCTCGGCAAATCCTTGGCGCGACGCGGCGGAGTAATCGGTCAGCACGTAAGGCCACCCATAGCCCATGCCGGTTTCGTAATCGGGGTAGAGCTGGTGCGCCTCGCCCAACACATTGATGCCCGCGATGCGCCCGCGCGCGGCGGGCGGCAGGCGGCACAGGGCCGCCGCGATGGCATCCATGGCCTGCTCGCGCCGCTGCGTGATGCCGTTGTCCAGCCGCGCCACGCTCCACGGGTAGAGCGGGCGGCCCATGTAATGGTCCACCGGCAGCGGGCCGGCGGGCGTCTCGGCCATGTTGTGCGGGTCTTGCGCCAGCGCCGGCTCGATGGGGGCCAGCTCGGAGAAATGGGTGGAAAACAGGTACAGCACGACCGGGGCATCGACCTGCTCTACAGTGCGCGCGATGCGCCCCAGCGCCTCCCGGTTGATCTGCCAACCGCCCTGCGCGTCCGGCTCGAACAGATTGAGCAGGGGCACCACCAGCGTGTAGCCCAGCTCGAAATGGCCGTCCGCGCTGCGGCGCGGGCCGAGCGCGTCCAGCGCCTGCTTTACGCGGGCCGCCGCCGAGCCATGCTCGCCCGTGCAGGCCGGCTCTTGCGGCGCGGTGAGCGCCCTCAGTTGCAGGCATTCGTTCAGCCCGCCGATGGCCGGGGCGAGCAGCAGCGGCTGCCGCCCCGCCTGCCACAGCCAGACCGACACCGCCGCCAGCAACGTCAGCAGCGTCAGCGCCAGCAGCGCGCACAGGGCATTGACGCCAGAGCGCGTGGCAGGTTCGCTTTGGGGCCAAGGTAAACTGAAAAGTTGCGCGTTTCTCATTAATACTTATCCACGAAAGACTGAAGCATCATGCAAGGCAAGTTCAACTGGGAAGACCCTTTTCTGCTGGAGCAGCAACTGACGCAGGAAGAACGCCAGGTGCGGGAAGCCGCCCGCGCTTATTGTCAGGAAAAATTGCTGCCGCGCGCGCAGATGGCTTTTCGCGGCGAAAGCACCGATCCCGCGATCTTCCGCGAAATGGGCGAACTGGGCTTGCTGGGCACGACCATTCCCGAACCATACGGCGGCGCGGGCCTGAACTATGTCTGCTACGGTCTAGTGGCGCGCGAGGTCGAGCGCGTGGATTCGGGCTACCGCAGCATGATGAGCGTGCAAAGCTCGCTGGTGATGGTGCCTATCCACGAATTCGGCACCGAGGCGCAAAAGCGCAAGTACCTGCCCAAGCTGGCGCGGGGCGAATGGATCGGCTGCTTCGGCCTGACCGAACCCAACCACGGCTCCGACCCCGGCGGCATGGTCACGCGCGCCCGCAAGGTGGCCGGCGGCTACGCCCTGAGCGGCGCCAAGATGTGGATCACCAACAGCCCCATCGCCGACGTGTTCGTGGTCTGGGCCAAGGACGACGGCGGGCAGATTCGCGGCTTCATTCTGGAGAAAGGCTGCAAGGGCCTGAGCGCCCCGGCCATTCACGGCAAGGTGGGCCTGCGCACCAGCATCACCGGCGAGATCGTGATGGACGAAGTGTTCGTGCCCGAAGAAAACGCCTTTCCCGACGTGCGCGGACTCAAAGGCCCCTTCACGTGCCTGAACAGCGCGCGCTACGGCATCGCATGGGGCGCGCTCGGCGCGGCGGAAGACTGCTACTTGCGTGCCCGCCAGTACGTGCTGGAGCGCCAGCAGTTTGGCCGTCCGCTGGCGGCCAACCAGTTGATCCAGAAAAAACTGGCCGACATGCTCACCGAAATCAGCCTGGGCCTGCAAGGCTGCCTGCGCCTGGGCCGCATGAAAGACGAGGGCGGCGCCCCGGTGGAGTTGACCTCCATCCTCAAGCGCAACAGTTGCGGCAAGGCGCTGGACGTGGCCCGCGCGGCACGCGATATGCTGGGCGGCAACGGCATCAGCGACGAATTTGGCATCGCCCGCCACCTGGTCAATCTGGAAGTGGTCAACACCTACGAGGGCACGCACGACGTGCACGCGCTGATTCTGGGCCGGGCGATCACGGGGATCGCGGCGTTTGCAAACTGAGCGCGGCAGATAAAATTCTTCATTTAATTCCATCTCTCCATGCCAAGGTGCGCGCCATGAACGTCGAACAAGCCCGTTTCAACATGATCGAGCAGCAGATCCGCCCCTGGGACGTGTTCGATGGCGGTGTGCTGGAGCTTCTGGCCGCCGTGCGGCGCGAAGACTTCGTGCCCGCCGCGTACCGCCACCTGGCCTTTGCCGATCTGCGCGTGCCGCTCAAAAGCGGCGCGCAGGCTGTGGCGCTCGGCCAGGTCATGCTTGAACCCCGCGTGGAAGCACGCCTACTGCAAGATGCGGGTGTGGCCAAGCACGAGCGGGTGCTGGAAATCGGCGCCGGCTCCGGCTTCATGGCGGCCCTGCTCGGCCACCGCGCCCAGCGCGTGCTCACGCTGGAAATCGACCCGGAACTGGCCCAAACCGCTCGCGCCAACCTGCAACGCGCCGGCGCGCTCAATGTGGAAGTGCGGCAGGCCGACGGCGCCAGCGCCGATCTTTCAGGCGACGGCCCGTTCGACGTGATCGTGCTCTCCGGCTCCGTGGCACAAGTGCCGCAGCGCCTGCTGGCGCTGCTCAAAACCGGCGGGCGCTTGATCGGCATCGCCGGCCAGGAGCCGGTCATGCGCATGAGCCTGACGCAGCGCACTGGCGAAGATACCTGGGCCGAAACCCAGCCTTGGGACTGCGACGCTCCCAGGCTGCAAGGTTTCTCCGAGCCTGCGCGCTTTCACTTCTGAAGGATCGCCGAAGCGTCAAGCGTGCTGGAATTTCATCCAAGCCTGCAAATTTGATAGCTTGTTGCCATAGTATAGCCTGATTTTCACGTATAAAAATATATGAAAATTAGATAGATTACTGGTATCCAGCTATCAATTTTGAATTTTCCATCTTCGAGGGAAATACTTAACGCCAAACGCCCGGTTTACCTCTCGTGCATGGGCGCGGCAGGGGCGGGTTGGTTGGGCTGGCCATGCAGCGCCGCTTCGAGCCAGAGGGCGGCGACGAAGCGTTTGTCGAACAGCAGCCACAGGGCGATGGGCGCGACCGGGGGGAGCATCAGGAAACCGAACTGGTAGCCGTAGGCGATGGCGTTTTGCGCCCATACCGAGTAGTTCAGGTACGCCGCGCCATTGGCGCCGGAGAGCAGCACCACATCGCGCAGCCACTGAAAGCAGATGCCCCACGCTTGCACGGGGATGAGAATCGCGCTGCCGAGCAGCCCCTTGAGCCACCAGCGGCGCGGGCGCGAGGCGATCAGCATGGCCCACAGCAGCACCAGGCCGTAGCCATAGGTGGGGTAGCTCACTTCGGGCGCCAGTTCGCCCAGCACCTGCGCGCCGCCGTGCTCCATGCGCACCTGCACGCGGGTGACCAGCGTGGCGATGATGTCGTTTTGCTCGAAGCCATCGACCCAGGAAAAGCACAGCTTCATCACCTTGCCGGCCAGCCAGATGGGCGGCGTGGACAGCCAAGGCGAGGCCCAGTACCACAGCGGCAGCAGGGCCGCCAGGGCGGCGATGGCGATCAGCAGAAAGCGTCCGATGAGGGTGGCGCGCACGGCGGGGAATTCCGTTTTCAGGCTGCGGCAGTTTGTGGCGCAGGCGCGGGCAGCGGGCCGCGCCTGGCGACGATGCGCATCCACAGCAGCCAGACCACCAGCACGTCGAGCATGATGAGCGCCTGCCACATGTACAGGTGGGCGAACTCGAACGCCTTGAAGCTCCACTGCCCAAGAAAGAACAGGCTGACGATGCGGATCAGGTTGACGCTCTGCACGGCGATGAAGCCCAGGCCGATGCCCCACAGCTTCATCCTCCAGCTCGAGGGAAAGGCCAGCATTGCCCCCAGCAGCACGATGGTGGCCTCCACGCCGTTGCAGCCGGCTTCGATGGAAACGCCAAAGTAAGGCGGCGCGCTTTGTTGCAGCACCCGGCCATGCGAGATGACGGTGGGATCAATCAGGCGCGCGACGGCCGCGCTGACCGTTGCCAGCCAACTGGTCCAAGGGGTTACGACCGCCTCCTGCACCGGGTTGAGCATTTCCACGCCAAACAGCACGGCCAGAACGGTCAGAAAGATGAAGAAGAAGCGGTACACGGCAAGCAGGCGAAACGCGGTCAGGCGTGAATGTAGCAGCTTGTAAAGAAGGCGGAGCGTTTGGCGTGGGCGGACGTAACGCCATGCACACTCAACGCCAAACGCTCAACTGCCATGGAACACCGGCTTGCGCTTTTCGTTGAACGCCCGCACGCCTTCCAGCCGGTCTTGCGTGCCGACCAGGTGGTTGTAGGCTTCCACCTCGAAGCGCAGCGCGGTGCGCAATTCCATCTGCCCGCCAAAGCGCACCGACTTCTTGATTTGCCGCACCGACAGCGGCGCGTTTTGCGCAATCGTGCGCGCGGTTTCCAGGGCGCACGCGAGCACCTCGCCCGCCGGGCAGACCCGGTTCACCAGCCCCCACGCATGGGCATCCGCGGCGGAAAACGGCGCGCCCGTCAGCAAAATTTCCTTAGCCCGGCGCTCGCCGATGGCGCGCGGCAAATTCTGCGTGCCGCCGCCGCCAGGCATGATGCCGATGGTGACTTCCGTCAGGGCGAATCTGGCCTGCTCACTGGCGTAGGCAAAGTCGCAATACAGAGCGATTTCCAGCCCGCCGGCGTAAGCGTGGCCGTTGATGGCGGCGATGACCGGCACGGGCAGATCGGCCATGGTCCACAGCGCGCGCTCGAACAGTTCGTGCTGCTGGCGCCATTGCTGGCTGGTCATGCCGTTGCGCTCACGCAAGTCGCCGCCCGCGCAAAAAATCCGGTCTCCCGCGCCGGTCAGCACGATGCAGCGCGCCGCTTCAGGGTTTTCCGTCAAACGGCTCCACAAATTGAGCAGGTCGTGCCCCATCTGCGTGTTGAGCGCGTTGCCCACGGCGGGGCGGTTGAGCGTGACCACGAGCACATGCTCATCGGCTCGCGCGGTCTGGAGCGTGGCGTAGGCGGGTTGAAAGGCGTTCATGTCGGCAAAGCGGCAAGGGGTTTGAAATCCGGCTCAGCTACAGTTTACGGTTTTACGGTTTTGCGGTTTTTTGGAGCAATGAACATGGCCGTTCGCACACCCTCGTCAGCCGATGGGATGATCTCTCGCCGAACGGCGCTTTGCGGCGCGGCGCTCGCCGCCGGGCTGTATGGCGTGCGTGCCTTGGCCGAGGCCGCGTGGCCATCCAAACCCATTCGGATCATCGCCGCGCAGGCGCCCGGCTCGTCCAACGACGCCACGGCGCGGGCGCTGGCCGACTGGTTTTCGCAGCAGCTTGGCGTGCCGGTGATCGTGGAAAACCGGGCGGGCGGCGTCAGCATGATTGCCGCCACCGCCGTCGCCAAGGCCAACCCGGACGGCTACACGCTGCTGATCTCGCTCAACAGCCAACTGGCGCAAGCGCCCGTGATGCTGCGCAAGATGCCCATCGATGTGGACAAGGACCTGGTGCCGATCGCTTCCCTGGGCGTGGGGCCGATCACCGTGACGGCCAACAAGAATTTCCCCGTCCGCTCTTTTGAAGAGCTGATTGCCTACGCCAAGCAGAAACCCGTCAACGCGGGCAATTACGCCATCGGCTCCGGCTGGCAGATCATGCTCACGGAAATCATTAAATCTACCGGAGCGGAATTCAACATCGTCAATTACAAGGGATCGGGACCGATGCTGGTCGATCTTTACTCCGGCTCGGTGGACATCGGCGCGGCCTCGCTCACCTCGCTTGGCGGCGCCATCGCGCAAGGCACGGTGCGCCCGCTGCTGGTGTTCACGCGCAAGCGTTCGCCGCGCCTGCCTGCGGTTCCCACCTGGGCCGAGGTGGGGTTCACCGGGCCGGCGTTCCAGGATCTGGAAGAAACCAATGTTCTCTTCGCGCCCGCCGGCACGCCCGCCAGCATTCTTGAGCGCGTGGCGGAACTGGTGGCGCAGTCCTTCACCCAGTCCAGCCGCATGAAGTCGGTCAATGAATTGATGGCGGAAGATCAGCCTCCCTTGACAGGCGCGGCGGCCCGCAAGTTCATCGAACGCACGTGGCCCATCTACCGGCAGCTCACCAAAGGGCTGGGCTTGGGGGAACCCTGAGCGTTGAGCGTTTGAAACAGGGCGATCGCATCTGAATTTCTTAAGAATCAACCAGTTGGCGATGGAGCACGGATGTAGGGGCGAAAAATTTTTCGCCCCTACGACGGCACAAGTGTTATTTGTCGCGTCGAAATTCAACTCATGGAATTTAGATGCGATCGCCTTGGCGTTTGAAAGTGGTAACTCTCAATTTGAGAGCTTTAAGCCAATTTATTGTATATATTTGGCATATAAAATACTGGTAAATAAAATATAAATCAAGGTATCAAGCTATAGAAAATCTAGCGTAGCGTAAGGGCAAAAAATTTTCCGCCCCTACGAACGCGCAATGCCAGGCAACCGCGCCAGCGCCCCGGCCATGCGTTGCGCTGCGCCGCGCTGGCTGGCGGCAAAGGCGCGGGCCGCTTGCGTCATGGCGGTGTGTTGCGCGCGCTCTTGCAGCAGGGCGGCGGTTTGCGCCACGGCGTCGGCCATGCCGGCTGCGCGCAGCGCGGCGTTTGCTTGCAGCGCCAGGTGGGCGGCCTCGTCGAAGTTGTAGGTGTGCGGCCCCATGAGCACCGGGCAGCCGCAGGCCGCCGCTTCAATCAGGTTCTGCCCGCCCAGCGGCGCGAAGCTGCCGCCCAGCAGCGCGGCGTCGGCCAGCGTGTACCAGGCGGCCATTTCACCCAGGCTGTCGCCCAGCCAAATAGCGTTGGCGGCATCGGCTGGTGGCGCGTCATCGGCCCACCCGCTGCGGCGGCTCACGGGCCAGCCCGCCGTGCCAATCAAATCGGCCACGGCGTCAAACCGCTGCGGGTGGCGCGGCACGATCAGCCACTGGATGGGCAGGCGCGGCGGCTGGGCGCGCAGGGCTTGCAGCAGCATGACTTCTTCGCCTTCGCGCGAACTGGCGAGCATGACGACGGGCTTGCCGCACCGCGCGCGCCAAGCCTGCCCCCGCGCGACGGCGGTGGCGTCGGGCGCGGCGTCGAATTTCAGGTTGCCGAGCACGGCCACGCCGTGCGCTCCGGCCTGGTGCAGGCGGGCGGCGTCGGCCTCGGTTTGCGCCCACACGGCAGACAAGGCCGCGTAAGCCGGGCGCAACACAGCCGCCGCGCGCCGCGCGCCGCGCAGGGATTTTTCCGACAAGCGCGCATTGGCAAGAACAATAGGCACGCCCGCGCGTCGGCCTTCGCCGATCAGGTTCGGCCAGATTTCGGTTTCCATCAGCACGCCCGCGTCGGGCCTAAAGTGCGCGTAAAAGCGCCGCGTGGCGGCGGGCGTATCCCACGGCTGCCAGACCTGCACGTCGCCCGCGCGCAGCAGCTTGCCGCCTTCGGCCCGCCCGGTGGCCGTGCCGTGCGTGAGCAGCAGGCGCATCTGCGGCCAGCGCGCGCGCAATTCGTGGAGCAGGATGGCCGCCGCGCGCGTTTCGCCTAGCGAGACGGCGTGGATCCAGATCAGCGGCTGCCCATCATGCGGATTGGCGTTTGCTCCCTCTCCCGCTTGCGGGAGAGGGGTGGGGAGAGGGGCAGCCGAAGGCTGGCGGGGCTGCGTGTAATGCCCAAAGCGTTCTTCCACCGCGTGCAGATATCCTGGCTCGGCCCGCCCACGGCGGCGCAATTTGCTCCGCAACAGCGGCTGCGCCGCCCAAATGGCCAGGTCGTACAAAGCGCCGATCATGGGATAAGGGTACACAAAAACAGCCGCATGACGATGGGGCTGCGTGCGATACATCCCAAAGTTATCGCGGCTCGCCAAAATACCTGGACGGAAAGACAAGCAGCCGACAATGCGAATAGTAAAGCCTAGGGCAGCGGTTGGCGGGTGTCACGAATCCTGCCAGCCACCGCCCAGCGCCTGGATCAGCGCCGCCGTGTCGCTCAGGCGCGCGGCTTGGGCCTGGATGCGGGCGACGCGCGCTTGCTGGTACGCCTGCTGCGCGTTGATGAGGGTGAGCGCATCGACGTAGCCCAGTTGCTGCTGCTTGCCGGTAAGTTCCAGCGTGCGCGCGGCGGCGCGTTCGGCGTCATCGGCGGCGGCCAGCGCATGGGCGTCGGCGTCGATGGCGTAGAGCGCATCGGCCACGTTCTGGAATGCCGCGAGCACCGCGCCGCGGTATTGCGCCGCCGCCTGCCGCAAGGCCGCTTCGGCGGCGCGCTGCTGGTGCGCGAGCGCGCCGAAGTCCAGCAGGGTCTGGCTGACGCTGCCGGCCAGGGACCAGAACAGGTTGTCGGCGGCGAACATGCGGGCAAACGCCGTGGAACTGCCACCGTAAGCGCCCTGCAAGGTGAACTGGGGCAGGCGGTTGGCCACGGCCACGCCGACCTGGGCGCTGGCGGCGCGCACGTTTTCTTCGGCGGCGCGCACGTCGGGACGCTGCGTGACCAGTTGCGAGGGCACGCCTTGCGGCAGCGTGACCGGCAGGGTGAAATGCTCCAGATCGAACTGCGGCGCGCCGGCCTGATCGGGCGTGTCGCCGCACAAAATTGCCAGCAGGTCGCGGTTTTGCTGCAACTGTTTTTCCAAAGGCGGCAGGGCTTGCCGCGCCTGCGCCAGCGCGCCTTCCTGCGCGGCCACGTCCAAGGCTGATGCGTGGCCCAGGCGAAACTGATCGTGCAGGATCGCCAGCGCGTGCGTTTGCGCGTCAATGACGGCCTGGATGGCCTCGATCTGCGCGCGCAACGCGGCTTCCTCGATGCTGGCGTTGACCACATTGGTGGCCAGGGTCAACCGCGCCGCTTCAAGCTGATAACGCTGGTTATCGGCCTGCGCCGCGAGCGCTTCCACCGTGCGGCGGTTCAGCCCGAACACGTCGGGGGCGTAGCTGATGGTGAGTTGGGCGGTGTGCAGCGTGTAAATTGCCGCGCCCGACTCCAGGCTGGGCGAGAGCGTGCCCACCGCCTCGCGCTGGCGCGACGGCGTGTAGCCAAGCTGCGCCGTGGGAAAGAACGCGGCGCGCTGGGCCGCGACGTTTTCCCGCGCTTGCAGCAGGGCGGCGGTGGCCGCTTGCAGATCGGGGTTATGGGCCAATGCGCGCTCCACGCGGGTATCGAGCGCAGGCGAGCCGAACATTTGCCACCAGGTCTGGCTGATGGATGCGCCGGGCGACCACTGCTGCGCCGGGCCGTGCTCGCTGCCCTTGGTCGCCGCCAGCGGCTGGCGGGTGAATTGGGCCGGAGCGGGGGTTTCGGGGCGCTGGTAGTCGGGGCCTACGGCGCAGCCGGCGAGGGCGGCCAGGGCGATGGCGAGCGTGGGCCAGCAGCGCAAAAACAAGCGCCTGCCAGCCTTCGGCTGGCCCTCTCCCCAACCCTCTCCCGCAAGCGGGAGAGGGAGAAAAACAAAACCGCTCATGACGCCGCTCCCAAACGGCGTTCCTTGCGCCGCAGCGACCACTGCACCATCATCACCTGCAAGGCCGGGGCCACGATCAGCAGCATGATGGGGCCTAGCAGCATGCCGCCCACCACTACGGTAGCCAGCGGCCGCTGCACCTGGCTGCCGATGCCGGTGGACAGGGCGGCGGGCAGCAGGCCGATGCAGGCTGAAAACGCCATCATCAGCGTCGGGCGCATGCGTTCTTCGGCGGCGAGGGTCATCGCATCGACCGCCGTGCGCCCGGCAAACAGCAGGTGATTGAACCAGGAGATCACCAAAATCCCGCTCATCACCGACACGCCGAACAGCGAGATGAAACCGATGCCCGCCGACACGCTCAAGTTGAGGCCCGAAACGTACAGCGCGATGATGCCGCCGGCAATGGAAAACGGAATCGCCGCCAGCGTGAGCAGGCTGTCGCGCACTGAGCCGTACAGGGTGTAGAGCAGCGCCAGGATGAGCAGGATCGCAACCGGCAGCGCCACCGCCAGCCGCTGCGCGGCCTGCCGCATGCTGTCGAACTCGCCGGCCCAGGCCAGGTGATAGCCGGCGGGCAGCGTTACGTGCCGGGCGATGCGCGCCTGCGCCTCTTGCACGGTGCTGCCCAGATCGCGCCCGCGCACGCTGAATTTGACCGGGATGAACCGCTCGTTGCGCTCGTGATAGATGTACGAAGCGCCGGTATCCAGCGAAATCGCCGCCAGCTCGCGCAACGGCACATACGCGGTCGCGCCCGATGGCGCGGAGGTGCCGACGGCAATGTCGCCAATGGCGCGCACGTCGGAGCGGTAGCGGGGCGCCAGCCGCACCACCAGGTCGAACTGGCGGTCGTCCTCCAGCACGGTGGTGGCTGTCGTGCCGCCGGCGGCGGCCTGCACCACGGCATTGATGTCGCCGGTGTTCAGGCCGTGGCGCGCGGCCTTAGCGCGGTCGATGGTGATGTTGAGGTTGGGCTGGCCCAGCACGCTGAACACGCCTGCGTCTTGCACGCCCTTGACTTGCGTGATCTCGTGCAGCACCTGGGCGGCCAGTTTTTCCAGTTCTGCCAGATCGGGGCCGATGATCTTCACCGAATTGGCGCCCTTGACGCCCGATAGCCCTTCCTGAATGTTGTCCTGGATGTACTGCGAGAAGTTGAATTCCACGCCGGGAAACTCGCCTTCCAGTTGTTTTTGCAAGGCGCTGACGAGCGCCTCCTTGGTGTGCCCAGCCGGCCATTGCTCGCGCGGCTTGAGCGGCGCGAACAGCTCCAGGTTGTAAAACCCCGCGGCATCGCTGCCGTCGTCCGGGCGGCCGTGCTGCGAGACGACGGTCATCACCTCCGGGTGCGACTTGACGATTTGCCGCATCCGGCTGGCCTTGTCCATGCTCGCCTCCAGCGAGATCGTGACCGGCATGGTGGCGCGGATCCACAGGTTGCCTTCTTCCAGCGCGGGCAGAAATTCGGTGCCGATGCGCGGCAGCAGCAGCGCGGCCACCAGCAGGAACGCGCCGCCCAGGGCCACCGTGGTCTTGCGCCGCCGCAGCGCCCAGCGCAACACCGGCGAATACACGCGGCGGATGGCGCGCACGAACACGGTTTCGGTTTCCGCCACATGCTCGGGCAAAAGCAGCGAGGCCAGCACGGGCGTGACGGTGAACGTGGCAATCAGCGCGCCGGTCAGCGCATACGCATAGGTGCGCGCCATCGGACCGAAGATCTGGCCTTCCACGCCCTGCATGGTGAACAGGGGAATGAAGGCGGCCACCATGATCGCCGTGGAAAACAGCACCGCCCGATCCACCTCGATGGCGCTGGTGAACAGTAAGCGCAGGCGCTTGGGCCAGCCGTAGGCGATGCCGCCCTGCTCGTACATTCCGAACGACCGCTGCGCCTGGTCGTTGAGCAGTTGCTCGCGCTCGGCCAAGGGCTTCTGGAAATTGCGGAAGATGTTCTCGATCAGGATCACCGCCGAATCGACGATGATGCCGAAGTCCACCGCGCCCAGCGAAAGCAGGTTGGCCGATTCGCCCGTCAGCACCAGGATGATGATGGCAAACAGCAGCGCGACCGGAATGTTCGCGCTGACGATGATCGCGCTGCGCAGATCGCCCAGAAACATCCACTGGATCAGGAACACCAGCAGGCAGCCGAAGATCAGGTTATGCAGCACGGTCTGCGTGGTCACGTTGACCAGGCTGGCGCGGTCGTAAAACGGCACCGCCTGCACGCCCGCCGGCAGCGTGCCGTCGTGGTTAAGCTTTTCGATTTCGTCCTTGACGCGGCCCAGCACCTCGTTGGTCTGCATGGTGCGGTTCATCACCACGATGCCGGTGACCACGTCGTCCGCGTCGTCGCGCCCGGCCTTGCCCAAGCGCGGCGTGGCGCCCACGAACACCCTGGCCACGTCCTTGACCAGCACCGGCGTGCCGCCTGTCTGCGTGAGCACGATGTTGCCGATGTCCTGCGTGTCGCGGATCAGGCCGACGCCGCGGATGTTGACCGACTGCTGCCCGATGTTGACGGTGCGCCCGCCCACGTTGGTGTTGGCGTTGGCTATGGCGGCGATCAGTTGCGGCAGCGTGATGTTGTAGCCCTGGAGCTTGCGCGCGTCGGCCTCGACCTCGTACTCCTTGGTTGTGCCGCCCCAGGTCACCACCTGCGCGACGCCGGACACCGACAGCAGCCGCCGCGTGACCACCCAATCCTGCAAGGTGCGCAGGTCGGTCAGGCTCAAATGCGGCGGACCTATCAGTTGATAACGATAGATTTCGCCGACCAGGCTGGACGCCTGAATCTGCGGCTGCACGCCGTCGGGCAGGCTGACGTTCTGTTGCAGGTTCAGCGCCGCCTGCGTGTAGGCCAGCGTGTAATCAACGCCATAGCGGAACGTTACGCGCACGAACGAGAGGCCGTAAAACGAAGTCGAGCGGATCGTATCCACCCCCGGCGTGGTCGCCAGCCCCACTTCCATCGGGCGCGTATAGCTGCGCTCCATCTCCTCGGCCGAGAGGCCCGGCGCTTGCGCGGTAATTTCCAGAATCACCGGCGCGGGATTGGGATACGCCTCAATGTTGAGCTTGCCGTAGGCCACCAGCCCGCCCACCGCAAAAGCGGCCAGCGCCATCAACACGATGGAGCGGCGCGACAGCGCGAATGCGAGCAGACCTCTGAACACGGCTGTTTTTTCCTGCTGGTGACGTAGCGGCTACTGCGCCAGCAGCGCCAGCGCATTGCTCAGAAACAGCGCGCCCGAGGCGGCGATGCGCTCGCCCGCTTGCAGGCCGGAGCGCACCGGGTAATAGCCGCCTTGCGGCTCGTCCAGTTGCACCGGACGGCGGGTAAACGTCAGGGCGTCCGCGGTGGCGAAAATCACCAGCGTGCCGTCGCTTTCGCGTACCACCGCGTCCATCGGCACGGCCACTTGCCGCACGGGTTCGGCGGTGCGGATGGTGATGTCGGCCAGCATCTGCGGCAGCAGCCCGGCGGGGGCCTGGCGCAGCGTGGCGCGCGCCGCCACGCGGTGCGTGGCGGCGTCGCAGGCGCTGCCCACGTAGTCCACCTTGCTTTCCAGAGTCACTCCGGGCAGCGCCGGCAGCGTGGCCGTCATGACCTGACCGGCGCGCACTTGCGCGGCATCGGCCTCGGTCACGTCAGCCACCAGCCACAGAGTGGAAGACGGGGCGATGCTCATGGGCGCGGGGCTGTCGCTGGGCTGCACCAACGCGCCGGGAGCGATGGCGCGCGTCGCCACGCGGCCTTCCATCGGGCTGTCGATGCGCAGCAGGCCATCGACCCGCCGGGCGGCGGCGATGCCGTCAATCTCCGCCTCGCTCTTGCCGTACAGGCGCAGCGCCTGCCGCGCGGCCTGGTAGTTGCCGGCGGCGGTCTGCTCGTCGGAGACGGCCTGCTCCAGATCGCGCGGCGCGTTGGCCTGCGCCTGCGCCAGGCCCTGGGCGCGTTGCAGCGCGGCCTTGGCTTGCGCCCAAGTGCCTTGCGCGCCGATTAGCGCGCCTTCGGCCTGGGCCAAGTCGGGGCTGGCAACCGAAAACAGCGGCTGGCCCCGGCGCACCACATCACCTGCCTTGACGAACACCTGCTGCACGCGGCCCGCCCACGGCGAGGAAACCTGGGCCAGGTGATCCTGATCGAAATCCACATGGCCGGGCGCTTGCACCTGCGGCGCGAAATCGCGCTCGCTGGCCGCCTCCACGCGGATTTGCCCGGCCTGCCCGGCATCAAGCGTGACGCTTTGCGGCGGCGCGGCCGGAGGCGGCGCGGGCGCAGGAGCGTTTTCCTGTTGCCGGCAAGCCTGCATCGGCAGCAGGGCCGCTAGCAGGCAGCCGCCGGCAATCATGCGGCGAAGAGGGAATTTCATGGGTGACGTGCGCAAAAATCTGCGCGCATCATGCGGGCGGAAACGCCTTTCCGCCAGTTACAGTTTGGAAAGGTTGGCCGCTGGCAGCAGCAGGCTGACTTTGAGGCCGGGCGCGGTGTTTTCCAGCGTCAACTGGCCACGGTGCAGGCTCACTACGGCCTCGGCGATGCTCAGGCCCAGGCCGTTGCCGCGCGGGTGGGCGTCGCCGGCGCTGGCCCGGAAAAACCGCTCGGTGATGCGCGGCAGCGCGGCGGGCGCAACGCCGGGGCCGTCGTCCTGCACGGTGATGACGACTTGGCCGCCCTGCTCGGCCGCGCGCAGTTCCACGTGCGCGCCCGCGCCCGCGTACTTGAAGGCGTTGTCCAGCAGATTGGCGAGCGTGCCGGCCAGCAGGTGGCGGTCGGCCAGGATGCGGGGATCGCCCTCGACGCCGCAGGTTAGAACGATGCCCCCGGCTTCGGCGGCGGGCTGGTAAAGCTCTGCCAGGTCGCCCAGCAACTCGCGCACCTGGAGCGGCTCGAAACTCTGGCGGCGCACGCCCGATTCGGCCTCGGCGATTTGCAGCAGCTTGTCGAGCACGACGATCAAATCGTCGATTTCGCCGATGGCGTAGCGCGCGCCCTGCGGCAGCCGTTGACCGCCATCGGACGAGCGCAGCGCCTGCTCCAGCGCCGCGCGGATGCGGCCCAGGGGTGTGCGCAGGTTGTGGGCAATCGCGTTGGAGACGTTGTGCGCGGCGTTCATCAGCCGTTCGATCTGTTCGAGCATGCCGTTGATGTCGCGCGCCACCGTGGCGAATTCGTCGCGTGAACCGCCGATGGCGATGCGCCGGTCCAGCCGGCCCCCGGCCACCTCGACAGTGGCGCGGTGGATGGCCCGCAACGGGCGCTGCAACTGGCGGCGACACAGCACCGCGCCCAGGCCGATCAACAGCAGGGTGAGCGCCCCGCTTAGCATCAGCGCCGTCAGGATCATGTGTTCGAGCTTGCGCACGTCGTCCATGTCGCGGCCCACCAGCAGCAGGCCGCCGCCGGCAAGGCGGGTGGCCAGCAGGCGGCTGCGCGAGCGTTTGCCCAGGCGCTGCACCTCGATGGGCTGCAAGCCTTCCTCGATGGAAGCCGGCGGCGGCCAGGCGGTGAGGTTGCCGACGAGCTTGCCGCCGCTGCCGTCCAGCAGCAGATAGATTTCGGTGTCGCTTTCCTTGTCGTCGGTCAGCAGGCTGTTGATTTCGTAGGCGAGCGCGCCGATGCCGCGTTGCCGGTGCACATCGGCCAGATGGCGCGCGATGGTGCCCAGCTGCGTGTCGATGTTGCGGTTGATAAGGCCGGCGGTGCCGACATAGAACACGGAGGAAATGAGCGCCGCCGAAACCAGCAGCAGCACGCCGTAGCCCGCCGACATGCGAAACACCACCGAGTGGCGGAAATCAGTCGTCCGGCGCATGATGGAACTGCGGCGCTGAAATGAAATTCGCGGACACGCCATTCAATGCGCGCCGGCATCCAGCCGCGCATCGGGCTTGACGCGCGCCAGCAGCGCCAGCATGTCGGCCTGGATGCGGCGCAGCGCCGCTTCGGTCTGCCCCTCAAAGCGCAGCACCAGCATCGGCGTGGTGTTGCTGGCGCGGATCAGGCCGAAGCCGTCGGGCCAATCGACGCGCAGGCCGTCGATGGTGAGCACCCTGGCGGGCGCGGGAAAGTTGGCTGCGGCGACGATTTTTTGTACCAGCGCGTGCGGCTCGCCCTCGGCGCACGGCACGTTCAGTTCGGGCGTGGCAAAGCTGGCGGGCAGCGCATGGAGCACCGCGCTCGCATCGGGCGAGCGGCTCAAAATTTCGAGCAGGCGGCAGCCCGCGTAGGTGCCATCGTCAAAGCCGTACCAGCGTTCCTTGAAAAAGATGTGGCCGCTCATCTCGCCGCCCAGCGGGGCGTCGAGTTCTTTCATGCGGGCCTTGATGAGCGAGTGGCCCGTCTTGTAAATCACGGGCACGCCGCCTGCCGCCTCAATCACCGGGGCCAGTTGCTGCGAGCATTTCACGTCGTACACAATCGCGCCGCCCGGCGCGCGCGCCAGCACGTCGCGGGCCAGCAGCATCAGTTGCCGGTCAGGAAAGATGTTCTGGCCGTCCTTGGTGACGATGCCCAGCCGGTCGCCGTCGCCATCAAAGGCCAGGCCCAGCTCGGCATCGCCCGCTTGCAGCGCGGCGATTACGTCGCGCAGGTTTTCGGGCTTGCTGGGGTCGGGGTGGTGGTTGGGGAAGTTGCCGTCCACCCAGCTGTGCAATTCCTGCACCTCGCAACCCACCGCGCGCAAGATGGCCGGCGCGCTGGCCCCGGCCACGCCATTGCCGCAATCGGTCACGATCTTCATGGGCCGCGCCAGCGCAATGCCGCCCGCGATGCGGTCGCGGTAGGCCGCAAAAACATCGTGCCGCCGCACGCTGCCTCCGGCGCGCTGCTGCCAGCTTTCGGCCTCGATCATCCGGCGCAGTTGCTGAATGTCATCGCCGTAAATCGCGCGGCCCGCCAGCATCATCTTGAAGCCGTTGTCGTCGCGCGGGTTGTGGCTGCCCGTCACCTGAATGCCGCTGGCGCACAGCGTGCTTGCGGCAAAGTACAGCATCGGCGTGGTCGCCAGCCCGATGTCGATCACCTCCACACCAGCGGCGGCCAGCCCCTCCATCAGCGCCTTACTGAGCGCCGGGCCGGACAAGCGCCCGTCGCGCCCCACCGCCACCGCGCGCTCGCCTTGCGCCAGCGCCAGCGTGCCGAAGGCCAGCCCCAGCGCGTGCGCCAGCGCCTCATTGAGCGTGCCCGGCGTCGTGCCGCGAATGTCGTAAGCCTTGAAGATCGACGGCGAGGGTTTCATGGGCCGCGATTGTAGGCAGACACCATATCCGCCATGTGCGGGGCGCCCGCTCGTGTTGGGCCAATGCTCTTAAAACAATAGCTATATATCAAAGTATAACATGATTTTAATATATAAAAAATTTAAAAAATAAGTTCATGAATTGGCTATCAGCTATTATTTTCATAATTTATCCGTACCTTCTCATTCGATTTCGCGTTCAAGATGATAAGAAACCAGCCCAAAAAATCGTCATTCCCGCGAAAGCGCATAGGCGCCAACTTAAGAATAAATCGCTCGCGTTTTGCCCCTTCCCCCGCGTGCGGGGGAAGGTTGGGACGGGGGCGGCGGCATATCGCAAACGCAGTGCTTTTCCTAGCGCCGTGCGCCCCTATCTCCAGCCCTCCCCCGTACGTGGGGGAGGGGGAAAACCGCGCAAACGTCAGTAACTTACTCCAAGTTAGCGCCTATGCGCTTTCGCGGGAATGGCGAAGTATTTTTCTTGTCCTGAAGTGGAAATGGAATCACATCTTCATTCCCGCACAGGCGTTAACTTGACGCGGTTTGGGTGAGTTGTTGACGTTTGCGCGGCTTTTCTCCCTCTCCCACTCGTGGGAGAGGGTTGGGGAGAGGGCCAGCCGGAGGCTGGAAGGACGCATCCTCAACCCAGTGCACCCATGTTCTTGCGCCGCGCTTGACGATGTGCTGCTACTGGCCTGCGGCCGGCCCACGTTTTGGGCTATAGAAATAAGCGGAGGAGGGAGCAAATCGCGTGGCGCGCGGTGGGTCAATCAAGCACAATTCCAGCTTGCGCAAACCTTTGAAAAGCCCATGAAAAACCCTTCCGCCGCCGTTCACACTATTTGCCCCACGCCGCTGGGCGATCTGTTGCTGGCAGCCACGCTGGCGGGCTTGGCCGGGGCGTGGTTCACCCACGGCCAGCGCGATACGCCGGCGCTGCCCGAACGCGGCCCGGCCATGCCCGGCCACCCCGTGCTGGCCGAGGCCGCGCGCCAGATGCGCGAGTACTTTGCGGGCGGGCGCACGCGCTTCGATCTGCCGCTAGATTTGTCGGCGGGCACGCCGTTTCAGCAAGATGTGTGGCGCGCGCTGCTAGAAATCGGCCGCGGCGCGCGCATGAGCTACAGCGAACTGGCCGCGCGCATCGGCCGCCCGGCGGCGGTGCGCGCCGTGGGCGCGGCGGTGGGGGCCAACCCGCTCATCATCATCGTGCCCTGCCACCGCGTGCTGGGCAGCCAAGGCGCGCTCACGGGCTTTGGCGGCGGCCTGGAGCGCAAGGCGGCGCTGCTGCGGCTGGAAGGCTGGCGCATTGACGGCGCCGACGCCCGTGCCAGGGTTGAGCGTTTGGCGTTGAATGTGTAGGGGCGAAAAATTTTTCGCCCTTGCGGTGAACGAAAAACGGCGCTTTGAGAATGAGGCGCTGCAGGGCGAAAGATTTTGCACCCCTACGGGAAAGCGAGCATTCTTTCCACGTAGCGGGCGATCAGGTCGATTTCCAGATTCACCCGCGCGCCCGCGGCCAGCGTGTGCAGGGCGGTGTTTTGCACGGTATGCGGGATGAGGTTGATGCGAATTTCCGCGCCGTCGGCGGTATCGGTGACTTGATTGACCGTCAGGCTCACGCCGTTGACGGCGATGGAGCCTTTGTAGGCCAGGAACTTGCCCAGCTCGCGCGGCGCTTGCACGGCCAGCAGCCAGCTTTCGCCCACCGGCGCCATGCACGTAACCGCGCCCACGCCATCGACGTGACCGGAGACGATGTGCCCGCCCAGCCGGTCGCTGGCGCGCAGTGCACGTTCCAGATTCACCGGGCCGGAGCGATCCAGACCGGCGGTGCGCGCCAGCGATTCGGCGGAAACGTCCACCGCAAAGCGCCCGGCGGGTGCGTCTAACTCCGTGACGGTCATGCAAGCGCCGTTGATGGCGATGCTTTCGCCCGGCTGCGCATCGGCCAGATAGCCCGCGGGCGCTTGCAGCGTCAGCCGCTTGCCGTGCGCGCTGCCCGCGCCCAGATCGCGCACGTGGGCGATACGGCCGACGGCGGTGATGATGCCGGTGAACATGGTTGCGACCTTACAAGACAAAAGCCCCGCAAACCGTGGATTTGCAGGGCTGAGAGTGTGATAGTGGCGCGGCTGGCAGGATTCGAACCCACGACCCCTTGGTTCGTAGCCAAGTACTCTATCCAACTGAGCTACAGCCGCGCAGAACTTTATATTATAGCGCCTAAGCATGGTAGGCCGTGTAGGACTTGAACCTACGACCAAAGGATTATGAGTCCTCTGCTCTGACCAACTGAGCTAACGGCCCACGCAGGGCGGGGATTTTACCGGGGCGGGCGCGCCTGGTTCAGGCGTAGCTGACCAGCGCGGTTTTCATTTTCTTCATGGCCGCCGCCTCGATCTGGCGGATGCGCTCGGCGCTCACGCCGTATTCGGCGGCCAACTCGTGCAGAGTCATGCCGCCGGAGCCGTCGTCTCGCACGTTAAGCCAGCGTTCGGTCACGATGCGGCGGCTGCGCGCGTCCAGGCCCTCCAGCGCGCTGGCGATGCCCTGGGTGGCGAGCGCCTCGCGCTGGGCAGCCTGAATCATCGCCGTGGGTTCGCGCTGCTCGTCGGCCAGGTAGGCGATGGGGCCGAAGGCCGGTTTATCTTCGTCTTCGCCGGGCGAAGGGTCGAGCTGCACGTCGCAGCCGGACAGGCGCGTTTCCATCTCGCGCACTTCTTCGGGCTTGACGTTCAGCTCGCGCGCCACCACGTCGATCTGCTCGGCGGTCAGGGCGTCGCGGCGGGCCAGGTCATCGTGCAACGCGCTTTCAGCCTTGAAGCCATGCTTCATGGAGCGCAGGTTGAAAAACAGCTTGCGCTGGGCCTTGGTAGTGGCCACTTTCACCAAGCGCCAGTTTTTCAGGATGTATTCGTGAATCTCAGCCTTGATCCAGTGCAGCGCGTAGCTGACCAGGCGCACGCCCTGGTCGGGGTCGAACCGTTTGACGGCCTTCATCAAACCCACGTTGCCTTCCTGAATCAGGTCGGCGTGCGGCAGGCCGTAGCCCAGATACTGGCGCGAGGTCGAAACCACCAGCCGCAGATGCGAGAGCACCAGCTTGCCCGCCGCTTCCAGACTGCCGCTGGCGCGCAGTTCGCGGGCGTAGCGCTGCTCCTCCTCCTGCGTGAGCAGGGGCAGGCGATTGACGGCGGTGATGTAGGCGTCCAGATTGCCCAGCGCCGGCACCACGGCCCACGGGTTGACCAGCGCCACGGCGCGAGCGTTGGCGGAGCTTGAAGCGGAAGGGGTCATGGCTGAATTCCTTTCGTCATGGATGGAATTTTAGCACTCTCTTGGGGAGAGTGCTAAAGACGATTCAATCCAAAGACAACCCCGTTGCCCGACAATGGAACGATTCGCGGCGCTTGCCGCTTCCCAATGGCCATCCATGACAGACCGGCTCTTGCGCCTGAAGGGCGTCAGCAATTTCCGCGATCTGGGCGGCTACACCGGCGCGCGGGGCCGCACGGTACGCTGGCGGCGGCTGTTCCGCTCCGGTCATCTGGCCAGCCTCACGCCCCAAGACGCCGCCACGCTGCGCGCGCTGGGGGTGACGCGGGTGTTCGATTTTCGCGGCGTTTCCGAGCGCGCGGCGCTGCGCTACGACTTGCCGGGCGTGGCGCAGCATGCTTTGCCGATTGAGCCTGCGGTTGTGCAGCACATCAAAGATCTGCTGGATGCCGGCCAGCGCGTCACCCCCGCGCGCACCGTGGCGCTGATGCAGCAAACCTACCGCGCCTTCGTGCATGACAACGCCGCGCCCTTTGCCGGGCTGTTGGCCCACATGCTGGAAAGCGACGCGCCGCTGGTCTTTCACTGTACCGCCGGCAAAGACCGCACCGGCTTTGCCGCCGCGCTCATCCTGCTGGCCCTGGGCGTGCCGGAGCCAATGGTGATGCAAGATTACCTGCTCACCAACGACTGCTGCCGCCTGCCCGCCCTAGGCGCGGCAGGCCGCGCCCCGCAAGACGCGCTCCAGGTGCTCTGGGGCGTGCAGGAAGAATTTCTGCGCGCCGCGCTGCAAGCGGTGCAAGAAGACTTCGGCGGCATCGACTCGTACCTCAGCCGCCAACTCGGCATCGGCCCGCGCGAGCGCCAGCGGCTGGCGGAGTTGTATTTGGCGGGTGGATGAAGGGACGCTCAATGCAAACCATTGAATTGATAGCTTCGCATCAAGGTAAAACATATTTTTTATATATGAAAATATCTAAAAACTATATATAAAAATGACAGTTAGCTATAAATATTTAAGTATCCGGGTAAACCAGCATCAGATGGCGTCCGTGCGCTGCGGGGCGGGCCAGCCGGCGGCGCTGACGAGGTGTTGGAGCAGGGGTTGGCATTCGGAGCCGACTTCGATCAGCCGCAGGTAGCTTGGGTCCATGAAGCCGGCGGCGATGCCGTGGGCGATGAAGGCCAGCAGCGCGTCGTAGTAGCCGTGCAGGTTGAGCAGGCCGATGGGTTGGTTCAGGTAGCCGAGCTGGCGCCAGGTCCAGGCTTCAAAGAATTCCTCGAAGGTGCCGATGCCGCCGGGCAGCGCCAGAAAGGCGTGGCTGCGTTCGGCCATGAGGCGCTTGCGCTCGTGCATGGTGTCCACGATCACCAGTTCGGTGCAGCCGCGGTGCGCGTGTTCGCGCTCGACCAGATCGCGCGGAATGATGCCCAGCACCCGCCCGCCCGCGGCCAGCGCGGCGTCGGCGGCCACGCCCATGAGTCCGCCGCGGCCGCCGCCATAGACCAGTTGGCCGCCGCGCGCGCCGATCCAGTGGCCCACTTGCGCGGCGGCTTGGGCAAAGCGCGGGTCGTGGCCGGGGCGCGAGCCGCAATAGACGCAGAGGGAAAAGGCGGGCGCGCGCGGCGGGGCGGAGGTCACGCGAAAAACCTTGCGTAAAGCGCCGCCAGCCACACGCCGCCGGCCAGCAGCAGGGCCAGCAGCACGGCGGCGGACCCTATGTCCTTGGCTTTTTTGGAGAGATCGTGCCACTGCGGGCCGATGCGGTCGATGGCCGCTTCAATGCCGGTGTTGAGCAGCTCGACCACCAGCACCAGCAGGGTGACGGCGCACAGCAGCGCGATTTCGGCCCAGCCGCGCCCGACCCAGAACGCCGCCGGCAGCAGCACGATGGCGGCGAGAACCTCTTGCCGGAACGCCGTTTCGCGCCAGCCGGCGCGCAGCCCGGCGGCGGAATAGCCGGCGGCATACCACAGGCGCGAGAAGCCCCGGCGCGCTTTCTGCGGATGGGGCTGGGCAGGCGGATCGGGGGGCGTTGTCATGGCGGGATTGTCGGCGGTCGGCGCGTATCGATCAGCCGCGTGCCGGCCCAGGCGTCGTGCCAGAACTGGCGCTGCGGGTGCAGGCGGCTGGCCAGCGCCCAGAGAATGATCCAGATGACGGCTGGCCCGGCGATCTGGACGGCGGGCAGATGCCAGAGCGCGGCCAGAGCCAGCGGAGGCAAAAACCAGACCCAGCTCAACACGTAACGCAGCAGCGCGCGCGCCCGGCTGGGCGGCTGCCCGGTGCGGTCGACGATGCGGATGCGCCACGTTTTCATGGCCAGCGTCTGTCCGCGCGACCAGCACCAGCCGAAATAGATGCCAAGCGCCATGAACAAGAGGGCTTGGAAGGCGTGCCGTCCCGGTTCGGGAGGCATTCGCTGCACCAGGGGCATGGACAAAAAACCCACGCCGAACGCGATGCCGGCGGTCAAAAAACCCTCATACACCCAGCACCCCATGCGCCGGCGCAGCGGTGGGGCCAAGGGCTGGGCCGGGGATGGCTCGGTCATATCGGGTTGAGTGTTCAGAGTGGTTTGGGTTTATGGTTCCCTCTCCCCCTTGGGAGAGAGGGTTAGGGAGAGGGGGTGCGCGGCACAAGCGTTGTGACTCCAACCAGCGCCGCTGGCCCTCTCCCCAACCTTCTCCCACTCGTGGGAGAGGGAGGAAAACCGCGCAAGCGTGAACGATTTTTGACGCCCAACGCAGCCACTCGCTCAAAGCGGCAGCAACGTATTTTCGTTGATCGGCAGGGGGCGGTTTTCGCCTGTGCGCACGGGGCGCGCCAGTTTTGCGCGCGGCGTGGGACGCAGCGCGGGGGCCATGCCGTGGGGCGGTTTGGGGTGGCCGGCGGCCAGGCGCTGGCGTTCTTCGGAAGGGAGCGTCTGGTACTGCTCCCAGCGCGCCTTGCGTTCGGTGACGGGCACGCGCCGGGCTTCGCCGTAGTTCAGGCGGGCCTGAGTGCGTTGCGCGGGGGTGAGCGTGCTCCACGCGGTCATGCGGCTTTGCAAGGTGGCTTGCTCGGCTGGGGGCAGGCGCTGGAAATTGCGGGTGACCGCCACCCATTTGCGCTGCTGCTGGCCGGTGAGGGTGGGCCACTGGGCGGCCAGCGGTTGCAGCGCGTTTTTCTGCTCGGCGGTGAGCTTTTGCCAACGGATGCCGCCGCCCGTCCGCGGCGCGGGCTGGCTGACGGCGGGCGTGCCGGGCGCGGGCGGCCACGGCTGCGCCCAAATCGCTCCCGCGCCGGCGGCCACGGCGGCGGCGATCAGCAGGGTCAGCAAAGGCGCGGGGCGGGACATGGCGGTTTTTGCGGATCAGCGGGTTTGCGTGGCCGGCTGGCCGCTGGCGGTTTTGAGAAATTGCAGAAAACCGGAGTCGGTGTAGGCTTGCGGCGGCAGTGCGTCGGTGAGCAAGGCGGTGTCCACTTCGGCCTCGTCGGCGGCGCGGCTGTCGCTTTGCACCATGTGGATAGTGACCAGAGCCGCTGCCAAGAGCGTCAGCGCGGCCAGGGAACCCAGGCGCGCCCAGAAGTCCAGCGCGTCATCGCCGCCAAAACCCAGGACGGCGGTGCGTCCGTTGCCTTGCGCCCACGCTCCGGGCCGCCAGCGCAGTGCGCGGACGGGGGCCGGTTGCTTGCGCCGGGCCACGGCCCGCACGCGGGCGGCGCGCAGACGCTCGGCAATTTCGTAAGGCAACTCCTGGGCGCCAGCCGACAGGCGGGCAGCCACCCACAGGCCAAAACGGTTTTCCAGCGTGGCCGGGGATGCGGAAGGCGGGTAGTCCTGGGGCGGTTTCATGATATCCATCCTTTGGATTTGAGCGTTTTGGCGAGCGTGTGAATGGCGCGCGCGCAGTGCGTTTTGACACTGCCTTGCGCGCAACCCATGATTGCCGCTGTTTCGGTCACATCCATTTCTTCCCAATAACGCAGCAGGAACGCTTCGCGTTGACGGGAAGGAAGTTGCGCGATCTGTTCTTCGATCCGGTGCAGAAGTTCAGCCCGGCTGGCGGCGCTTTCGGCGCTTTCGGCTTGCTCCCAGCCGCCGCCGGCGAGGGTTTCCAGCAGATCGGCATCGCTTTGCGTATCGTCGGATATCAGCTCGCTCATGTTGGGAAAGCGGGCGCGGCGCACCTTCTGACGCCTAAACCAGTCCAGTGTGGTGGTGGACAGGATGCGCTGGAACAGCGGCGGCAACTGCGCCGCCGGCTTGTCGCCGTAGCGCTCGGCCAGCTTCATCATGCTGTCTTGCACGATGTCCAGCGCGGCGTCTTCGTTCTGCACGTGATAGACCGTCCGCTTGAACGAACGCTTTTCCACGCTCTTGAGGAAGTCCGACAGTTCCTGTTCGGTGGCCACGGCGGTGGGTTTGGGAGAAGGTGGGTAGCGAGTATGGCTGCGGCGCGGGCCGAACGCCCGTGCCGCGATTGCCGATTATACTAATTTGATAGCTTACTGCCTTGTTGTAACTTAATTTTTATGTAGAAAAGTGTTTTAAATCTATGAAACAACAAGGCATATAACTATCAATTCAGTAGTTTTCTCTTTTCCGCGAGCGGGCCGGGGAAAAACCATCACGCCACCCGCAGCCGGTCCGCGCAAACGTATTGTCGCCGGTAGCTTTCAAATGGCTGCGTATCGGCGGCTTGCAGGGCGGTTTGTTCGCTCACGGATTGGGCGGCCAAGGCGTCGTATTCGGCTTTCAGCCGCGCGGGGCAGGAACGGGCCATGAGGCTGGCTTGGGCTTGGCGGGACTGGGCCAGCACGAAGCTGACGAAGTCATCGCCGTGCTCCTGCCGCACCGTTTGCAGCACCCGCGCCGAGGGCAGGCGCTGCGGCGCTTGCTGGAGCGCGCCAATGCGCGCCAGCGCCTGCGCGTAGTGCGCGCCGCCCAGCGCGGCGTCCAGCGCCTGCGCGATGGGGGGCAACTGGCCAAGCAGCGCGGCCACCGCGCCGGTCAGCAATTGCTGGCCGCCGTGCAGTTCCACCTTCAGGCCCGGCTCGCGCCCGCGGGCGGCGGCGGCTTGCTGGTTGCGCTCGATGGCGGCGATTTCTTGCGGGGTATCGGGTGGGCTGTCCTCCAGCAGACAGTGCAGCAGGAACAGATCGAGAAAACGGGCGGTATCGGCGCCGATGCCCAGCGGCTCGAACGGGTCCAGGTCCATCAGCCGCACTTCCACGTCTTCCACGCCGCGCTCGCGCAGCGCGTGCAGCGGGCGCTCGTCGGGGCGGGTCACGCGCTTGGGGCGGATGGCGCCGTAGAACTCGTTTTCGATTTGCAGCAGCGTGGTGGAAAGCTGGTTGTACTCACCCCCCGGATTGCGGATCCCGATGGCCTCGTAAGGCGGGTAGGGCCGGGTGAGCGCCTCTTCCAGCGAGGCGGCGTAGCTTTCCAGCCCGTTGTAGCTCACGGCAAGCATGGCTTGCGCCTGGCTCTGGTAGCCCAGCCGCCCCATGCGCAGCGAGGTGGCCCAGGGCAGGTGCATGACGCCACTTGCGCCCAGCGGTATGAGCGCATGTTCACGCCCGGCCACGAAGGTGCGGCACACCGCGGGCGAGGCGCCAAACAGGTACAGCAGCGCGAAAGCGCGGCGGCGGAAGTTGCGGATCAGGCCGAAGTAGTCGTCGTTGGACAGCTCCGGCAGCGACCAGTTGTAGTGAATACCCGAAATGGTCTGCATACGCCGCCCGTAGCGGTGGCCCAGGCCCATGCGGTACACGCTCTTGGTGCGGCCGTGGTTGGAGGAGCCATACACGCCGATCGGAATCGTCTCGTCGGCGGGCAGTTTGCACGGCATGGAGGACACCCACAGCAGCTCGTCGCCCAGCGCTTGCAACTCGTGATAGACGACCTGATGGATTTGCTCCAGTTCGGCCAGCATGGCTTGCACGCTGGCATGGGCGCCGGTCACCAGTTCAAGCTGCGCTTCGCTGAAATCGGTGGTGATGCGCGGGTGCGTCAGCGGCGCGCCCAGCGCCGCCGGATGCGGCGTGAGCGCCAGCCGGCCGTCGGGCTGCACGCGCAGGCTTTCCTTCTCGATGCCGCGCCGCATTCCGGCAAACCTTGGCGCCAGCGCGGCCAGCCGTTGCCCCGGCGCGTTCATGTTGTTGTTCATGGGTGAGACCCCCTTTCCGGTGTTCCGCGCGCCGGTTGCGGGCAGCGGCGGCGCGGGAAACGTGTAAGAGCCTGTTTGCGATCCCGGCGCGAGGTGTGCGGGATGCTGCATTGGGATGGGCTGCAAGGCGCAATCCTTGCCAATGGCCTGTGCCATTGGCAAGGATTGCAACGCCGCAGACCGCCCAAGTCCGCGCCCGCCCGCGCCGGGATCGCAAGCAGGCTCTAAAGGTATCACAGCCGCGCGGTCTGTGTCTCAACCCTACAATGTGCCCGCCATGAAACTGCATACCGGGACCCTGGATACGCCCCCGCGCGACGCGGCCACCGTGGTCATGCTGCGCGACAGTCAGGACGGCCTGCAAGTGCTGCTGGTGCGCCGCCATGCGCAAACGGCGGTACTGGGCGGCGCTTGCGTGTTTCCGGGCGGCAAGCTCGATGCGCATGACAGCAGCGACGCCGTACTGAACCGGCTGGACCGCACGCCCGGCGAGCTGCACGCCCGCCTGGCCGAGCCGGCGCTGGCGCCGCGCGCGGCGGCGGCCTTTTTCGCGGCCGCCGCGCGCGAGGCGTTCGAGGAAGTGGGCGTGCTCTACATGCAGGCAGGCCGCCGCGAATCGTCCGGCATGGACGCCGCCGCCGCCAGCCTGCGCGCGGGCGAACCCTTTGGCCACTTGCTGGCGCGGCTGGGCCTCACGCTCGACAGCGACGCGCTGGCACCCTGGTCGCGCTGGATCACGCCGCGCCAACCTTCGGTCATCAACAAGCGTTTCGACACGCGCTTTTTCCTGGCCGCCGCCCCCGCCGGGCAGGAAGCGGTGCAAGACGATCACGAAGTCACCGAGCTGCTGTGGCGCACCCCGCGCGCCGCGCTCGAGGCGTACCGCGACCATGCCATCGATCTGGCCCCGCCGCAGATCGTCAGTCTGGCGCACTTGGCGCGCTTTGCCAGCGTGCAAGCGGCGCTGGCCGACGCGCGCAGCCGCGCCCCGGCGCTGATTGCCCCGGAACCCTTCGACGACCACGGCGTGCGCGTGCTCGCCTACCCCGGCGACGAACGCCACAGCGTGCGCCAGCGCGCCCTGCCTTGCCCTACGCGCCTGCGCTACCAGAACGAGCGCTTTCTGCCGGAACAGGGGTTCGAGGCGTTTTTCGATTTCTGACGTTTCGCCCGCAAAATGGCGCGCTCGCGTCAGTCCCGCGTGGCCCGCCGCTGCACCGCCGCCACGTAGGCCGCGCCGTCGGGCGGCTGGCCGCGCGCTTGCGCGTCGGCCAGCATCTGGCCCAGATATTCCATCACGGTGTGATGCGCGGCGTGCAAGTCGCCCTGACGGTGCGCCAGCAGCTCCACCGCCTGCCGGATGCCGCGCGGCTGGTCGATGCCGCACTGCTCGCTGATCGACAGGTGCATCGACAGATGCAAGAACGGATTGCCTCCCGGACTGTCTTCGGGATACACGCGCGCCACCGCCGCTTGGGCATCGGCCAGATCGCCATGCCATTGTGGATGCTCGGCAATCCAGCCGGCGGCCAAGGTTTCGATAGCCTGCATCGGCTGCCCGGCGCGCGACTTGGCCCAGGCGCCGCAAAAAAAGCGGCGTACATCTTCTTGTGTGGGGTTGAACATAGAGCGAGGGTAGCACCTGCTGAAAAAACGACTCCTGAAGATGCGATACTTACCATTCGGAGGTGAGGGTTCGTTCAAATTTGAAAGCGGGCGGCTTCAGAAAAACCGCCATACCGGCAGGAGGTTAATTCCCATGATGATGCTGACGAACTTGGAACTGATCCGGCGCGCGCCGCTGTTTGCCATGTTGACCGAGGAGCAGATCGCCGCATTCGCGAACGCGGTGGTCAAGCGGCGTTTCAAGCGCGGCGAGACGATTGTCGAGCAGGGCAAGAAAACCGACGCGCTATTCGTCCTGGTTAATGGCCGGGTGCGCGTGGTCAAGGCCGACCGCGATGGGCATGAGGTAATTTTGGCAATTTTGCGCCCGGGCGACTCAATCGGCGAGATGAGCCTGATCGACAGCTTGCCCCATTCGGCCACCGTGCGCGCCGAGATGCAAACGGATGCGCTCATCCTGGGGCGCACGGAGTTCTTGCGCTACCTGCCGGAGAAGACCTCGCTTGCCTACGTCGTGATGCGCGGCCTGGTGCAGCGGCTGCGCCAGGCCGATCGCAAGATCGAGACGCTGGCCCTGCTGGACGTTTATGGCCGGGTGGCCCGTGTGCTGCTGGATGCAGCCGAAAAGGCGCCCGATGGCGTGCTGATGATCCGCGAAAAAATTTCGCACCGCGATATCTCCCAGATGGTGGGCGCCTCGCGCGAGATGGTCAGCCGGGTAATGAAGGGTCTGCAAGAGCGCGGCCTCATCGAAATTCAGCCCGACGGCTCCATCGTGGCCAAAGAGCGGCTGACTTCTTACGACTGACCGTGGTTGAGGGGGGGTGCGTTGAGCGGTTGGCACGGGAACTTTTTTACGGCAAGCAACGCTACACACGCTCAACGCCAAACGCCAAACGCTAAACTTTGGTTCATGGCCTATACGCTCAACACGCTTAATAGACCGCCCGCGCCGCAGGGCGGCGCGGGCCGTTTCGCACAGGAAGTGGCGCTGGTGTGCGGCCTGGCGGTGCTGATTTTTGTGGCGCTGGCGTTCTTCAGCCATGCCCCCGGCGATGCCGCCTGGTCCACCACGGGCGCGGGCGGGCCGGTGCGCAATTGGGGCGGGGCGCTGGGCGCGTGGATCAGCGATCTGGGCTACGCGCTGCTGGGCTACTCGATCTGGTGGTGCGTGGCCGCGGGTGCGGCGGCGTGGCTGGCGGCGGCGCGGCGCTGGGTGCACGGGCGCGAGCGCCCGCGCTTTTTCTTGAGCGAGTCTGGGGCGTCACTGGCGCGCACGCCGCTGGCGTTCTGGTGCGGGCTGGCGCTGCTGGTGGCGGCCAGTTGCGCGCTGGAATGGTCGCGCCTGTACCGGCTGGACGCCAGTTTGCCCGGCCCTGCGGGCGGGATTGTGGGCAGCCTGATCGGGCCGCTGGCGATCGGCTGGCTCGGTTTTACCGGCTCGGCGCTGCTGGGCTTTGCCGCCGCCATGATGGGCGCGGCGCTGGTGTTCGGTTTTTCGTGGGTGCGGCTGGCCGAGCGGCTGGGCTGGGGGCTGGATGCGCTGGCGCGGCTGCGGCGCGAGCGGCGCGAGCGGGCCGAAGACGCCAAACTGGGCCAGGAAGCGGCCCGTCAGCGCGAGCAGGTGCTGCACCACGAGCGCGAGGTGATCGAAAAAGCGCACCCGGCGCCGGTGGATATCGAGCTGGCGCCCGCGCCGGCGGCCCGGAGCGAGCGAGCCGTCAAGGAACGCCAGAAGCCCCTCTTTACCGAGTTGCCTGACAGCCGCCTGCCGCAGATCGACCTGCTCGATGGCCTGCCCGCGCGCCAGGACGGCGTGGCCGCCGAAACGCTGGAGATGACCAGCCGCCTGATCGAGAAAAAGCTCAGGGACTTCGGCGTGGAAGTGCGCGTGGTTGCCGCCGCGCCCGGCCCGGTGATTACGCGCTACGAGATCGAGCCGGCCATCGGCGTCAAGGGCGCGCAGGTGGTGGGGCTGGCCAAGGATCTGGCGCGCTCGCTCAGTCTGGTTTCCATCCGCGTGGTGGAAACCATTCCCGGCAAGAACTACATGGCCCTCGAGTTGCCCAATGCCCGGCGGCAAACTATCCGCCTGTCGGAAATTCTGGGGTCGCAGGCGTACAACGACGCCAGGTCGATGCTGACACTGGGGCTGGGCAAGGACATCATCGGCCAGCCGGTGGTGGTCGATCTGGCCAAGATGCCGCACGTGCTGGCGGCGGGCACCACCGGATCGGGCAAATCGGTCGGCCTGAACGCGATGATTTTGAGCCTGCTCTACAAAACCGAGCCGAAGGACGTGCGCCTGCTGATGATCGACCCGAAGATGCTCGAAATGAGCATCTACGAGGGCATCCCGCACCTGCTCGCGCCCGTGGTCACCGACATGAAGCAGGCCGCCAACGCTTTGAACTGGTGCGTGGGCGAAATGGAGCGCCGCTACAAAGTGATGAGCAAGGTGGGCGTGCGCAACCTGGCCGGCTTCAACCAGAAGATTGACGAAGCCAAAGGGCGCGGCCAATTCATCGGCAACCCCTTCAGCCTCACGCCGGAAGACCCGGAACCGCTGGAGCGCATGCCCTACATCGTGGTGGTGATTGACGAGCTGGCCGACCTGATGATGGTGATCGGCAAGAAGATCGAAGAACTCATCGCCCGGCTGGCGCAAAAAGCGCGCGCCGCCGGCATTCACCTGATTTTGGCGACGCAGCGGCCCAGCGTGGACGTGATTACCGGTCTCATCAAAGCCAACATTCCCACGCGCATCGCCTTTCAGGTTTCCAGCAAGATCGACAGCCGCACCATCCTCGATCAGATGGGCGCCGAGGCGCTCTTGGGCATGGGCGACATGCTGTATCTGCCCAGCGGCGCGGGCCTGCCGATTCGCGTGCATGGCGCCTTCGTCAGCGACGGCGAGGTGCAGCGCGTCGTTCAATACCTCAAGAGCCAGGGCGAACCGAACTACATCGAGGGCGTGCTCGAAGGCGGCATCGCCGACGGCGAGGACGGCGAAGGCGGCGCGCAAGGCGAAGGCGGCGAAAAAGATGCGCTCTACGATCAGGCTGTCGAAGTGGTGCTCAAAAACCGCAAGGCCAGCATTTCGCTGGTGCAGCGCCACCTCAAAATCGGCTATAACCGCGCTGCCGGGCTGGTGGAAGAGATGGAACAGGCCGGGCTGGTCAGCAGCATGAACAGCAACGGCCAGCGCGAAATCCTTGTGCCCGTGCGCGCGGAATGAGGGCGGCGCAGCAGAGCCAGGACGCGGCTGGAACAAATGATGTCACCCATCGGCTGGTAAAACATGTCATTTCTCAAATCCATTCTGCACTTGTTCGATCCGTCCTCCAGCGAGCAAGAGAAATCGGGAGCTTCAGCGCCGCCGCCGGCAGGCACGCCGCCATCCGAAAAAACGGCCCAGCCGCAAAAAGCAACGCCAGATGAAAGAAAACAGCGCAGGGCGCGGGCTGATTTTATTGCCGGCCAGGCGGCGATATTGACGGAACAGATCAATGAATCCCTGAAAATCGCGCACAACTCCGTCAACCCGGAAACCAAGGTATTCCGGCTGGAGTTTGCGCGCACCAAACTGGCGCAATTCCAGAAACTAGCGGCGGACAACCCGGGCTTGACCATCAAGAACCAAGAAGGCGTAAAGGCCGCCATCGACCAGATGGCATCGGAGTTCACGGCGGCCGGCTATTACGCGCAGGCGGATGCGAGCGCGAAAAACTCGGCGCGGCGCGGCATGGAAGCAGCCGGGGATGTGGTATCGGGGCTGAAATTCGCGGCCACCATGCAACTGCGAACACCCTATCGCGTCTTGCGCAGGCACGGCGAAATGCATTACGGCAACGAGCCGCCGCCAGCCATCGCCACAAAAATCTGGATGGGCGTATGGCTGCCAAAAATAAAGTCGTTGCGCAAGTTGGGCAGTGATGCGGGCGAAGCGCCCATGGAAACCATGCCCTCCGATATCGGCCAGATACCAGCCCATGGCGGCGATTATTTGATGTTCCTCAAAGCCGTGCGCCGCGTCGTGGAGCGTGAGGATTCAACACAGGAGAGACTGGCCGCGCTTGAGCATGAACTCGCCAAGCCGGAATGGCAGGACTTTTGCGGCAAGCTCGGCGGCAGGCAGGCCATTCATGCTGCATTTTTTCCAAGATTCATCGACACCATACCTGGTCTTCCGAAAACCATGGTGAATTACTTTGGGGAGCATGGGCTGACCACGCCGGAAAAAATCATGAACGTGCCCGATGGTGAACTGCTGTCGATCAAGGGAATTGGCCCGGCGAAACTGAAAGCCATCCGTATTGCTTGCAAACATGCGGCAGCCAAGGAATCGGAATTGGTGGATCGCGTGGAGCGCTGATGCTTTTGCTGGGGGACTCTATTGGGAGCAATGGGCCGAAAAACTTTCCTGGCGAGAAATAGAGGCAGCACAGACAGGAGGGAAACACTCTTTATTTGATAGCTAATTGCCAAAGTTTTGTATGTATTTGTGATATAAAATATGAGAAAACATATATTATACCTTGGCAGTCAGCTATCAATTCAGAAATTTTGCCCAAGGCATAGCGTTTTCGATTCAACCATGAACCTTTTTGCATCATTGACACCGCTTGCTGCCGCTGCGCTTATCGCGCCGCTTGCCCAAGCCGGCGGTTTGGACAGTCTGGACCGCTTTCTCAAGGACACGCACTCAGGCAAGGCCGCGTTCACCCAGGTCGTCACCCAGCCGCCCAAACAGGGGCGGGCGGCGGCGCAGAAAACATCTTCCGGTACGTTCGAGTTTCTGCGCCCCGGCCAATTCCGCTTTCACTACGAAAAACCGTTCGAGCAAACCATCGTCGCCGACGGGCAAACGCTGTGGCTGTACGACGTTGATCTGAACCAGGTCACCGCGCGCCGGCAGGAGCAGGTGCTCGATTCCACGCCGGCGGCCATCGTCGCCGCCGCGCCCGATCTGAAAACGCTGGAAAAAAGCTTCGCACTGGCCGACGAGCCAGAGCAGGACGGCCTGCAATGGGTACGCGCCACACCCAAAACGCGCGACACGCAAATTCAAAGCGTGCGCGTGGGCTTCAAACCCGCCACGGAAAACGCCGCCGCCGTGCTGACTACCTTGGAAATTACCGACAGCTTCGGCCAGCGTTCGACGCTCACTTTCACCGACGTTCAAAACAACGCTGCCCTACCGCGAGAAACCTTCCAGTTCCACCCGCCCGCGGGGGCGGACGTGATTCGTAATTGATTCTCGTCATTTCCGCGAAAGAGCGTGGGCGCCAACTTGGAGCATCGAGAGGATTTTGCGCCGCTCTCCACCGCCCTGACCTTCCCCCGCACACGGAGGAGGGAAGCTGGTCTCCTTCCCCCGCGTGCGGGGGAGGGTTGGGATGGGGGCAGCGCGACGCATCGCAAACGCGGTACTTCTTTCAGCGCCCTGCGCCCCCCCCCCAGCCCTCCCCCGCACGCGGGGGCGGGAGAAAACCGTGCACTCACCCCCAGTTAGCACCTGTGCGCCTGCGCGGGAATAACGCAGGAATATTACTGGGCCGGCAGGCCGTTTTTCAGCAGATCCCGCGCAATCACCCAGCGATGCACTTCGCTCGGCCCTTCGACGATGCGCAGCACGCGGGCCGAACGCGCGATGTACTCCAGCGGCAATTCTTTCGATAGGCCCATGCCGCCGAAAAGCTGAATGGCCCGGTCCACCACCCGCTGGATCAGCTCGGTGGCCTGCACTTTCACCATGGAACCGTCGCGGCGGAAGTCTTTCGCGCCCTGGTCGATCTTCCAGGCGAGCTGATACACCTTCAGGCGCACCAGTTCCAGCTCTTGCCAACTGTCGGCGATCATCCACTGGATGGCCTGGCGGTCGGCCAGAAACTGGCCGAAAGTCTTGCGGGTCTTGGCCTGCTCGATCATCATTTGCAGACAGCGCTCGGCCAGGCCCAGGCAACGCGATGCAATATCCAGCCGGCGCACGCCCAGGCGGTTGGTGATCGGCACGAAGGCGTTGCCCACCTCACCCAGCAACTGGCCGTCGTCCAGCGTCACGTTGTCGAAGAACACCTGGTACGGGTGGTACTCGCCGATCATGGGGTACGACGTCGGGATGCTCACGCCCGGATGGTCGCGGTCCACCAGAAACGCTGTCATGCCGCCGCGCGAGCCTTTGGCGGGGTCGGTCATGGTCACCACGATCATGAAATCCGCGCGGCGCGCGTTGCTGATCCACATCTTGGCGCCGTTGATGACCCACTTGCCGTTCACCCGCTCGGCGCGCGTGCGGATGCCGGCGGCGTCCGAACCCGCGCCTTCCTCGCTGAGGGCAATGCAGCTTTTTTTATCGCCACGCACGTAGGGCATCAGGTATTTGTCGATCTGCGCGCCCTTGCATTGCTCTTTGAGCAGGTACAGGTTGGGGCTGTCCGGCGGCGGCACGAAGGGCGTGATGGAGTGCTTCAACTGCTCGGTCACCACGCATTTGGCCAGCATGCCGAACGCCTGGCCGCCGAATTCTTCCGGCACGTCAATACCCCACAGGCCGATGGCGCGCGCTTTTTCCCCAAGCGCGTGCTCCACCTCCGGCGGCAGGATCGGATCGTCCTTCATGCCGCGCTCGGATTCGCGCCGGATCACCAGCGGCTCCAGCGGCTTAAGCTCGCGCTCGGTGAACTCGCGCACCGTGTCGCGGATCATCCGGGTGGTCTCCGGCATCTCGAAATTCATGCTACGCTCCTTGCGGTCGATATTCCGGCATGTGGACATCTATGTCCGCGCCGGCGATCAGGCAATCATAGAAACCGGTGCTCTAAACCGGTTGTCATGTGACTACCAAACAAGTCCGCATAATGAAACAAGAGGAAGGCTCTCCCGCCAGCCGCATCGCCGGCAGCCAGGTGGTGCAGCGCGCGGCGCTGCTGATGCGGCTGGTGGCCGCCGCGCAACGCACCGGGCTGCGCCTGACGGACCTGTATCGGGCCGCGCAATTGGAGCGCCCCACCGCGCACCGGCTGTTGCAGGCGCTTGTGACCGAACGGCTGCTGCGCCAGGACAAGGAAAACCGCCGGTATTTTCTTGGGCAGGCGATCTACGAGATGGGCCTGGCCGCTTCGCCGCAAGTCGCGCTGCGCGACATTTGCCACCCGCACTTGCAGCGCATCGCGCAGTTGACCGGGGACACCGTGTTCCTCACCGAACGCGCGGGGCTGGACGCGGTCTGCACCGACCGCGCCGAAGGCAACGCGCCGATCAAGGCCTACGTGCTGGAAGTGGGCAAGCATCGCCCGCTGAACGTGGGCGGCGGCGCCATCGCCATTCTGAGCGCCATGGAAGATGTCGAGCTTGATCGCATCTGCCGCGCCAATCTCGACCGCTCGCTCAAGCGTTACCCGCGCTACTCCGAAGCCGTGCTGCGCCGCGACATTGCCCGTGCGCGTGCGTGCGGCTATGTATGTAGCAAGGTGCTGGAATTGCCGGAGGTGCGCACCGTGGCCGTGCCCATTCGCGGGCTTGGCGGGGCGTGCGTGGCGGCCATCAGCGTCTCCACCGTCATGACGCGCATGACCGACAAGCGCACGCAAGCGGTGGCCGGCATCTTGCGCCAGGCGGTGGACGAAATCGAAGCGGAGTTGGCCGAACGCGGCCCCGTGGCGCTGCCTCAGTCTGCTGTCGGCGGAGAGCGTCCGCCGAAAAATGCGGGTTTTTAGTCCAAGCTTATATGGCGCGCCTTGATGACCGCCGCCCAGCGCACGCGGTCGGCGGCCAGCCATTGGTCGTATTGCGTCGGCTTGTGCGGTTCGGGTACCAGGTAGCCTTCGTCGGTCATGGTTTTGCGGTAGTCCGGGTCGGCCAAGGCGTAGCTGGCGGCATCGTTGAGAGTGGCCAGAACTTCGGGCGGCGTCTGTTTGCGGGCGACCAGGCCGTAGCGTATCGTGGCTTCGACGTCGGGATAACCGCTGTCGTGCAGCGTGGGAACGCCCGGCAGCGCGGCCACCGGCTCCCCGGTGACCAGCGCCAGGGCGCGCAGTTTGCCCGAATGCAAGTAAGGCAGGGCCGAGCCTACAACTCCGAACATCACCTGCACCTGGTCGGCCAGCAGGGCTTGCAGCGCCGGGGCGCCGCCGGTGTAGGGGATGTGGGTCATCTCGACGCCGGTGGCCTGGTCGAACATTTCGCCGGCCAGATGGAAAGCGCCGCCCGTGCCGGTGGAACTGAAGTTGAGTTTGCCGGGATTGTGCCTGGCATAGGCGATGAATTCCTGCACGTTTTTCGCCGGCACCGACGCATTCACCAGCATGACCTGCGGCACGTTGGCGGCCAGGGCGATGGCCGTGAAATCGCGCTCGGGGTTGTAAGCCAGTTTTTTGTACAGCAGGGGGTTGAGCACCAGCGCGGAATCGGAGGCGAAGAAGATCGTGTAGCCGTCCGCCGGCGCGCTCACCACCGCTTGCGCCGCGATGGCGGCATTCGCGCCGGGTTTGTTTTCCACGATCACCGGCTGATTCAGCTTTTTGGACATCAGCTGCGCCATGCGGCGGGCGATGGTGTCGGTCGAATTGCCGGGATTGAAGGGCACCATCATGCGAATCGCCCGGCTCGGAAAATCCTGCGCGCCAGCTGTGCTGACCACGCCAGCGCCCAGCGCGAAAGTTGCGCCCAGAACGAGAGCGCGCAGAAAGTGTTGACGGTTCATGATGCCTCCATGCTTGAGTTGAGATTCACAGGACGGCGTCGAGCATGGCGCGCAGGCGCTCGCTCTTGTCGTTCATCCAGCCGTCCGCATTGCAGTTGAAGGTGCGCAGCGCGTAGTCGATCACGCGCTGCGCGTGGCCGTGCGGCACGTTGGCCGCGCGCAAGTCCTGGGCGTAGCCGAAGCCGCGGAGTTTTTCGGAAAAAGCGTCGGCCACGGCGGGCGCGGTTGCGTCTGGCGCGTTCAACATGCGGCCCATCTCGGCGACCGCTTGCGGGCACAGATCGCCGAAGGCGCGCACTGCGGGAGCAGCCAGCGCCAGCGTAGCTTGCGATTGGGTCATGCCGGCGCAGGTATTGAACAGCCCCTGCGCCAGCATGTAGGTGGCGCGCGCGATGGGGTGCATGCGCACCTCGTGCGTGCCCGGCGCCACGCCCAGCGGCACGCCGCCGTCGTCTTCATCGCGCGTGCGCAGCAGCGACGCCGCGCAAAGCTCCACGCGCACGCGCCAATCGCCTGGATCGTCCACGCGCGGCATGGCGGCCTGGGCGATTTCCCAGCACTGATTGCGGCTGGCGCGCACCAGCGGGTTTTCTGCGCTCGCGCCGGCCAGGTTGACGATGGCCCACCAGTACTCCATGCCCGCCGCCGCGCGCGTCAGCGACAGTGGCGCGGTCAGCAGCGCCTTGGCGTCCCAGAAGACGGCGCGCGGGCGCGTCTTCGGGTCGAAAAACTCCAGTTGGTGTCCGGCGGCCTCGTCGCGCAGGGACGCGCCAGCGCGGTTCTGGCTCGTGGTGGCTGCCGTCAGCACATTAAAGATCGGCAGCTTGGGCGCGAACAGGCGCGTGCTTTTGCCGCGCCCTTGGGTGTCGTATTGGGTGGCCAGCGACTCCAGCGGCCCTGATTCGGCCAGCCGCACCGCCACCACGCGCGCCGCTTTTGTGACGCTGCCTGCGCCGATGGCGACCAGCGCGTCGCCGTTCAGACCGGCGGCGAACCCGGCCGCCGCTTCGACCTGGTGGCGCGGCGCGCCGGCGCCAATATCCGCATACACCCCGGCGATGCGCCCGCCCGCAAGCTTGCGCACGTGCTTCACCAGGTCGCTGCGATCGTGCACGCTGCGCCCGCACAGCACCACGGCGCGCGTAGCATCGGCACGCGCAAGCTCCGCCGGCAACTGGGCTAGCGCGTCCTGGCCGCTGACCACGCGCAACGGATGGCTGACCGCCCGGAACGTATGCGTGTAGCGCATGGTTGCTAGCCAGGGCCAATCAGTCTGCCTTGATGTTGGCGGCCTTGACGATGGCCGCCCACTTCTTCGACTCGGCGGCAATGGCGTCGGCCATTTCCCTGGCCGATCCGCCGTCGACGCTGTAGCCCTGCTCGGCTAGTTTTTGCTCGTTTTCCTTGAGCGCCTGCACGAAGACGTCGTGCAGCTTGCGCACGACTGGCTCCGGTACGCCAGAGGGCACGACAAAACCGTACCAGGAGTTCAGGTCGTACCCTTTCACACCCGATTCATCGACCGTGGGCACGTCGGGCAGATCGGGGTCGCGCTTGGTTCCATCTATCGCGATCGCGCGGATCTTGCCGGACTTGACCTGCTGCAACGCGGAAGGCGCCTGCACGAACATCATGCTGAGCCGCCCGCCGAGCAGATCGGTCATCGCCGGCGCACCGCCGCGATATGGCACATGTGTAATTTCGAGACCGGTCATGGACTTGAACAGCTCGCCCGCCAGATGCTGCGTGGTGCCCGTGCCGGCCGAACCGAAAGTCAGCTTGCCGGGATTGGCCTTGCCGTAGGCGATCAGCTCCTGCACATTCTTGATCGGCTCCGACGGGTTCACTACAAGGGCTATCGGCATACGCACGCCGATCGTGACCGGCGCGAAATCTTTGAGGGGGTCGTAGGGCAGCTTGGCGTAGATGCTCTGATTGACCGTGAGCATGGCCGCCGACACAAGCAGGATCGTGTGACCGTCGGCCGGAGCGCGCAGCGCTTCTTGCGCAGCAATGATGCCGCCAGCTCCGGGCCTGTTATTGACCAGCACCGTCTGGCCCAACTGCCGGGTCAGCGAAGGCAGCAGCGTGCGCGCCAGAAGATCGGTGCTGGCGCCCGCCGCATAAGGCCCGATGATTTGAATCGGCCTGCTGGGAAAGCTCTGAGCCTGGGCCGTCACCGTTGCCGCGATGCCGATCGCGGCCACGGCGATCAGGCAGAAACGTTTCCAAATCTGGATGAAAGTCACGGTCAACCTCCTTGATGCGGTGAGATGAAAACTATGAAAAAACTATGAGAGTGTGTCAGCGCAGCGGCCAGAGGCGACAGCCGATGGGAATGCAGGTGTCCATATTTCGAGAAATCATCATCTCCACAAGCGTTCGCCTTTGGGCTGGGAAAAGACCAAGCTGAACACACTATGTAAAAAGATCGGCAAACTTATTGGTTCGGTCTCGACTCAGGAGTGCAAGAACTATTTCCAAGCGACAGGATATAGCGCCTGTGCGCGCTGGAATGACGAAGTCAGTCGCGTTGCGAGCGCCGGCGACAGCTTCGGGTATCGTTGCGCATTCCAGACTTTGGTTCAGCCCTTTGCAGGGGCTTCACGTCATGATCAGCAAGCAGCCTGAATTCAAACCCTCCACCTTGACCGACTGGCAGCAAGTGGCATGCAAATCCGCGCCGGGCGGCGACGTTGACGCGCTGAACTGGGTCACGCCCGACGGCATCACTGTCAAGCCGCTGTACACGGCGGCTGATTTGACAGGGCTGAAGTACGCCGATACGTTGCCTGGGTTGGAGCCGTATCTGCGCGGCCCGCAGGCCACGATGTACGCGGTGCGGCCGTGGACGATTCGCCAATACGCGGGTTTTTCCACCGCCGAGGAATCGAACGCCTTCTACCGCAAGGCGCTGGCTGCGGGCGGGCAGGGGGTGTCGGTGGCGTTCGATTTGCCGACGCACCGGGGCTATGACAGCGACCACCCGCGCGTCACCGGCGACGTGGGCAAGGCGGGCGTGGCGATTGATTCGGTCGAAGACATGAAGATTTTGTTCGACCAGATTCCGCTGGACAAGGTGAGCGTGTCCATGACCATGAACGGCGCGGTGCTGCCGGTGCTGGCGGGCTACGTGGTCGCGGCGGAGGAACAGGGCGTGCCGCAGGCGCAGCTTTCGGGAACGATCCAGAACGACATCCTCAAGGAGTTCATGGTTCGCAACACCTACATCTACCCGCCCGGGCCGAGCATGAGGATCGTCGGCGACATCATCGAATACACGGCGCGGCACATGCCCAGGTTCAACTCGATTTCGATTTCGGGCTACCACATGCAGGAGGCGGGCGCCAATCAGGCGCTGGAACTGGCCTTTACGCTGGCCGACGGCAAGGAGTACGTAAAAACGGCGCTCGCCAAGGGGCTGGACGTGGACGATTTCGCCGGGCGCCTCTCGTTCTTCTGGGCCGTGGGGATGAACTTCTATCTGGAAGTCGCCAAGATGCGCGCCGCGCGTCTGCTGTGGTGCCGGATCATGAAAGGTTTTGGCGCGCGCAAGGACAAGAGCCTGATGCTGCGCACGCACAGCCAGACTTCCGGCTGGTCGCTGACCGAGCAGGACCCGTACAACAACGTGGTGCGCACCACCATCGAGGCGCTGGCCGCCGTCTTTGGCGGCACGCAATCGCTGCACACCAACAGCTTCGACGAGGCGATTGCGCTGCCCACCGAATTTTCCGCACGCATCGCGCGCAACACGCAGCTCATCATCCAGGAAGAAACGCACATCACCAGCGTGATCGACCCCTGGGCCGGCAGCTACATGATGGAAAAGCTCACGCAAGACATGGCGGACGCGGCCTGGGCCATCATCGAAGAAGTGGATGCCATGGGCGGCATGACCCGCGCGGTCGATTCCGGCTGGGCCAAGCTCAAGATCGAAGCCGCCGCCGCTGAAAAGCAGGCGCGCATCGACTCGGGCAAGGACGTGATCGTCGGCGTCAACAAATACAAGCTCAAGAGCGAAGACGCCATCGAAATCCTCGAAGTGGACAACATGAAGGTGCGCGAACAGCAAATCGCGAGCCTGCAAAAAATCAAGCAAAAACGCGACCAAGCACAGGTACGACAAGTGCTTGCAGCTATCACAAAAATAGCGCAAAGCGGCCAAGGTAATCTGTTGGCCGCCGCCATTGAAGCCATGCGCGCTCGCGCGACCGTGGGCGAAGTTTCCGACGCGCTGGAACAGGTCTTTGGCCGCCACCGCGCCGATACGCAAAAGGTGACCGGTGTGTACGCAGCTGCTTATGAAGGCGCCGAGGGCTGGGACAAGCTCAAGGCCGAGATCGACGAATTTGCCCAAGCGCAAGGCCGCCGCCCGCGCGTGATGGTCGCTAAGCTCGGTCAAGACGGGCACGACCGCGGTGCCAAAGTGGTGGCCACCGCTTTTGCCGATCTGGGCTTTGACGTGGACATCGGCCCGCTGTTCCAGACCCCCGCCGAATGCGCCCGCCAAGCCATCGAAAACGACGTGCATGCTTTGGGCATCTCCACCCTTGCGGCGGGGCACAAAACGCTGGTGCCCGCCATCGTCGAGGAACTGAAAAAGCAAGGCGCGGGTGACATCGTCGTCTTCGTCGGCGGCGTGATCCCGCGGCAGGATTACGACTTTTTGCACCAGGCCGGCGTCAAAGGTATCTACGGCCCCGGCACGCCGATCCCGGCCTGCGCCAAGGAGGTGCTAGAGCAGATAAAAGCGGGTTTGGCTAAATGCAGTTAGGTGTTATGGATTGCTGATTTCCGCAATGGAGACTTTCTATGATTCTCGCTGCTCTCTTCTTGTTTCAAGTTCTTGGAGCTATTCTCCTTGTCATCGCAGCAGTAAATGTTGCCCGATGGCTGTGGCAGTACACGTGGCTGCCGCGCCAGCTACAAGGTTCCCGCTTGGCTGAACGCTACGGCCCTGGGAGCTGGGCGCTCATCACTGGCGCTAGCGACGGGCTGGGCAAGGCATTTGCGCAGAAACTCGCGCGGTACGGATTCAATCTGCTCCTCGTTTCACGCACGCAAGAAAAGCTGAATCGATTGCAGACGGAGCTTGAGACCTTCGGCATCCACGCTCGAACGGTATGTGCCGATTTGTCGAACTCGTCTGAACCCACATACTCGCTCATTACCGCTGCCGCGCAGGATGTTGATCTCTCCATCGTCATCAACTGTGTTGGTGTCACTGTTCACCAGCTTTACGCCGATATTCCCTCCTCCACTGTCCGCCATCTGCTCTCCCTTAACGTCAACACCACCGCCATCGTCACGCACACTACGCTCCCATTGTTGCTCCGCCACACCGCGACAACTGGCCGGCGCGGTGCCTTGCTCAATGTCGGTTCCATTGTTGGCCGCTTTTATTGGCCAGGCACGCAGCTCTACGGCGCATGCAAGGCGTTTATCGACCACTTGACGGTTCCTCTGGCGTTTGAGTACCGCGCACAACTTGACGTGTTGTCGTTCCAGCCCACGGTTATGGCCACGGCGATGGCCACTGGCACAGAACCCGCAGCCATCACCATCACACCGCAGGCAGCGGCTCATGCGGCCTTATCTCACCTTGGCCGCTGTGTCACGTCGCATGGGCACTGGCGCCATGCCATGCTGGCCGCTCTGTTCAGTATCTTGCCGTCTAAACTCCGCAATCGCATTTTCCTTAAGAATGCGTTGGAGATGGGTGATGCAGAGCGAGCGAAAGGCAATTGAACGGGGCCGCGAAACGCTGTGCATAATGAACAGATCGACAACTCCTGACCTTGCATTCAAGGCGGACGGCTTCGTCGTTGCTCGGCAAAATGCTTTTTTCGCCAGAACCAAACCAAGGTGGTTTGAAAATGACTTCCTTCACCGACCCGACCAAACAGGAAATCTGGACGACTGTCCGCGCGATGAACGATGCCTGGACCAAGGGCAACCCGGACGATCTTGCCAAATTTTTTCACCGGGACATGGTAGTCATCACCCCCACGGACCGTCACCGCTTGAATGGCGGGGCCGCGTGCGTGGCCGCATGGAAGGGGTTTTGCAATGCGGCGCGCATTCATTACTGGGAAGAAAAAGATCCCGTCATTTATGTCTATGGCAACTCGGCGGTGGTCGCCTATGACTTCGACATGTCCTTTGACATGGGCGGCAACACCGTCAGCATGGGCGGCAGAGATATGTTCTTCTTCGTCAAGGAAGGCCAAAGGTGGTGGGCGGTTGCCGATCAGTTTTCGCCTTATCCGGCCTGACGGACCACAACAATTGCCGTGTTTCCGTTCGACCAACAGGCTTTGTTCGACTTCGTGCCGCTGATGCAACGCTACACCGAACACCCGCCCACCGAGATGGACCTGGTCGATGCCTCGCTGGTCTGGCTGGCTGAAGAAACCGGCGTGACGACCATCATGACCCAGGACGCGCGCGATTTTTCCCGCTACCGCCTGCCCGACGGGCGCGGTTTCGAGATTTTGTGAGGGATCGGCGATGCGGATGAACAACCCTTTGGCCTCCATGACGCGCAACTTTTACCGGGTCAACCCATCCAACCGAAACTTGGTCAAGGAGTTTTGAAAATGGTTTCTTTCACCGACCCGATCCAACAGGAAGTCTGGGCCACCGTCCGCGCCATGAACGATGCCTGGACCAAGGGCAACCCGGACGATCTTGCCAAGTTCTTTCACCCGGACATGGTGACCATCACCCCCACGGATCATCACCGCCTGGATGGCCGGGCCGCGTGCATCGCGCAATGGAAGGGCTTTTGCAACATGGCCCATATTCATGGCTGGGAGGAACATGATCCCGTCGTCCGCGTTCACGGCAACTCGGCGGTGGTCGTGTACTCCTACGTCATGTCCTTTGACGTGGGCGGCGGCGCCACCCGCACAGACGGCAGAGACATGTTCTTTTTCGTCAAGGGAGGCGAACGGTGGCAGGTGGTTGCCCATCAGTTTTCACGGCACCCGGCCTGACAGCAGGAGTTGGGTTGAACTCGCCTGATGCTTTGGCAGCGCAAGTGCTTGTGACAGAGCCGGCAAGCGCCCAGCGCCGCGCGCTCGCCAAAGCCATCACGCTGCTTGAATCGACGCGGCCCGATCATCGCGCGCAGGCCGATGAATTGCTGACCGCGCTGCTGCCGCACACGGGCCGCTCGCTGCGCCTGGGCATTTCGGGCGTGCCGGGGGTGGGCAAATCCACGTTCATCGAGGCGCTGGGGCTGCACTTGATCGCCCAGGGCCAGCGCGTGGCGGTGCTGGCGATCGATCCTTCGTCCAGCGTTTCGGGCGGTTCGATTTTGGGCGACAAAACGCGCATGGAGCGGCTTTCAACCAGCGAGCGCGCCTACATCCGCCCCAGCCCTTCGGGCGGTACGCTCGGCGGCGTGGCCGAAAAAACGCGCGAGGCGATGCTGGTGTGCGAGGCGGCAGGGTATGACGTGGTGATCGTCGAAACCGTCGGCGTGGGCCAGTCGGAAACCGCCGTCGCGGGCATGACCGATATGTTCGTGCTGCTGCAACTGCCCAACGCGGGCGACGATTTGCAGGCCATCAAAAAGGGCGTGATGGAACTGGCCGACCTGGTGGTCATCAACAAAGCCGATCTGGATGCCGCTGCCGCCACGCGCGCGCAAGCGCAGATTGCTTCGGCGCTGCGGTTATTTGGTCAGCACGGCCATTCCGGTGCGGAGCAGCGTCAATGGCGCCCCAAGGTGCTGCAACTGAGCGCGCTGGCCAACACAGGCATCGACACCTTCTGGGCGGCGGTGCAAGAATTCAAGACTTGGCAGACCGCCAGCGGCAAGCTGGCCCGGCGGCGCGAGCAGCAGGCGCTGGCGTGGATGTGGGAGCGCGTCGATGCGGGGCTGCGGCAGTCCTTCCACCAACACCCGCAGGTGCGCGCGCTGCTGCCGGGGATCACGCGGCAAGTGGCGGCAGGGCGCTTGCCTGCTTCAGCGGCGGCGCGCAACCTGCTTGCGGCGGCTTCTTTGCAAGAGACAATGGCTTCCTGAATTTTTGGAAAACACCATGCAAGAAATCATTGACGAACTGGAAAAACGCCGGGCGCAGGCCCGCTTGGGCGGCGGCGGCAAGCGCATTGACGCACAGCACGGCAAAGGCAAGCTCACCGCGCGCGAGCGCATCGAGGTGCTGCTTGATCCCGGCTCGTTCGAGGAGTGGGACATGTTCGTCGAGCACCGCTGCGCGGATTTCGACATGGATCAGGCGCATATTCCGGGCGACGGCGTGGTGACCGGCTACGGCACGATCAACGGGCGGCTGGTGTTCGTGTTCAGCCAGGACTTCACGGTGTTCGGCGGCGCGCTATCGGAAGCGCACGCGGAAAAAATCTGCAAGGCAATGGATCAGGCGATGAAGGTAGGCGCGCCGGTCATCGGCCTGAACGATTCCGGCGGGGCGCGCATCCAGGAAGGCGTGGCCTCGCTGGGCGGCTATGCCGAAGTGTTTCAGCGCAACGTGATGGCCAGCGGCGTGGTGCCGCAGATCAGCATGATCATGGGGCCGTGCGCGGGCGGCGCGGTGTATTCGCCAGCCATGACCGATTTCATCTTCATGGTCAAGGACTCCAGCTACATGTTCGTCACCGGCCCGGAAGTAGTCAAGACCGTCACGCATGAGAGCGTTACCGCCGAGGAATTGGGAGGCGCCGTCACGCACAGCGCCAGGAGTGGTGTGGCCGATCTGGCCTTCGAGAACGACGTGGAGGCGCTGCTCATGCTGCGGCGCTTTTTCAACTACATTCCGGCCAACAACCGCGAAAAGCCCCCGCACCGGCCGACGCAGGACAGCGCCGATCGCGCCGATTTCAGCCTGGACACGCTGGTGCCCGGCAACCCGAACCTGCCCTATGACATCAAGGAAGCCATCGTCAAAGTGGTGGACGATGCCGAGTTCTTCGAGCTGCAACCCGACTATGCCGCCAACATCGTCATCGGCTTTGGCCGCATGGACGGCAACGTGGTCGGCTTTGTCGCCAACCAGCCGCTGGTGCTGGCGGGGTGCCTGGACATCAAGAGCAGCATCAAGGCGGCGCGGTTCGTGCGCTTTTGCGATGCGTTCAACATTCCGGTGGTCACTTTCGTGGACGTGCCCGGCTTCATGCCTGGCACCGCGCAGGAATACGGCGGCATCATCAAGCACGGCGCCAAGCTGCTTTACGCCTTTGCCGAATGCACGGCGCCCAAGGTCACGGTCATCACGCGCAAGGCTTACGGCGGCGCTTACGACGTGATGTCCTCCAAGCATCTGCGCGGCGACGTCAACCTCGCCTGGCCCCATGCCGAGATCGCGGTGATGGGCGCCAAAGGCGCGGTGGAGATCATCTTCCGCGAGGACAAGAACGACCCGGCCAAGCTCGCCGCGCGCGAGGCCGAATACAAGGCCCGCTTTGCCAACCCCTTTATCGCCGGTGCGCGCGGCTTCATCGACGATGTGATCCTGCCGCACGAAACGCGCCAACGCATCTGCCGCAGCCTGGCCATGCTCAAGGACAAAAAGCTGGAAAACCCGTGGCGCAAGCACGGTAACATTCCCTTGTAATTGGCTTTAGTCAATGGTTCTTTTGCGAGCGATAAAGTCTGATTTTGTGGTTTAATAGCTCTTATTTGAACACATAATGTTGTTCCTGGAATCACCAAAATCCATCTGCCGCACGATCGGCGCGCGCAGCCGCGCGCTGCGTCTGGCGCGCAATCTGTCGCAACAGGAACTGGCGCGGATGGCGAGCGCTTCGCTGTCTTCCATCCGGCGTTTCGAATCCGGCGGGCAAGGCGCTCTCGATCTGGCGGCCCGCATCGCCGTTGCATTACAGGCCACCGATGGCATAGAGCCTTTGTTCGCGCTGCCGCAGCAAACCATTGCGCAGGCTGAGGCTGCGGCGCAAACCGTGCAACGCCAGCGCGCGCGCAAGCGCCCGCAAGATGGCGCGGCAGAACTTGCATCATGAGCGCC
>JAIRVJ010000096.1 GCA_031253955.1 Burkholderiaceae bacterium | reverse complement strand
GGCCGACCTCGCGCGCCACTTCAACACCGCCGCCGGGCACATCCAGACCCTGATGAACGCGCAGGCGACGCTGCTGCAATCGCAAAAGTCGCTGCTGGCCAACGCCTCGCACGAGTTGCGCTCGCCGCTGGCGCGCATCCGCATGGCGCTGGAACTGCTGCCCGCCGCCGCCGGCGCGCTGCCCGAACGCACCCGCACCGAACTGGCGCGCAACGTGGCCGAGCTGGACGCGCTGGTCGAAGAAATCCTGCTGGCCAGCCGGCTCGAAGCGCGCCAAGCCGATCTGGGCACGGTCGTGCCGGTCGAACTGCTCGCGCTGCTGGCCGAAGAAAGCGCCCGCGCGAGCGCCAGCTTCGAGCCGCAAGCCAGCGGCAACGCCGTGCTGGCGCCAGGCGTGCCGCGCCTGCTGCGCCGCGCCGTGCGCAACCTGCTGGAAAACGCCGCGCGCTACGGCCAGGCCACTGAACCGGCGCTGGTGCAGCTGACCAGCGCGGACGGGTATGCGCAGATCACCGTCAGCGACCGCGGCCCCGGCGTGCCGCCCGCGCTGCGCGAGCGCATCTTCGAGCCTTTCTACCGCCTGCCCGGCGCCAGCGAGCGGCAAGGCGGCGTTGGCCTGGGCCTGGCCCTGGTGCGCCAGATCGCCGAACGCCACGGCGGAACCGTGCAATGCCAGGAACGCGAAGGCGGCGGCGCCCGGTTCGTGCTGCGGCTGCCTTGCGCCGCATCGTGATGTGCCGCTTGCGAAGAACGCAGGGGCAAAAAATTTTTCGCCCGTACACCCCTTTCCCTTCGTCATTCCCGCGCAGGCGGGAATCCAAGCGGCGTTGGTTTAGAGGTGACACTCATTGAATTCCCGCATGCGCGGGAATGACGGAGAAAAATCAATTTTAATAGCTGTTTACCTTGGTACTATATAGTTTTTATCATGATTTATACATGAAAATTATGAAAAACAATGGCAATCAGCTATTATTTTCTATTTCACGCAACAATCTGGTGTGCACGCCGCCGAAACCGCCGTTGCTCATACACAGCAGATGATCGCCGGAGCGGACGTTTTTGGTGATTTTGGCAACCAGTTCGTCCAAGTTGTGCGCAACCTTGGCGCGCGCGCCCATTGGGGCCAGAGCTTCGGCGGCGTCCCAGTCCAAGCCGGCGGCGTGGCAGAAAGTCAGGTCAGCGTGTTCCAGCGCCCAGGGCAATTGGCTTTTCATGGCGCCCAGTTTCATGGTGTTGCTGCGCGGCTCGAAGATGGCGAGGATGCGCTCGTGCGTGCGGCCTTGCGCGTCGAGCTGGCGGCGCAGGCCGTCCAGGGTGGCGCGGATGGCCGTGGGGTGGTGGGCAAAGTCGTCATACACCGTGATGGCGCCGCCGGGGCGCGCCACCGCGCCACGCACTTCCATGCGGCGGCGCACGTTTTGAAAGCGCGCCAGCGCCTCACAGGCTTGCGCGGGCGGCACGCCCACATGCTCGGCGGCGGCCACCGCCGCCAGCGCGTTCATCCGGTTGTGCGCGCCGGAAAGCGCCCAGCGCACGCGGCCCGCAGGCTGGCCGTGGTGCAGCACGGCGAAGTTGCTGTCTTCACCCTCGGCGCAAAAATCGCTGCCCGCCGCGCCGAACCCGCGCCGCTCGCTCCAGCAGCCTTGCGCCAGCACGCGGGCCAAACTCGCTTCCTGAGTGTTGAACACGATGCGGCCCGTTGATGGCACGGTGCGCACCAAATGGTGGAATTGATGCTCGATGGCGGCAAGATCCTGGAAAATGTCGGCGTGATCGAATTCCAGATTGTTGAGCACGGCGGTGCGCGGGCGGTAGTGGACGAACTTGCTGCGCTTGTCGAAAAAGGCGGTGTCGTACTCGTCGGCCTCGATCACGAACAAGGAATGTTCCCGGCCCGTGGCGGGCGCGCCCAGCCGCGCGGAGATGCCAAAGTCAAGCGGCACCCCGCCCACCAGAAAACCGGGTGACAGCCCCGCCTGCTCCAATATCCACGCCAGCATCGCGGTGGTGGTGGTCTTGCCGTGCGTGCCCGCCACGGCCAGCACGTGGCGGCCTTGCAGCACGTTTTCCAGCAGCCATTGCGGGCCGCTGGTATAGGGCAGACCGGCGTCGAGAATGGCTTCCATCAACGGAAACTTGGGGGCGCCGCCGGGCAGGCGGGCGCGGCTGACCACATTGCCGACCACGAATACGTCGGGGCGCAGCGCCAGTTGATCGGCCTCGTAGCTTTCGATCAGGTCAATGCCAAGCGCGCGCAGTTGCTCGCTCATCGGCGGATATACCCCGGCGTCGCACCCCGTCACGCGGTGCCCCGCCTGGCGCGCCAGCGCCGCCAGCCCGCCCATGAAGGTGCCGCAGATGCCAAGAATGTGGAGGTGCATGGGCGGGGATTTTAGGTTTGCGCCGGGCGTGCACAATCGCGCCATGCAAAGCGCCACACACGAACTTGCCGCCGACGCCGCGCGCCTAGTGGTGGAAGAAGGGCTGGACTGGGGCGCAGCCCGGCGGCAAGCGGCGCGGGCGCTGGGCGCATCAGCGCGCCATGTACAGCTCGATCACGCCCAACTGGAGCAGGCCGTGCGCGAGCACATCGCCCTTTTTTGCGCCGGCACGCAGCCGCGCAAACTGGCCGCGCTGCGGCATCTGGCGCTGGCGTGGATGGAGCGGCTGGCCTCCTTTCGTCCGCATTTGACCGGCGCGGTGTGGAACGGCACGGCTACGCGCCATTCGGCGATCCGGTTGCAACTGTTTTGCGACGACCCCAAATCCGCCGAAATCGCGCTGATCGACCAAGGCGTGCGCTTTGAGGTGCAAACCGTGACCGGCTTTCGCGGCGAGCCGGTGGATGCGCTGTGCCTGAGCTGCCCTTGCCCGGAACTGGGCGAGGCGGCGGATGTGGCGCTGACCGTTTACGACCACGACGATTTGCGCGGCGCGCTCAAGCCCGCCGCCACTGGCCGCCCCGCCCGTGGCGACCACGCCGCGCTGCTGGCGCGTATGGCGGAGAAAGGGGCATGACCACGCTTCATCGCCCATCGCGCAGGCAATTGCTCGCAACGGCTGCTATTTTTTCCTTTGGCAGCGGCCTTGCCGGGTGCGGCCCATCGCAGCCGAAGCAGCCGGATGCCGGTAAGTTGACGGCATTTTGGGCGCTGCGGCTGCCTGCAGCGGGGCCGGGTTTGGGTGGTAAAGAGGTGGCGCTGACAGCGTTCCGGGGCCGCCCGTTGCTCGTCAACTTCTGGGCCACTTGGTGCCCGCCTTGCGTGGCGGAAATGCCGATGCTCAGCCGCTTCTACGCCGGGCGCGGCGCGCGCGACTGGCAGTGTTTGGGCCTGACGGTGCAGGATGAGCGGGCGCAGGTGGAGCGGTTCCTGGCCCGCGCGCCGGTGGCCTACCCTGTCGTGCTGGCGGGAGCCAAGGGCATGGAGATTAGCCAGACTTTGGGCAACAAAAGCCTTGAGTTGCCCGGCGGCGGATTGCCGTTCACGGCCCTTTTTGACGCCAACGGACACATAACACACCGTAAAATTGGACAACTGCACATTTCCGACCTTGCAGCCTGGCTGGGCTGAAGCTTGGCGGCGCCGCGCGGATTGGCCGACAAAGCTGCTCAACCAAGATTCAATCGGCGCGGATGATGTAAATTACAAGGTTGTTTGTAACAAAATTCACGGTAACGGTATGGATCTGCGCAAGCTCAAGACTCTGATTGATCTGGTATCCGAGTCGCACGTCTCCGAACTCGAAATCACCGAGGCCGAGGGCAAAGTCAGGATCGTCAAGGCGGTGGCCGGCATGGTGGCCGCGCTGCCCGTGGCCGCGCCGCCCGCCGTGCCCGCCGCACCCGTGGCCGCGCCGCCGCTTGCCGCGCTTAACGCGGGCCAGGAGCAGGCCGCGCCGCCGGTGCAAGAAAAGGGCTTTGTCGTCAAGTCGCCCATGGTCGGCACCTTCTACTGCGCGGCCAGTCCCGGCGCCGCGCCTTTCGTGCAGGTGGGCAGCCAGGTGAAGAAGGGCGATACGCTTTGCATCATCGAGGCCATGAAGATCCTCAACGAGATCGAGTGCGAGAAAGCGGGCACGGTGGTCAAGGTGCTGGGCGAAAACGGGCAGGCGGTGGAATACGGCCAGCCGCTGTTCGTGATCGAGTAAGGCTGCGCGCGATGTTCAAGAAAATCCTGGTCGCCAACCGCGGGGAGATCGCGCTGCGCGTGCAGCGCGCCTGCCGCGAGATGGGCATCAAGGCCGTGATGGTCTATTCCGAGGCCGACCGCGAGGCCAAATACGTCAAGCTGGCCGACGAGGCGGTGTGCATCGGCCCCGCGCCTTCGGGGCAAAGCTACCTGAACATGCCGGCCATCATCTCTGCCGCCGAGGTGACGGACGCCGAGGCCATCCACCCCGGCTACGGCTTTTTGAGCGAGAACGCCGATTTCGCCGAGCGAGTGGAGCAAAGCGGCTTTCAGTTCATCGGCCCAACGCCCGAATCCATCCGCCTGATGGGCGACAAGGTTTCGGCCAAGCAGGCCATGACCAAGGCAGGCGTGCCCTGCGTGCCCGGCTCCGAGGGCCAGTTGCCCGAAGAAGCGGCGGCTATCCGGCGCATTGCCAAGAGCGTGGGCTACCCGGTCATCATCAAGGCCGCGGGCGGCGGCGGCGGGCGCGGTATGCGCGTGGTGCACACCGAGGCGGCGCTGATGGGCGCGGTGCAGACGACCCGCGCCGAAGCGGCGGCGGCCTTCGGCAACCCGGCGGTGTACCTGGAAAAATTTCTCCAGAACCCGCGCCATATCGAAATCCAGGTGCTGGCCGACAAGCACAAGAACGCGGTCTATCTGGGCGAGCGCGATTGCTCCATGCAGCGGCGCCATCAGAAAGTGATCGAGGAAGCGCCCGCGCCGGGCATCGCGCGCCGGCTGATCGAGCGCATCGGCGAACGCTGCGTGGCCGCCTGCAAGAAAACCGGCTACCGCGGCGCGGGCACCTTCGAGTTCCTGTACGAAAACGGCGAGTTCTATTTCATCGAGATGAACACCCGCGTGCAGGTGGAGCACCCGGTCACCGAGTGGATCACGGGCGTGGACATCGTGCGCACGCAGATCATGGTGGCCGCGGGCGAGAAGCTGCCCTTCACCCAGCGGCAGATTCAGTTGCGCGGCCACGCCATCGAGTGCCGCATCAATGCCGAAGACCCGTTCAAGTTCACGCCCTCTCCGGGCCGCATCACTGCCTGGCACGCGCCGGGCGGGCCGGGCGTGCGGGTCGATTCGCACGTGTATGCCAATTACTTCGTGCCGCCGCATTACGACTCGATGATCGGCAAGATCATCGCCCACGGCGACACGCGCGAGCAGGCCATCGCCCGGATGCAGACCGCGCTGGCCGAAACCGTGCTGGAAGGCATCCACAGCAACATCGCGCTGCACCGCGAGCTGATGGTGGACGCCAAGTTCCGCGCCGGCGGCACCAACATCCACTACCTGGAAGGCTGGCTCGGCGAGCGCCAGCGTTGAGCGCGGCGGCATGTTCGAATTGCGGTTGACCTGCCCCGGCGCGCGCGTGGAAACGCTTTCGGACGCACTGGAAGCGCTGGATGCGTTAAGCGTATCCGTGACCGACGCCGATGCGGACGCCGATACGGAGCGCGCCCTGTTCGGCGAACCGGGCCTGCCACCGCCGCAGCAGGCTTGGGATCGCGCGCAACTGGCCGCGCTATTTACCGGCCAGCGCGCCGCGCAAGAAGCCGCCGTGCTGCTGGCCGCGCAGGATTTCTTCGCGGGCTGCACCGTGCAAGGGCTGGCCGAAGTGCCGGATGCCGACTGGGTACGGCTGACGCAAGCGCAGTTCGAGCCGGTGCCCATCACGCCCGCGTTCTGGGTCGTCCCAAGCTGGCACGCGCCGCCGCCGCAGGCGAAAACCGTGATTCGCCTGGACCCTGGCCTGGCCTTCGGCACCGGCGCCCATCCCACCACCCGCATGTGCCTGCGCTGGCTGGCCGGGCGCGACCTGCGCGGGCGGCGCGTGCTCGACTACGGCTGCGGCTCCGGCATCCTGGCCATCGGCGCGGCGCTGCTCGGCGCGCGCGAGGTGATGGCCGTCGACATCGACCCAGCCGCCGTGCAAGCCACCCAAGCCAACGCCCAGGCCAACGGCGTCACGCTGCAAGCGGGCTTGCCGGAGCTGGCCGCCGGTGCGTTCGACGTGGTGCTGGCCAATATTCTGGCCGCACCGCTCAAGCTGCTGGCGCCGCTGCTGGCCGGTCACGTGGCGGCGGGCGGACATCTGGCGCTGGCCGGCCTGCTTGAACGCCAGACCGCAGAACTGCAAGCCGCCTACGCCCCCTGGCTGCCCCTGCAAGTAGCCGACACGCAAGACGGCTGGGCGCTGCTGACGGCTGGGCGCTGAAAGTGGATTCTTCTAAATTGATAGCTTCATACCATTAATTTATATGTATTTTATACATAAATAAATGGTAAATACATATAAAATTTTGGTATATAGCTATAAAATAAGGATCATTCGTTTACCCGCCGCAGTCCCTAAATTTCTTAAGAATCAACAAGTTGGCGATGGAGCACGGCTGTAGGGGCGAAAGATTTTTCGCCCTTGCGCTCAAAAGATCGACCGCGCTGGCAAGGAAACGCCGCAGGGCGAAAGATTTTTCGCCCCTACGAAGACACGGAAGTCATCTGTCGCGTCGAAATCCAACGGGTTGATTTGGATGGAATTTAGATGCGATCGCCTTGTTACGTGCCAAGCCTGGTCTTGAGCAGCGCGCTGGCCTGCTGCGGGTTGGCGCGGCCTTTGCTCGCCTTCATCACCTGGCCGACCAGCGCGTTGAACGCCTTATCTTTGCCGGCCTTGAACTGGGCCACATTGTCTGGGTTGGCGACGATGACTTCATCGACAATTTTTTCGAGCGCGCCAGCGTCGTTCATCTGCTGCAAGCCCTTGGCGGCGATGACGGCATCCACGTCCTGCCCTTCACCCGCCCACAGTGCATCGAACACCTGACGCGCGGCGGCGTTGGAAATGGCGCCGTCCGCGATGCGCTTGAGCAGCGCGGCAAGCTGGCCGCTGCCGACCTTGGCGGCTTCGATACCGGCGCCTTCGGCGTTCAGGCGCCGCGAAATTTCGCCCATGATCCAGTTGCTGGCCAGCTTGGGCTGGCCGCTGGCGTGCGCGGCCTGCTCGAAATAGGCCGCCATTTGCGGCGACTGCGTGAGCTGCGCCGCGTCGTATTCCGGCAGGCCGTGGTCACGCACGAAACGCACGGCCATGCTACGGGGCAATTCGGGCATTCGTGCCTGTGTTTCCTCGATCCATTGCTCTGAAATATAGAGCGGCGGCAGGTCGGGATCGGGAAAGTAGCGGTAGTCGGCAGAGTCCTCTTTGGTACGCATGGCGCGCGTTTCGCACGTGTCGGGGTCGAACAGCACCGTGGCCTGCTCGATGGCGCGGCCATCTTGCAGCTCCGCGATCTGCCAGCGGATCTCGAAGTCGATCGCCTGCTGCATGAACTTGAAGCTGTTGAGGTTCTTGATCTCGCGCCGCGTGCCCAGCGGCTGGCCGGACTTGCGCACCGACACGTTGGCGTCGCAGCGAAACGACCCCTCCTGCATGTTGCCGTCGCAAATGCCGATCCACGTCACGATCTTGTGCAACTCTTTGGCGTAGGCCACCGCCTCGGCGGTGGAGCGCATGTCCGGCTCGGTGACGATCTCCAAAAGCGGCGTGCCGGCGCGGTTCAAATCGATCCCGGACTGGCCGTGAAAATCCTCGTGCAGCGACTTGCCGGCGTCTTCTTCCAGATGCGCGCGCACCAGCCGCACGGTTTTTTTCTCGCCCTCGACGAAGAACGACACCTCACCGCCCTGCACCACCGGAAGCTCGAATTGGCTGATCTGATAGCCCTTGGGCAGGTCGGGATAAAAGTAGTTCTTGCGCGCGAACACGCTGCGCGGCGCGATGCGCGAACCCAGCGCCAGCCCCAGTTTGATAGCGCAATGCACCGCCTCGCGGTTCATCACCGGCAGCGTGCCGGGCAATGCCATGTCGATGGCGCAGGCTTGCGTGTTCGGCTGCGCGCCAAAGGCGGTTGCCGCGCGGCTGAAGATCTTGCTTCGCGTAAGCAATTGCGCGTGCGTTTCGAAGCCGATCACGACTTCGTAGCCGTGGATGAGTTGAGTAGGCATGAGGCTTTCAGGCATCAGGAGTCCAAAGCGTCTTGGCGCTGGAGTTCATCTCCACGATCTTGTCCCAGTCGATGGAAGCATCGTCGCGGCAGAAATTTCTGGTGAATTCTGAGGTAAATTTTGTATACAGGCAGCCAAACGCCCTCTCGAATTCATCGTTGCGTTGCCGGGCTTCATATCCCAATGGCTCGATGATTTTTTGGTACAGCAGAGGTTCACCGGAAATCAGATGCCAGAAATCCTGGCCGCAAAGTTTGAGATAGCTTCCTTTTTGATCAGGGCGCGCATTCTTGCCGTAGCAGCAGCCATTGACGGCAAGGACGTGCGTTCGCGGACCGGCAATGCGCCGTGCTTTGTCGAAGTTCTGCACCATCTTGGCAATCTGGGATGAGTTGCCCCAGTTCGGTCCGCTCTTGATCGACACCACATAACGCCTGCGGTCACAGGTGAATTCGAGATCGATGCCTTCGGTGGTGGATTTTTGTCCTCCGTAGGCTTGTCCGCAAATGTGTATGGCCAGATCTTCCAGAAAAGCGCCAAACAGGGTTTCTTCCTGTGACGACAAGTGCGCCAGCAACAGTTGCTTGACCAGATCCGGCGCGCTGTTGATCGCCTTGGCTTTGAAAAGATAAGGATTTTTTCTTTTCAACACCGTTTCCAGCTTGAGGCTCTCAAGGCTAGTCAGGCGCTTGCCGTGAAAGTCAGGGCCGATCCGCTGCTTGACGTACTGTTTTGTTTTTTCAATCAACGACATACGATTTTCCGGGTTCCAACAGTCGGCCTTGTACGGGGTTCAGTTTCTCGCGGCACCTATCGACGAATTCCTGCGCAATGTCGATGCCGATAGCGCGCCGCCCCAACTCTATGGCTGCTTGCAGCGTGGTGCCGGAGCCAGCGAAGGGGTCCAGTACCACGTCGCCTTCGCCGGTGAGGAGTTTGATGAACCATTGAGGCAGCGCCAATGGGTAAGCCGCGCTGTGCTGCTTGTTGCTGCACTCGGTCGCCAAGTGCAGCACGTTGGTGGGATAGGCCAGTGCGCGGCCTTGCCAGTTGGCGATGTTCTTGGCAAAAGCATTGCCGACTTGCGAGTCGTAGCGCACCACGTCGTTCTTGCCCAGCGATTTCAAACGGGTCTGCGCCCAATCGCCCATCGGCACCCGCACGGCATCCTGATTCATCTTGAACTGGCGATTCCGCGTGAAATGCAGGCACCGCTCCCAGGCATCGCGGAAGCGGTTGGGCCACTTGCCCGGATAGCAATTCTTTTTGTGCCAGACGTATTCCTCGGTCCACAGCCAGCCCTGCTTGCGCAAGGCCAGAATCAGTTCCAGGACGTAGGTATGGCGCTCGCCGTGGACGGCCTTTTCCTTGATGTTGAGGACAAACGATCCGCCGGGTTTGAGCACGCGCAGAAATTGCGCGGCGCGAGGCAAGAACCAGTCCACGTAATCATCCGGCTTGATGCCGCCGTAGGTCGTCGCACGCTGGTCGGCGTAAGGCGGGGACGTGACGATCAGGTCGATGCATTGATCGGGATAACGTTGCAAAACGTCCAGGCAGTCGCCGAGCAGCGCCTCGCTATCCAGCGTGGAAGCGCGTAAATACGCAAGCTCGGGCGCGTTCACGTCACACCCCCTGCGGCGCGCGCAAATGGAAATCCGTGGCTTGCTGCAAGCGATGCGCCACGTTGAGCAGGCGGCTCTCTTGCAAATAATTGCCGATCAGTTGCAGGCCCACGGGCAGGCCGCTCGCAAAGCCGGCGGGCGCGCTCATGGCGGGCAGGCCGGCCAGGGAGGCGGGCAAGGTGTAGATGTCGGCCAGGTAGTCGGCCAGCGGGTCGGCGCGGTGCTCGCCGCGCTCCCACGCGGTGGTGGGGGCAACGGGGCCGGCGATCACGTCGCACTGCTGGAACGCCTGTTGAAAGTCATCGGCGATCATGCGGCGGATTTTTTGCGCTTGCAGGTAGTAGGCGTCGTAGTAGCCGTGCGAGAGCACGTAGGCGCCGGTGATGATGCGGCGCTTGACCTCGTCGCCGAAGCCCTCGGTGCGCGTTTGCTCGTACATCTGCGTCAGATCGCGGTAGTTCTGGGTGCGGTGGCCGAACTTCACGCCGTCGTAGCGCGACAGGTTGGACGAGGCTTCCGCCGCCGCGATGATGTAGTAAACCGGGATCGACAGCGCCGTGCGCGGCAGCGAGATGCCGACGCGACGCGCGCCCAGTTTTTCCAGTTGCGCGAGCGCCTCTTCGATGGCCGCGCGCACTTGCGGGGCCAGACCGTCGCCGAAAAATTCGCGCGGCACGCCGATGCGCAGGCCGTCGATGCCGCCATTCAGGGCAGCGGCAAAGTCTTCGGCGGGCGCGTCAAGCGAGGTGGAATCACGCTCCAGGTCGGGGCCGCACATCGCCGACAGCAGCCACGCGCAATCTTCGGCGGTGCGCGCCAGCGGGCCGGCCTGATCGAGGCTGGAAGCGTAGGCGATCATGCCGTAGCGGCTGGCGCGGCCATAGGTAGGCTTGATACCGGTCAGCCCGCAAAACGACGCGGGCTGGCGGATGGAGCCGCCGGTGTCGGTGCCGGTGGCCGCGGGCGCGAGAAGCGCGGCCACCGCCGCCGCGCTGCCGCCGGATGACCCGCCGGGGACGCGCGCCGTGTCCCACGGGTTGCGGACCGGGCCGTAGGCGGAGTTTTCGTTGCCCGACCCCATGGCGAACTCGTCGCAGTTGAGCTTGCCCAGCGTCACCATGCCAGCGACTGCGAGTTTGCTGGTGACCGTGCTCTCGAAAGGCGAGCGGTAGCCTTGCAGCATTTTCGAGCCGGCGGTAGTCGGAAAGTCGCGCGTGACGAAGATGTCCTTGTGCGCGACAGGCACGCCAGTGAGCAACGGGGCGTCGCCTTGAGCCAGCCGCCTATCGGCGGCGCGGGCCTGCGCGAGCGTGACGGCTTCGTCGGTGGCCAGAAACGCGCCCAAGTCACCGCGCCCCGCGATGCGCGCCAGATAGTGGCGCGCGGCTTCTTCGGCGGAAACCTGGCGCGCACACAGCCAGGCCGAGAGCTGCGCGACGGTCAGCTGGTGGAGTTGGCTCATTCGATGACCTTGGGCACCAGGAACAGCCCGTCCTGCGCCGCCGGGGCGTTTTGCATGTTGGCCTGGCGCGCTTCCAGTGTGGCCGGTTCGCCGGCCGCATCGCCGTGCAGGCGCAGTGGCACGTCGCGCACGGCGGCCAGCGGGTGCGCCAGTGGCTGCACGCCGGTGGTATCGACCGCCTGCATGGCGGTCACCAGGCCGAAAAAGCCATTGAGTTTGTCCAGCATGCGCTGGCGCGGGTCGCCTTCAATGCGCAGGCGCGCCAGGTGCGCGAGGCGATCGACATCGGTGAGAGTCAGGGTCATGAGTGTGGGTGCCCAAAACGCAGAGCACGTGCGCATGGCGGGCGGCTGCGCTTTTGGGAGCTATCCGAGGGGATGAAGTATTATCCCGTCTTCATTGCATCGGCCCGCGGGGGCTCGTTTTTTACCCGTTGCGCGGCCCTAGAGGATTTTTCATGTTCGGAGATTTCCGTCGGCTTTTTTCGACCGATCTGGCCATTGATCTGGGTACCGCCAACACCCTGATCGTGGCGCGCGGCAAGGGCATCGTGCTCGATGAGCCGTCCGTCGTCGCCATCCGTCACGAAACCGGGCCCAAAGGCAAGATGGTGATTCAGGCCGTGGGCCGCGAGGCCAAGGCCATGCTGGGCAAGGTGCCGGGCAATATCAAGGCCATTCGCCCGATGAAGGACGGCGTGATCGCCGACTTCGACGTCACCGAGCAAATGCTCAAGCAATTCATCCGCATGGTGAACGCGCACGGCATGTTGCGCGCCCCGCGCATCATCATCTGCGTGCCCAGCGGCTCCACGCAGGTGGAGCGGCGTGCCATTCTCGACTCGGCCAAGGCCGCCGGCGCGCGGCGGGCGTACACGATCGAGGAACCGATGGCCGCCGCCATCGGCGCCGGCCTGCCGGTATCGGAGGCCAGCGGCTCAATGGTGGTGGACATCGGCGGAGGCACCACCGAGGTGGGCGTGATCTCGCTGGGCGGCATGGTCTATACGGGCAGCGCCCGCGTGGGCGGCGACAAGTTCGACGACGCCATCGTCAACTACATCCGCCGCAACTACGGCATGCTGATCGGCGACCCGACCGCCGAGCAGATCAAAAAGGAAATCGGCAGCGCCTTTCCGGGCAGCGAAATCCGGGAGACGGAAGTCAAGGGCCGCAACCTCTCCGAGGGTGTGCCGCGCAGTTTTACCATCAGCAGCAACGAGGTGCTGGAGGCGCTCACCGAGCCGCTCAACAGCGTCGTCTCCGAGGTCAAGAAGGCACTCGAGCAAACCCCGCCCGAACTGGGCGCCGACATCGCCGAGCGTGGCATGATGCTTACCGGCGGCGGCGCGCTGCTGCGCGATCTGGACCGCCTGCTGGCCGAAGAGACCGGCCTGCCCGTGCTGGTGGCCGAAGACCCGCTGACCTGCGTGGTGCGCGGCTGCGGTATGGCGCTGGAGCACATGGAGCGCCTGGGCAGCGTCCTCACGAGCGCGAGCGAGTAATCCTCCGGCGGGGGCAACTGCCCGGTCCATTCATGCCGCTGGAGACCCTGGATCGCTCGCCGCCGCCCCTTTTCAACCAGGGGCCTTCGGCGTTCACGCGCTTGGTATTTTTCGGCACGCTGGCCCTGCTACTAATGACCGCCGATGCGCGCTGGCGCGTTGTACAGCCGCTGCGCGCGGCGGTGGCCGCCGTGCTCTACCCGGTGCAATGGCTGGCGCTGCAGCCGGTGCAGGCGATGCAAGAAGGTATGGGCTACCTGACCGATCTGAAAACGGCCCGCAAAACCGAAGAAGCCACGCGCCGCGAATTGGCCGCGCAGTCGCAGCGCGCCGGGCAGGGAGATTTGCTGCTGCTGGAAAACGAGCGCCTGCGCCGGCTGCTCGATCTGCGCCAGCGGCTGCCGGTAGAGGCCGCCGCGGCGCAGGTGCTCTATGACGCCACCGACCCGTTCAGCCGCCGCGTGGTGATCGACAAGGGGCAAATCCACGGCATTGAGCCGGCCTCGCCCGTGATGGACGAAGCGGGCGTGCTCGGCCAGGTCACGCGCGTGTACCCGTTCGTGAGCGAAATCACCCTGCTGGTGGACCGCGACCAGGTCATCCCCGTCATCAATGCGCGCACCGGCCAGCGCAGCGTGGCCTACGGCGCCGCCGCGCTGCGCGCCAACCTGCTGGAATTGCGCTACCTGCCCGTCACGGAAGACGTGCGTGCAGGCGACGAGCTGCTCACCAGCGGCATTGACGGCGTGTATCCGCCGGGCTTGCCGGTGGCCACGGTGGCGTCAGTCCAGAAAAGCGGCAATTCCGGCTTCGCCCGCGTCCAGTGCGCACCTCTGGCGCAAATGCAGGGCGTGATCTACGTGATGGTGCTGCAACCGGTGACCGGACAGCGGCGGCTGGCCGGCATGCAAGCGCCCGCCAGCGATGCGGCGGCCTTGGCCCCGGCTGCCGCCGCGGCGCAGGCGGTAGAGGCGGCGCAGGCCGCATCCCACCCGGCGCAAACCGCATCGCGCCCCGCGCCGCGCCCGGCGCGCGCCCGCCGTGCTGCCGGAGCCAGACCCTGATGCCCCCGCGCGGCCAACCCCTGCTGCTGCCGGCCAGCCCCGTGTTCATCTGGGGCAGCCTGGCGGTGGCGCTGCTGCTCAACCTGCTGCCGCTCGGGCGCATCGCGTGGATGCCCGATTTCCTGGCCGTCGCGCTGGTGTTCTGGAGCATCCGCCAGCCGCGCCGTGTGGGGCTGGCGGCGGGCTTCGTGTTTGGGCTGCTGCTGGACGTGCACCAGGCCGCGCTGCTGGGCCAGCACGCGCTGGCCTACTCGGTGCTGATCTACTTCGCCATCATGCTGCACCGGCGCATTCCGTGGTTTGCCCTGCCGTGGCAGGCGGTGCAGCTGCTGCCGCTGCTGGCGGCGGCGCACGCCATCACCATCGGGGTGCGGCTGATCGCCGGCGGGATGCTGCCCGGCTGGAGCGTGCTGCTGGCGCCGCTGCTGGAGGCGCTGCTGTGGCCCCCCGTCAGCTGGCTGCTGCTGGCGCCGCAGCGCCGCGCGCTCAATGCCGATCCGACCCGGCCGCTTTGAACATTTTCATGTGACCGAACTGCCCGACATTCACGAGCAAAACCGGCGCTTCCGCGTCCGGCTATGGGCGTTCGCGCTGCTCGTGCTGGCGGCGTTCGGCCTGTTGCTTGGACGGCTGTACTTTTTGCAGGTGGTGCGCCATGAAGAACTGGCACAGCAGGCCGAGACCAACCGCACCGCGGTGGTGCCGATCGTGCCCAACCGGGGCGACATTCTGGATCGCAACGGTGTGCTGCTGGCCGGCAACTACCGCAGCTACACGGTGGAAATCACGCCGGCGCTCGTGCCCGATCTGGAGCAGACCC
>JAIRVJ010000074.1 GCA_031253955.1 Burkholderiaceae bacterium | reverse complement strand
TGGGCGCGCGCAGCTTTACGGGCAACCCCTACGACGCACACACGCTGGCCGGGCAACTGGAGCAAGCGGGCATCCTGACCGAAGAGATCGGCGCCAAGCCCAAACAGGTCATCGTCGATCTGGGCTATCGGGGCGTGGACGCGGGCAACCCGGGTGTTGAGATCATTCATCGGGGCAAGCTCAAGAGTCTGACCAATCAGCAGCGGCGCTGGCTCAAAAGAAGGCAAGCGGTGGAGCCGGCCATTGGGCACTGCAAGAGCGACAACGCGATGGATCGCTGTTGGCTCAAGGGGCAAACGGGCGATGCGGTGCTGTGCGCGGCCGGCTACAACATCCGTTGGCTGCTGCGCGCGATGGTGCGTTTGGGCCGCAAGGCTCTTTTGGCGTTTCTTTTGGGCGTGCTCGCGCAGCTTGAATCGGTGCTGGCAGCGGTGCTGGGCGCGGAAAAATCCGGCAAACCAGCGGCGCTCGCAGCGCTGCAGGCGAGAAAGTTCAGCGGCTGGGCGGCGGCTGACGCGCTTGGGTGAATTTTGCAGAGGCGACTATCTATAATCAAGAATGAAACAGACATGTCAAAGCTATATTTTTTAATCTCTATAGGTATATGTGGGTTTATCTTTGAGCTTGTTTTTCGCATATATATTTGCTATTTTATGAAAAATTGACCTGTTCGCGTCTACATCGCTCGATTATGGAGTAGTATAGTGAGCCAATTCATCAAATATACAAAGATTTTTTGTGGCAGCATGTTTTTTTATATTTTACTGGGAGTAAATATGGGAATTGCTATTATATATGCTATGTGGTCGCATATATTGATATCTGATAAGTTAAAACTTGAAAATAACAGCAATCGCTGGGAGCTTGAAAGCTTAGTCATTACGCTTTTCTCTTATGGTGTAATTATTTATGCCTTATGGCGATTACACCCAAGATCTTAAATCCAAGGCAGCCCGCGTAGCCCGCGAAGAACTCCAACATTACCCAAGCACAAAAGACAATCAAAATCCAATGATGCTTCGCCTTGCGACAACAGCCCTGCCTCCGCCCGCTTCAGCCAGCAAGCGCCGCCGCGTGCCATGCTTGCACCGCCGTTTTGCTATTATAAACATAGCCAATAGCCTTTGCTGTACTTGGACTAAAGCCAGATTTGTCATTCAAAAATCTTTTCCATCACGGCACACCCAATGGGCCGATCTGCGCGCGCGCTGGCAAGCCGCCGGCGTGAGCGGCGAAATCATCGAGCGGCAAAACGCCATCGAACAAAACTTCCGCAGCCATCACCAGCAACTCCAAACCCTGCTGCGCGCCGCCCAGTCCCCCAACGCCACCCCAGCCCAAAAAGCCGCCTTCGCCGACTTCCTGAAGCGCGAGCGCCCGCACAAGGCCCATCTGCCCATCGACTTCAACCACATGCCCTGGCAGGTGCAACAACCCGTCAAGACTCAGCCCGCCGAAACCGCCGAGGCGCTCGACAAGAGACTGGGCCTTGGCGCCAACACGCTCAAGAGCGCCGCCCAACCCGCCGCCGCCCCAACGTCAGCCCAAGCCCCGCAAAAAGCCGCACCGCCACCCTCAAAACCCTTCCCGTCTCCACCCCCGCCGACCTCGCCGCCACGCTGGACGCGCAGCAAACTGCCGCCATCAAGCAACTGTCCCAAAGCCTGAACAACGACCCGCTGAAGATTTACCAGTGGGTGCACGACAACATCTATTACTTCCCCAGCCAGGGCAGCGTGCAAGGCGCGCAAGACACCTTGGACAAAAAGCGCGGCAACGCGATGGATACGGCCAGCCTGCTGATTGCCCTGCTCAGAAGCGCGGGTATCCCCGCCCGCTACGTCTACGGCACGGTGGAAATACCCATCGACAAGGTAATGAACTGGGTAGGCGGCACCAAAACCCCCGACGCAGCCCAGCAACTCCTTGAACAAGGCGGCGTGCCCAATATCGCCCTGACCTCCGGCGGCAAGGTCGTCACCATGCGCATCGAACACGTATGGGTCGAAGCCCTCATCCAGTACAACCCCGGACGCGGAGGCAAGCGGTATCTCACGCGCAACGCTCAACTTGTCCCACCTGTCAAATTGGCATGACAGTTTGGCAGTTTGACGAACGTTGGGCTTGCCAAGTTGCTGGTGTGTCCTGCGGGCAGGCGGAAGGCGGCAGGCAAGGTTGTTGATTTGCAAGGAATTTTTTTGGTTTGCGGGGTGGCACGCATGTTGCTTTGAGCGGCACAAGCCTGAGTCAACAGGATGAAAGCCATGAGAGTTTTGGTTCTTTTCGCCCTCGGTCTGACGGTCTGCGCCACTGGCGCGGCGGCCCAGACGGCGGGGTACGTGGCCGGTCTGCACCCGGACCGGCGGCCCGATGCGGTGCCGCAGCTGGAGGAGGCCGCGCGCACGCCTGATCAACTGGAACGCGCTTTGCGCGGCATCGAAAAACCCGTGCCGGGCAATGTCGCGTCGATTGCGGCCACGGGCAACTGGTGGGTGCCCTTGCGCCGTCCGGGGATGACCGGGCCATATGATTTACGCGGCTGGCATGAAGGGCCAGCCAGCGCGCCGCCGCCGGCCACGAGGCCGCCGGCGATGTAGGAATCGCTGGCGCTCGCATCCGCGGGCGCCGCGATGCTGCCGGCAGGCAAAAGGGGTGACGAGGCCCAGTGTGCCGGCAAGTTTTTCACCTAGCTAGGAGTGTTTTATGAAAGTTGTTCGTAATGTTCTCGGTCTCTCGGTCATGGCCGCCGCGCTCGGCGCTGCCGTGCCGGTGATGGCCCAGCAGTCCGGTATGTCGGGTCAGCAAGGTATGTCTGGCATGTCGGGTCAACAGGGCATGAGCGGTATGTCAGGTCAACAGGGCATGTCCGGTATGTCGGGCCAGCAGGGCATGAGCGGTATGTCCGGCATGTCGGGCGACAAGGCCAAGGCTAAGCCCAAGACCAAGAAAGCCAAGCATCGTTCCAAACAGGAGGGCATGAGCGGCATGTCCGGCATGTCCGGCCAGCAAGGCATGAGCGGTATGTCCGGTCAACAGGGCATGAGCGGTATGTCCGGTCAACAGGGCATGAGTGGCATGTCCGGTCAGCAGGGTATGAGCGGTATGTCCGGTCAGCAAGGCATGAGCGGTATGTCCGGTCAGCAGGGCATGAGCGGTATGTCCGGTCAGCAGGGCATGAGTGGCATGTCTGGCAACAAGAAATAAGAAAAAGCACGCCGGGAATCGGTCAGCCACGCGGTTGACGATTCCCGTGCGCGCGCCGCTTGTTTCGATTTATTTCCGGGAGTAAGGCCATGCTGCATAGGCATGTCACGTGGGTTAGTCTGCTTGCCGCCGCCTTGAGCGTGGCGGGCTGCGACGACTCTGCTTCGGTTCCTTCCGCGCCGACATCTTCCCAGGCGCAAGCGCCCGTGGCGTCGGCCCCAGCGTCCGCGCCGGTCGAGGCTCCCGTCGCGCAGCCCGTGAGCTACCAGGCGGCCAAATACGACCCCATCCATTTCAAGCCCGCGATTGAAAAGGCGGCCGATCAGCAGTGCCTGGCGTGCCACGCCGAAGTGCTCACGCCCTCGGTGCGCAAGACTTCGCCGGCAGGATTGGAAAGTGCCGCCGCCAAAGCCTGGTATCAGCAAATTTCCACGTACCAGGGCGAGCAGGAAACTTTCCATCGCCGGCATTTGGCGACGGCGTATGCCAAACAGGTGATGAACCTGCACTGCAACACTTGCCATCAGGGCAGCGATCCGAGAGATCAGAACCCCGGCAGTTCCGTCACCGCGCAGTCCGATCTCACGCTGCGCAAGACGGTGACGCCGGAAGCCACTTGCCTGAAGTGCCACGGCCAGATGAATTGGCCCGTGATGGGCTTGCCCGGCTCCTGGAGCCAGTTCAAGGAGCCGTTCCAGAACAATTGCGTGACCGCATGCCACGGCGTGCTGCGCACCGTGCGCCATCAGGTCAACTACCTGAACGCCAAGGCCATCGAGGAGCTTGCCGTCAAGCAGGACGGCGGCGACGTGTGCTTTGGCTGCCACGGCGGGCGCGCTTGGTACCGCGCAGCCTATCCCTTCCCGCGTCATCCGTGGCCGAACATGCCCGATGAAATTCCCGCTTGGGCGAAGAACCGCCCGACGCAATCGGAAGCGCGCTTCATTGTGGCCGCCGATCCAGGAGAACCGAAATGAAAATCGACGGGTTTCAGGCGCCGCTGGGGGTATCCAAGGTGCGCTTTCCCAGCGTCAACGACACTCTCGACCGGGCCGGGAGCGGCTACCGGCGGCGCAACTTTCTGAAGATCATCGGCGCGGGCGCGGCGGCGCTGGCGGGCGCCGGGGTGACGCTGGCTCCCAGGCCGGCGCGCGCTTTTCCCTACGAGCCGTATTTCACCGACGACCAGTTGACCACCGTGGTCACTTCGTGCGCGCACAACTGTGGCTCGCGCCACATGTTGGTGGCGCACAAGAAGGGCGACGTGATCGTGCGCCTGTCCACCGACAACGGTTCGTATCAGGCCGGCGGCGAGTACGGCAAGGACACCGAGGCCGAGCCGCAATTGCGCGGCTGTCTGCGCGGGCGCAGCTACCGCGCCCGCCTGTATTCGCCCGAACGCCTGCTGTACCCGATGAAGCGGGTCGGCGCGCGCGGCGAGCACAAGTTCAAGCGCATCAGCTGGGATCAGGCGCTCGATGAAATCGCCGCCAAGATGGTGCAACTCAAAAAGGACTACGGCCCCACGGCGCTGCTCGACCAGTCGTATGCCGGCGCCAGCTATGGCGTGCTGCACAAGAGCGATCAGATTGAGGGGCTGCTGGGGCGCTTTCTGGGCATGTTCGGCTGCCGCACCAATTCATGGTCGGTGCCTTCGTATCAGGGCACCACGTTTTCCAGCCGCATGACCTTCGGCACCATTCAGGACGGCAACGAGGACGACGCCTTCGCCCACAGCAAGCTCATCATCATGTGGGGCTGGAACCCGGCCTACACCTTCCACGGCGGCAACACCTTTTATTACATGCGCATGGCCAAGCAGCGCGGCTGCAAGTTCGTGCTGGTCGATCCGCAGTACACCGATTCGGCAGCGGTGTATGACGCCTGGTGGATTCCCATCAAGCCCAACACCGACGCAGCCATGATGGCCGCGATGGCGCATCACATTTTCACCAACAATCTGCACGACCAGAAGTTCATCGACAAGTTTGTGCTGGGCATGGACGCCGGCACTCTGCCCAAGGAGTACGCGGGCAAGGAAAACTTCAAGGATTACATCCTCGGCAAATACGACAACACGCCCAAGACGCCCGAATGGGCCGAACCGATTTGCGGCGTGAAGGCCGGCGACATCCGCAAGCTGGCCGATCTGTATGCCAAGACCAAGCCGGCGGCGCTGAAAGCCTCGTGGTCGCCGGGCCGGGCCAGCTATGGCGAGCAGTACAACCGCATGGCCGCCGCGTTGCAGGCGATGACCGGCAACGTCGGCATTCTGGGCGGCTGCGCCGAAGGCGTGGGCAAGGCCTGGCACAGCGAAAGCGTGGCCTACCCCTACGACGAAAACGCCAACCTGTGGTGGGCTTCCATCAAGTCCGACCGCTGGGCGCACTGCGTGCTCAACTACCCCAACGTCAAGCGCGAAGAACTCGGCCTATGGCCGCGCGAGGACAAGCTCGACGGCACGATTCCCAACATCAAGGGCATCTTCTGGCAGGGCAGCGACTGGTTCAACCAGCTTACCAACATCAACAAGGAAATCCAGGCCATCGAAAAACTCGAACTGGTGGTGTGCATGGATTCGACCATCACGCCTTCGGGCATCTGGGCCGACTATCTGCTGCCCATTGCCACCCACTTCGAGCGCCACGACGTCGCCTTGCCCTGGTACAAGGGCCACTACTACATCCACCGGCCCAAGGTGATCGAGCCGCTGGGCGAGAGCAAGAGCGACTTTCAGGTTTTCACCGAACTGTGCTACCGGCTGGAAGCGCTCGACCCCAGCCTGAAAAACCTGGGCCAACGCTTCAACCCGCGCGCTGACCGCAGCTATTTCCAGAACGCCGACGCGGTGGACGAGGCTTACCTGAAGGCATGGTGGGAAGGCAGCGTGCAACACCACCAGGGCGTGAAGATGCCGTGGGAACAATTCAAAAAGCACGGCGTTTACAAGTTCACCCTGAAGGAACCCTACGTGGCTTTTCGTGAACAGATCGCCCACGGCAAGCCGTTCGAGACCTATTCCGGCAAGATCGAGATTTTCTCGACCTATCTGGCGGGCATCACCGACTGGACCAAGACCCAGTTCGGCTACGAAATTCCCTACATTCCCAAGTGGCTGGAGCCGTTCGAGTCACTCAACCACCCGATTGCGCAGAAGTATCCGTTCCACCTCATCAGCCCGCACCCGCGCTGGCGCACGCACTCGATCTTCAACAACATTCCGTGGCTGCGCGAAACCTACACGCAGGAAGTCACCATCAACGCCAGCGACGCGCAAAAACTCGGCATCCGCACCGGCGACACGGTGGAAATCTGGAACGACCGCGGTAAAACGGTGGTGCCCGCCTACGTCACCGAGCGCCTTATGCCTGGCGTGCTGGCGCTGTTCGAGGGCGCGTGGATGGACCGGGACCAGGACGGCATCGACCGCGCCGGCAACCCCGACTTCCTGACGCTGGACAACCCCAGTCCGGCGGGCGCGTTCGCCTACAACAACGCCATGGTGCAGATCAAAAAGACCCAGCTGACGCACCGGCCCGGCTGGGACGAGCTGGCCGTCTCCCGTTCGGCGGTGTTCCGCCGCGATATGTAGGAGGGGCGCGATCATGGCTGAAAAACAAGTCATCAACAAACTGGGCGTCGATGCCAGGGCGCGCGTGAAATATGCGCAAGAGCGGCGCGACGCCACCACCTACGAGCCGGTCAAGCCCAAGGTGCAATTGGGCTTCATCCACAACAACGTCGATTGCATCGGCTGCCGCGCCTGCGAGATCGCCTGCAAAGACAAGAACGGCCTGCCGCCGGGGCCGCGCTTTCGGCGCGTGATGTACGTCGAGGGCGGAACCTTCCCGCAGGTGTTTGCCTACAAGATGAACATGTCGTGCAACCACTGCGCCGAGCCGGCCTGCATACCGTCGTGCCCGACCGGCGCTATCTGGAAGCGCGCCGACAACGGCGTGGTGGACATCGACTCCACGCTGTGCATCGGCTGCCGCCGCTGCCAGGCCGCCTGCCCGTATGGCGCGCCGCAGTTCGATCCGATCGAGAACATCGTCAAGAAATGCAATATGTGCATCGACGAACTGGAAGCGGGCCGCAAACCGTACTGCGTGGCCGCGTGCATGATGCGCGTGCTCGACATCGGCCCCATCGACCAGTTGCGCGCCGGCACGTGGGACACCAAGGCGATGGTCAAGGGCCAGGACGTGCCCGTGCGCCAGGTCAAGCACATGGCCAGTCCTCTGCTCACCAATCCTTCCATCGTCTTCATCGCGCACCCCGAAGGCCGCGTGGACACGCCACCCGAAAACGGCTGCATCCCCATGACCGGCAGCAACGAAACGCCGTGCGAATTGAAGGTACGCGACGACGCCCCGCCCGCCGCCGCCAGCCCCGGCAAGGCCGCGCCATGACCGGCGCCGCGCAGGCCGCGCCGAGCGCCGATCCGTGGGCGCGCATGGCCGCCGAGGATTTGCGCGCGCTGGCCTGGCTGCATGAAAGCGAGCGTTCTCCGCAAGTCCTAGCCGCGCTCCACGCCAACGGTTTTCCGGGCACGCTCACGCTGCTGGCGGCCGATGATCTGTGGCTGCGCGGCATGCAAGCGGCGCTTGCGGCCATCTTCAATGCCTACTGCGGCGGCGCGCCGCAGCCAGCTTCGCTGCCCGCCTCCAGCGAAGACGACCTGGCCGCCGACTTTGCCGCCATCTACCTCACCCACGCGCTGCGCGCCTCGCCGCACGAATCGGTCTGGCGCGACGAAGACCACCTGATGCTGCAAGAGCCGACCTTTGCCGTGCGCGCCTTCTACCGCCGCCACGGCGTGCAAGCGGCTAACTGGCGGCGGCTTGCCGACGACCATCTAGCCACCGAACTCGAATTCACCGCCCTGCTGCTGGAACAGGGCGAACTCAGGGAAGCGGCGCGTTTTCTCAAGACGCATCTGCTGACCTGGCTGCCCGCATTCGCCGCCCGCGTCAGCCAGCGCGCCGCCACCCCGTTTTACGCCACCCTGGCCGGCATGACGCTCGCCGCCTGCCAAAACTGCGCCGCCCGCCTGCCTTCCGTAGCCGCGATACCGCCGGTTGTTGCGGCTGATGAGAACTGCAAAATCAATAGCTGATTACTAGTGTTTTATATGGTTTTTATATGATTTCTATATAAAAACCATATATCACTTGGACATGAAGCTATCAAAATAGTATTTTTTCCTTGTAGAGGCGAAAAATTTTTTCGCCCTTGTCGAAACCATGGCAAATTGACGCGCCGGGACATGACGCCACCGCCCATCGCGCTGGAAAATACGCGCGATGGATTCCACCGCTTCACCCATGACCGCGTTACCTTCGCCTGAAACCTCCCCGGCCCGTCGCGCGCGCTGGCGCGAATGGTTGGCTGCCTCGGTGTCGCGGCGGCTGATGCTGGGGCTGATCGTGGCCTTGCTGGCCTCCGCCGCGTTGGTGGTGGCGCTGGGGCTGGCGGTCGGTCAGCGCGCGTTGCGCCAGCAGCAGGAAGACGCGGCGCGCCGGATGGCGCGGCTGATGGAGGCCAGCCTGCAAAACGCGATGCTCAAGCGCGATCTGGACGGCATGGCTGACATCCTCAAGCACCTGGGCCATACCCCCGGCGTGGAGCAGGCTCGGCTGCTGTCGCCCGTGGGCGAGCTTCGTTTTGACTCGCTGGTGGGCGGCCCCATCGGAGGCGAGCGCGTCATGCCCAATGAGGCGTCGTGGCGGCAGCCGGCCGCCGCGCCGCAGCCGCTGATCTCGGCGCAGCAACTGTGCGCTGGCGCCGATTGCCGCGAGCGCCTGCGCTGGAACACGGACGGCGCGGGCAAGCATCTGCAAATCGTTTATCCCATTGCCAATCATGAGCGTTGCAGCCAATGCCACGGCGCCGCCGGGCAGCACCCGGTCAATGGCTTGCTGGTGCTTGACTTTCAGCCCCAATCCATCGCTGGGCTGGGGCGCGGCACGGCCATGCTGGGGGCCGCGGTGGTGCTGGGCGCGCTGGCGCTGTTCGCCCTCATCATGCTGCTGACGCTGCGCCGGCAGGTGGCCGCGCCGCTGGCCGCGCTGGCGCTGGCGGCGGACCGGCTGGCGGCGGGCGACCTGGGCGCCCGCGTGCAATCGCGCGCCGGCGATGAGCTGGGCCGCGTGGGGCACGCTTTCGACCGCATGGCCGAACGGCTGGGCGAGACGGTGGCCAGCCTGCGGCGCGAGCGGCAGTTTTTGCAACACCTGGTCGATGGCATGCCCGACCCGGTGGTGGTGATCGGCCCCGACTACCGCATTCGCCTGGCCAACCGGGCGTATGCCGATTTGCTCGGCCACGATCTGCCGTCCATCGTCGGCCAGCCCTGCCACCAGATTGGCCGCGGCCTGGCCGAACCTTGCCCCAGCACACTAGTGACCTGCCCGGTGGCTGAAATCGGCCAGTGCGCCCGCGCGGTGCACAGCATGATGAGCTTGCAGCGCGGCGATGGCGGCGCGGTGGAGGTGGACATTGACGCCGCGCCGCTGACGCAGGAAGACGGCGAGATGCTGGTAATCGAGGTGTTGCGCCCGCTGGACCGCACCATCCGCTTTTCACAGCAGCAGCGGCTGTCCACCATCGGCTTGCTGGCCAATGGCGTGGCGCATGAAATTCACAACCCGCTGTCGTCGATCCGCATCGCGCTGCAAGCCAGCCTGCGCGGTTTGCGCAGCGGCCAAATGGAGCGCCAGGAGCTGACCGGTTATCTGGAGCTGGTCGATCACGAAATCGACCGCTGCGTGCTCACCACCCAGCGCATGCTGCAGATGAGCCAGGCGCCCGCGCAAACGCTGCAACCGGTGAACGTGGCCGCGGCCATCGACGACGTGCTGGCGCTGCTGCGCGAGGAATGCCGGATGCGTGGCGTCGCGGCCAGCGTGGACGGCGTGCCGCCTGCGCTCTCCGTGATGGGTGACGAGGCCGAATTGCGCCAGGTGCTGGTGAATCTGGTGCACAACGCGCTGCACGCCATGCCGCAGGGGGGACGGATCGACATCCGCGGCGCTCAGGCCACCAGCGGGCAAGAGTTCGTGCTGTCGGTGCGCGACACCGGCTGCGGCATCGACGCCAAGGATTTGCCGCTGATCTTTATGCCGTTTTTCAGCCACCGCGCCGACGGGCAGCGCGGCACCGGCCTGGGGCTGGCGATCAGCAAGGCGACCATGGAGCGTTTCGGCGGGCGCATCGACGTGCGCAGCGCGCCCGGCCAGGGCAGCGACTTTTCGCTCATCCTGCGCCGCGCGCCGGATGCGTGACAATTGCCTGATGACCAAGACTTATCCGGTGAATGCCTCGATTCTCGTGGTGGAAGACGACATCGTCCTCAACCGCCTGCTCGTCAAGGAACTGGGCAAGGCGGGCTATGAGGTCGATGGCGCGCAGTCGTGGCAAGAAGCCAGCGGGCGCATCGCCGCCTTCGCTCCCGACCTGGTGCTGCTGGACGCCAAGCTGCCCGACGCGGACGGCTTTGGCCCGTTGAGCGAACTGGCAAGCTCCCGGCCCGTGGTCATGCTCACCGCCTACGGCAACGTCAATCAAGCGGTTGAGGCGATGCGGTTGGGCGCGGCGGACTATCTGGTCAAGCCGGTCAATCTGGACGAGCTTGAAATCGTCATCCGCGACGCGCTGGAGCGCAGCCAGTGGCGCGCCCAGAAAGCCATCCGGCAAACCGACCCCGCCGGCGCCATGATCGGCGGCAGCCCCGCCATGCGGCAGTTGCGCCACCTGATCGCCGAAGTGGCCGGCAGCGACGTGACCGTGCTCATTCAGGGCGAAAGCGGTTCCGGCAAGGAACTGGTGGCGCAAGCCATCCATGCGGCCAGCCCGCGCCGGGCCGAAAGCTGTATCGCCGTGGACTGCTGCACCTTGCAGGAATCGCTGTTCGAGTCGGAACTGTTCGGGCACGAGCGCGGCGCTTTCACCGGGGCCGACCGGCGCAAGGCCGGCCTGATCGAAGCGGCGGCGCACGGCACCCTGTTTCTGGACGAGATCGGCGAAACCAGCGCCGCCATCCAGGCCAAGCTGCTGCGCGTGCTGGAAACCGGGCGCTTCCGGCGCGTGGGCGCCAACGCCGATCTACGCGCCGACGTGCGCATCCTCGCCGCCACCAACCGCGACCTGCGCCAGCGCGCCGGCGCCGGCCAATTCCGCGACGACCTGTACTATCGGCTGTCGGCCTTCGTCATCGACGTGCCGCCGCTGCGCGCGCGCCGCGCCGACATTGCGCCGCTGGCCACCCACTTCATGGCCCGCCGGCGGCAATCCATGGGGCTGGAGCCGGCTACTTTCAGTGCGGCGGCCATCGACCGGCTCATGGCCTACGACTGGCCCGGCAACGTGCGCGAGCTGCGCAACGTCATCGAGCGCGCGCTCATCCTGCTGGGCCAGGGACGCGAGGTGGACGCCATGCACCTCGGCCCGCTCCAGATCGGTGCGCCCATCTTCCCGCCCGCGCCCCAGGCCGAAACCGCCGCCCCCGGCGCGCAAACGCTTCATGATGGGTTGATGCTGCGCGGCGAACCGACGCTGGAGGGCATCGAACGCGAATACCTGGCCAGCTTGCTCAAGAAATACGGCGGCAACCGGCGGCGCGTCGCCGAAGTCATGGGCGTGTCCGAACGCACCGCCTACCGGATGATGGATCGCCACAGGTATCGGTAGGGGGCTTTTTCCCTCGCCCGCTGGCGGGAGATGGGCAGGGGAAAGGGCTGGCCGCAGGCCGGGCGACGCTACCTTATTTCATTTCTCGTTTAAAACGAAAAAATATCCCGTCATTCCCGCGAAGGCGGGAATCCAGGAACGCTTCTTTGATCCGACGTGCTTGTTCAGCGCACCCATGGATTCCCGCCTTCGCGGGAATGACGACTTTTGGCGATGGTTTCTGATCATCTTGAACGCGAATTGAAATTAGAGCGGTTTTGAGTCAAGTGTTGACACTCCTATTCGTGGCAGGAACTGCCTTGTAGGGGCGAAAAATTTTTCGCCCGGCAGCGCCTCATTCAAGGCGCCACGTTCTTTCGCTGCGATGGGGGCGAAAAATTTTCGCCCCTACAACCGGGGGCTTTCTTCCCCCTATTTCCAGAAAAAAAGTGTCATCAACTAAACCAAAACCGTTCTAAATGCCTATGTATTGTATGTGTTTGCGATATTTTTATAGTTGACTCTGCAACAAATTAGACATAGACTATACGCCAAGTTCACCCAGGAGAACGTCATGGCCTACAGCGAAGACCTCAAGCAAAGGGTACTGGCTTTTGTGGCTGCCGGAGGCAGCAAGATTGAGGCAGCCAGGCTGTTTTCTCTTCATCAAAGAGCAGCCCG
>JAIRVJ010000101.1 GCA_031253955.1 Burkholderiaceae bacterium | reverse complement strand
GATCGACCGGCTGCCCCAGCCACACGTACAGTGTTGAGCGCGCCAGAGAAAACAGCCTGGCTGCCTCAATCTTGCTGCCTCCGGCAGCCACAAAGGCCAGTACCCTTTGCTTGAGGTCTGCGCTGTAGGCCATGATGCTTTCCGGATTGAACACAATCTTTAGTGTATCTCCGATTTATTGCAGAGTCGACTATATAGTCAACCGTGAAATAAATCAGACATGCTGATCTGGCTGGACACAGGGAGAAGGCATGTCTGATTTATTTCATGAACGACTATACAACAACAAAACCAGCGGAGCGCAACGCGGGCGTCTCGCCCGCAAAACCGGCGCGACGGCAAAATCCGGCTACCAAGCGCCTATGGCGCGGCCTGCCGGCCGCTGGATACCGCCTTGAGCACCAGCGAACGAGCCGCTCCGCCCAAGGCATCGAACGCGCGCGCCATGGTTGGAAAGCTCAGAGTCTGGGCAGCATCCAAGTCCAAGCGCCGTGCCTGGGTCAGCCACTCCGTGAGCGGCGCACTGTCGCTCACCAGCACCACATCACCCCCCAACAATTGGCGCGCATCGCGCTGCAAGCCGCCCTTGCAGCCGGTCGGAAAAAACCGTCCGCCGTGAATGCCGCCATCGCCAGCACTATTCCGGCCACGATCAGCCGCAACTCCCCAGCCCGCCAGTCGCGCCACAGCGTGCGCCAGTCCAAGGAAAAAGAAGAGACGCGCTTCATCGCGGCACCATCGCACAGCCGCAGGATTCGCACCCAAAAAAACTGGCCCGTAGGGGGCCAGTTTGGAGGAGCGTGAAAGGATTCAGATGGATATCATGGACACACACCTATAGTAGTATTGTGCGTCAGACTCACGCCAACCGAAATCGTTTGGCCGTTGTTGTCCGTGACAGCGACAGGAACCTCTTTATCTCCGCCGGAGGCGATGCACGCTGCACTACCTTGCACGCGGGTGACAGTCAGAGTCGTCCCACTGACAGTGGCCGTTATATACGGCGCGCCCGCAGGCGTAACCCCCGCTGTGTAGGGACTCGTCCCACCCGAAATGGTAAAGGTAATCGGAATCGGTCCGGTGCCATCTGGGTTGCCAAGTGTTCCCGATCCCGGCGACACCGTCAGGGCCGGGATGATTCCCGTAGCAGTCACGTTGAGCGTCACCGTTTTGCCCGTGGAATCGACCACGGTAATGACGCTCGCACCTACGGTAAGGAAGTTCACGGTAATCGTTGAACCGCTCACCGAGGCGCTTGCCACACCCGGATTGGACGAAGCGACCTGATACGGACTTACGCCTCCCATGACCATGGCAGTGGCAGTCGTGCCGACTCTACCGGTCAGTGATGTCGGGGCAACCGCCAAGGCCATCATCGGTTCGGGCGTCTTCACGGTCACCGAGATATTCAAAAGATCTGGTGGATCAGCAAACCGGTATTGGTCGGTAATAACGATGGATCCCGTGCCGGCGAATGAGCTACTTGCCGTGACACTGTAATAGTAGTCTGGGCAGGACTGGCCAACCGGATTGACGCAGCTAACACGGAAAACCGAGCTGGTGCCGCTAACCACATACGGCGGCATGCCGCCATGCACGGTGAAATAAAACGTGACTCCCGGCCCTAATTCCAATCCTCCGGTAAGGTCCGGATCGGTGTAAAGCGGAGGAAGCGCCTTCACGGTCACATCCAGCGGGAGAGAAGTTGGCGGGATGCTGGAATCCTGCACCGTCACCGTGGCGGAGCCGGGCAAGTAGCCGAAGATGCGCAAGGTGCCGTCGCTCAGAATGCGTGCGTCGGCCGCTGGGGCAGAGGAAATGACGTAGTAAGGCGAAACGCCGTGGCTGATCGTGGCGACATCGCTGAAGGTTCCCGCCACCATGCTGACGCCGCTGAGCGAGGGCGTCATGCGCAACTCATTGGTTGGCCCAGTAACGCCCGGAGAGCCGCCGCCGCCGCCGCAGGACGCCAGCAGTAGCGCGGAGGCGATGACTGCCAAGAAAGCTAGAAACTTTTTCATAATCAATCCCACGTTGTTAGCTACGCACCAAACTTGCCGGATTATTACCGGATCGCCCCGCCATCAGCCACGACTTTGGGCGTGATGAACACCAGCAACTCCTGCTTGTTCTTGGTCTTGGCGTTTTGCTTGAACAGGTTGCCAAGAAGGGGTATGTCGCCCAACAGAGGCACCTTTGTGACCGAATCGGTTTCGTCCATCGTGAAAATGCCGCCAATCACGACGGTGCCGCCGTTTTCGATCAGCACCTGGGTCTGAACGTGCTTGGTGTTGATTGACATGGCACCAGCCACCACACCGCCGGGGGTGTCGTCGGTGATGTCCAGATCCATGATGATATTACCCTCGGGCGTGATTTGCGGCGTCACTTCAAGCTTGAGGGAGGCTTTTCTGAAAGATACCGCCGTCGCGCCGCTGGAAGTGGCCTGCTGATACGCGTAGTCGGTACCTTGCTCGATGACCGCCTTGGTCTGGTCGGCCGTGACCACGCGCGGACTGGCGAGCGTTTTACCGGTGCCATCGCCCTCGATCGCGGAAATTTCCAGGTCGAGGAACCGGTTGGCGGCGGAATTGAACAGCGAAATCGCAAAATTGGCCGGACTGATTCCATTGACGCCAACCGCCGGCATGTTGATGAATTGCGTGTTCGTATTATTCATCGTAGAGCCGGTGGTGGTGCCTTCCCCGGTGGCTGCCGACACGGCATCGTAGGAGCCGCCGAAAGCAATCCGGTTGCCGTTGCTGGCGCTATAACCGGCATCGCCACCCTTGACGCCGCGCAGGTCGCTGCCGCCGAGCTTGACGCCCAAGGAACGGCCAAAGGTGTCGGAAGCAATGACGACGCGCGCCTCAATCAGAACCTGCCGTACGGGGACATCCAGCTTGGCAATCATTTCCCGCACCTGCTCAAGCCGCGACGGAATGTCGTACACGAAAATCTGGTTGGTGCGCGGCTCAGCCACCACTGCCCCACGAGAGCTGAGGAGGCGCCCGGCATTGTTGCTGCTACTGCCAGTGCCACCGCTCCCACCACCGCTCGTTAACTGCGCGGCAACATCGGCGGCCTTGGTGTAATTGAGTTGGAACGACTCGCTTTGCAGGGGTTCGAGATTTTGAATCTCGGCCTTGGCCTGGAACTCAGCCTTTTCCTTGGCCGCCATTTCTTCCTTGGGAGCGATCTGCAGCACGTTGCCGACGCGCTTCATGCCCAGGTTTTTGGCTTGCAGGATAATGTCCAGCGCCTGATCCCATGGCACATCTTTCAGGCGCAGGGTCACGCTGCCTTGCACGGAGTCGGAAGTGACAACGTTGAAGTTGGTGAAGTCGGCGATGACCTGCAACAGAGAGCGCACGTCAATGTTCTGGAAGTTGAGCGAAAGCTTGTCGCCCTTATAGCCAGGCCCGCTGGTAAGCTTGTTGGGATCGCTCCTTTGCTGGTGCACTTCCACCACCAGCTGGTTGCCGCTTTGGTAGGCGCTGTGCTCCCACGCGCCCTTGGGTTCAATCACCACATGCACCCGATCGCCTACCTGCGTGGTGGTAATGGTCTGCACGGGGGTGCCGAAATCGCTCACATCCAGACGCCTGCGCAATCCTTCCGGCAGACTGGTCTTGAGCAGATCAACTACCACATTTTTTCCTTGCACGCGGATATCGACCCCGACCTGATCGTTCGGAAGATCAATGATGATCCGGCCGGTGTTGTCGGTGCTGCGCCGGAAATCAATGTCGCGCAGGGGCAAGGTATCGGCGTTGCGGCTTTCTGCGAACATCTGGGTCGAAGGCGCGGCCACGGACGTCTTTTTCACCGGATCCAGCGCTACCAGCAACGACTTGCCCTGAAGCTCCAGATGGTAGGTGGTAGGCTGCCCCAGATTCAGTACCACACGCGTGCGATCGCCGGCCTGCACAACATGGGCCGCCTTGACGTTGCCCTGGTCAACGGCCACGGTGCTTTGGGCCAAACCGCTGGTCACACCGGGAAAGTCGAGTGCGATCCGCGCGGGCGACTGCACGACAAACCCTTGCGGAACTGCGGCGAGAGACTGCGAGAAGTCGATCCGCACCACATCCGCCCCGCCCTGCACGCTGCCGGTCACCGACTGGATGGCCGGCAAATCCTGTGCGGACACGGGAATCGCTAAAACGGCAGCCGAGGCGGCAAGCACAAAACTTGCCAGACCCCTCACACTCCACTGAAACCATGTTCTCATTTGGTCTTCTCCTGCAACTGCAGCGTGGCGGGGCGTTCGATCACTTCACCCGTCCCGTCTCGCACGATTTCGCGCAGCGTCACTTCGTTTTCAACAAGCTTGGTCACCTTGCCGCAGTTCTGGCCCAGGTAATTTCCCATGTGGACCTGATAGAGCAGCTTGTCAATCCGCACCAAGGCTACCCTGATTCCGGCACGGTACAGACTGCCCACCATGGTCATGGCATCTAGCGGATAGCTTTCAAGTGGCTCTTTCCGGCGCTGATTACATTCAATCTCAAACTGCGTGAGGACTGCATCTCCTGGGCCGGGTTTCGGCAACAAAGATTTCAGCAACCGGTCCACGTCGAACGGATCCGGATTGTTCGACCGCCCCTCGGTGTACGCCAAAGGCACATAAGGCACCGGCGGCTGAATCGGCGTGACCCTGGGCACCGCCTTGCTGCGCTGCTCGTTCATCCAGTCGCGCAGATCGGCATCCTCGCCGCTCCCGCATCCGGCCAGCGTTATCAGCGTCAGGGCCGACGCCGCGAAGAAAAGCAACCGCACTTTCATTTCTTCTTCCCTGAAGTCGCCCTGCGCTGCGCCTCGATTTCGCTCTCGTCGAGGTAGCGGAAAGTCTTAGCTATCGCATCCAGAACCATGATGCCTCCCCCGCGCGCATCCTTGCTGTTAGCCGGCTTTATATCCACGTTGTTGAGCGTCACGATGCGCGACAGGGCGGCAATGTCGGCGACGAAAGCGCCGATATCATGATAGCGTCCCGTCACCTTCAGCGTGATGGGCTTCTCTACGTAGTACTCTCTGGCCACCTCTTGGCCCGGACGGAACACCTCGAACTGAAGGCTGCGCCCAAGCCCGGCCTGATTAATGTCGGACAGCAGCACATCCATCTCGGCCTTGCCCGGAAGCTGTTTTTCCAGCAAGGCCACGTACTGCATGACTTGCTCTTTTTGCTTCTTGAGATCTTCGAGGCTCGCCGCTTGCTGGACTTTCTTCTGAAAATCGGCCCGCAGCGTGACTTCCGTCTGGCGCTCCCTTTCCAGTTGGGTCATGTCATCGCTGAATACGACATACCAAACCAAGCCCACCACCAGCGCCGCCACGGCGAGTAGCAAGATATAGCGCGGCAACGCCGGCCATGTCCACGGGCTGCGCCTGTCGACGATGCGAAATTGCTCTCTCAAACTGGCAATGTTCACCTTGGTAGCCATATCCAGTCCCCCTTAATTTTTACCGGCGGCGCCAGCGGGCTTGGCGGACGCAGCCTCCTGGGCCGCGCTGGCCTGCGCAAGCTGCGCTCGGATCGTGAAGTTATAGACGCGCCGCTGTTCCTTGGGGCTGATCGCCATACTCCCGGCCACGATCTCCACCAGATCGGGCTTGGTCAACCACTGGCTATGGTTGTAGTTGTACAGATTGGTCAGCAATCCCGCCACACGCTCGTTGGATTGCGCCGATCCAGTGAACGTGACGTTCTGGTTTTCCTGCTTGATGCCCCTAAGAACCATTCCGTCGGGCAACTGCCGCACCGACTCGTTCATGAGATGCACGGGCAGGTTGCGGTTGATCTGCAAACTTTCCACCGCCTGCTGGCGCGCCTTGAGCGCGGCAATTTCGCTTTGCAGCGAGGCCACTTCCTTGATCTGCTGGTCCAGCTTGGCATTCTCCGTTCTGAGGGTGTCGTTACGCCCCTTCTGATTGGAGATCATCAACTGGAACCAGAGAAAGATGATGAGGCAGACCAGCGCGCCAGCCACCGCCGCCAGCACCAGCGAAACATTGAAGTACTGCCGCGCCCTCTGGCGCGCTATCTCCCGATGCGGGAGCAGGTTGATCAAAATCACCGCAGGTACCTCCGCATGGCCAAACCGCAGGCCGTAAGGTAAGAAGGCGCCTCACGCAGCACTTTCTTTTCGCGCACGCTGCTACTGACCTCCATGCCATCAAAAGGATTGATCACTTGGCAGGGAAACGAAGTGTGGCGCGTCACCGCTTTCGTCAGCCCTGTCAGCGATCCGCTGCCGCCGGCGAGCATGACGTAGTCGACCCGGTTGTTGGGCGTGCTGGTGAAGAAGAACTTCAGCGCGCGATCCACCTCCTGCGCCAGCGTCTCGACAAAAGGCTCCAGCACCGCCGTGCCGAAATCGTCGGGTAGGTCGCCGCCGCGTTTCTTGGTTTCGGCTTCTTCGGCCGTGAAGCCGTACTGGCGGGCGATCATCTGGGTCAGTTGGGCGCCCCCAAAAACCTGGTCGCGCTCATACACCAGATCGTCGTCGCGCATCACCTGCATAGCCGAACTGGTTGCGCCGATCTCGAACAGCGCTATCATGGCCCCGGCGCCGCCGCCAGGCAGCCGCCCGATCACACGACTGGCCGCCAGCCGCGACGCATAGGATTCCACATCAACGACCACCGGCGTCAAACCGACCGCCTCGACCAGACCTTGCCGTTCCTCCAGTTTTTCCTTGCGCGAGGCGGCGATCATCACGTCCACATCGCCCACGGATGTTTTGCTGGGGCCAACCACGCAAAAATCCAGGCTCACCTCGTCGAGCGAAAACGGTATGTACTGGTTGGCCTCGGATTCGACCTGAACTTCCAGTTCGCGCTCGCTCAGGCCGGCGGGCAGCACCACCCGCTTGCTGATGACCACGGAAGTCGGCAGAGCCAGCGCCACCTGTTTAGTTCTGGCGCCAGTCTTGTTGAGCAGCCGGCGCGCCGCCTCGGCGACTTCGTCGAACTTTTCGATCGTGCCCTCGCTGATCCAGCCGCGCTCCAGCGGCTCGATCCCACAGCGTTCAAGCACCATGTTGTCGGCGCGATCTTTGCTCAACTCGACCAGCTTCAGGCTGGATGCACTGATGTCCAAGCCGAGCATCGGAGAAGATGTGCGCCCAAAGAGCGATCCAATGTCCAAGTTGTTACCTGTAGCGTTGACTGGGAACGAGAACCAGAGACTCTCATGAATTGGTTTCAATCCTAACAGCAACTTGTTGTCCAACAAAAGATTTATTCATCTCTCCTGCCTCTATTCGTTGCCAAAAACTGACGAACTCCCAGATTTTCCGTCGGCGCGCTCCTTAGCGAAGGCAGTTGCCAGGCCGTCCAGACCCCATCAAAGCGCGACAATTGCGACTGTCCAGCAGCCCCGATCATGATGCGGGCTTGCGCCCATCCACTCCTACTTGCATTCAGTTCAGATGTCGACTCGAAAACCCGGCAGCAACGACGCGCGCAGGCGCACAGACGCAGACCGCCCGCGTTGGCTGCGGTGGACAGGCAAACTGTTCGGCTGGAGCGCCGCACTGATCGCAGCCGCCCTGCTTGGCGCCGCATTCGCGGGCGGCGTGGCGTTGGCCATCGCCTATCCCAACCTGCCGGACGTATCGGCCGATCTGCTCAACTACCGGCCCAAATTGCCGTTGCGTGTCTTTACCTCGGAAGGCACGCTGATCGGCGAGTTCGGCGAAGAGCGCCGGAACTTGACGCCGATCAAGGATATTCCGCAGGTGATGCAAAACGCGGTGCTGGCCATCGAGGACGCGCGCTTTTACCACCACAGCGGAGTGGACTACGTGGGCCTCGCGCGCGCGGCCCTGGCCAACCTGCGCAACTTCAGAAGCCAGGGCGCCTCCACCATCACCATGCAGGTGGCGCGCAATGTCTATCTCAGCTCCGAAAAAACCTACACCCGGAAAATTTACGAAGTCCTGCTGACGTTCAAGCTCGAACACCTGCTGACCAAGGACCAGATTCTGGAGATCTACATGAACCAGATCTACCTTGGCAACCGCGCCTACGGCTTTGCCGCCGCTTCGGAGGTGTACTTCGGCAAACCGCTCAAGGACATCACCGTGGCCGAGGCCGCCATGCTGGCCGGCCTGCCCAAGGCCCCGTCCACGTTCAACCCGTTCGCCAACCCGGAGCGCGCCCGCACAAGGCAGCTTTACATCATCGAGCGCATGCAGAAGTTCGACTTCATCACCGCCGAGCAGGCCGAAGCAGCCAGGAAAGAGCCGCTGCGCCTGCACCCGCGCAATGAAGATACCGGGATCCACGCCGAGTACGTGGCCGAGATGGCGCGGCAAATGATCGCCGATCAATACGGCGATCAAGCCTACAGCCGCGGGCTGAATGTTTACACGACCCTGCACGCCGCCGACCAGGAGGCCGCCTACGACGCCTTGCGCCAGGGCCTGCTCAATTTCGACCGCCGCAGGGCCTGGCGCGGGCCGGAAAAGTTCGTCAATCTGTCCAATGGCCAGGACGCGCAGAGCGAAGCCGACGACATCGACACCATTCTGGGTGACATCCCCGACAGCGGCGATCTGCTCTCGGCGGTGGTGTTGGAAGCCGACCCGCACCGCGTGCTGGTGCAGCGCCCCGGCGGCGCCAGGATCGCCATCGCCGGCAACGGGCTGCGCCAGACGCAAGCTGGCCTCTCGCCCAAGGCGCCGCCGGCCACGCGCATCCGGCGCGGCGCGGTGGTGCGTGTGGTCAGGAGCGCCGACAACGAATGGTCGATCACGCAAATCCCGGAGGTGGAAGGCGCGCTGGTGGCGCTCGATCCGCGCAACGGCGCCATCAGGGCGCTGGTCGGCGGGTTCGACTTCGACGCCAACAAGTTCAACCACGTCATCCAGGCCTGGCGTCAGCCCGGCTCCGGCTTCAAGCCCTTCATTTACTCGGCGGCGCTGGAAAAAGGTTTTTCGCCCACCACCGTGGTGGACGACGCGCCGCTGTTTTTCGACGCCAGCATTACCGGCAGCCAGCCCTGGGAGCCGAAAAACTTCGGCGGCGACTTCGAGGGGCCGATGCCCCTGAAAACCGGCCTGGCCAAATCCAAGAACCTGGTTTCCATCCGCGTGCTGCAAGCCATCACCCCGCAATACGCGCAAGACTGGATCACCCGCTTTGGTTTCGACGCCCAGCGCCACCCGCCCTACCTGACAATGGCGCTGGGCGCCGGTGCCGTGACGCCCATGCAAATGGCGTGCGCTTTCGCGGTGTTCGCCAATGGCGGCTACCGCGTCAATCCCTACCTGATCACGCGCGTGACCGATTCAAGCGGCAAGATCCTGGTGGACACCGCTCCGCCCGATCCAACGCAGGCGGGCCGCGCCATCGACGCGCGCAACGCCTTCGTCATGGACACCATGCTCAATGACGTGGCGCGCATCGGCACCGCGGCCCGGGCGCAGGCCACGCTCAAACGGCCCGACCTCTACGGCAAAACCGGCACCACCAACGACGCGCTCGACGCCTGGTTCACCGGCTTTCAGCCCACCCTCGTGACCTCCGTGTGGATGGGCTACGACACGCCGCGCACCCTGGGCGCGCGGGAAACCGGCGGCGGCCTGAGCCTGCCAATCTGGATCGACTTCATGAAAACCGCCCTCAAGGGCGTGCCCGTGGCTGCCCTCAAGTCGCCCGAAGGCGTCACCCGCGTCGGCGGCGACTGGTACTACGACGAATACGCCAGCGGCGGCGGCATTACCCACCTGGACGACGCGGGCCTCGTCCCCACGGACGAATTTGCCGATGCGCCCCCCCGGCCCGCCGGAGAACGCAACCGCATCCTCGATATGTTCAAGAACTGAGTGCGCGGTTTGCATTGAGCGTTCGGTGTGAAAACTCATGCTACCGTATTCGTAGCTTTATACCAATGATTTATATGTATTTAATGAATAAAATATTTGTAAATACATATAAATCATTGGCATATAGCTATGAATTTTGAATAATCGTCTTTGGGGCAAGAAGAAAAAACGCTCAACCTGCTCCAAAATCCAGCGCCATCCCCACGTGCTGGCTGGCGCTGGCTGACAGGCGGGCGTGGAAATCCTCGCCTGACTTGGTATCGCGCCAGGTGCCGCCGTCGAAACGGTAGTGATAACCGCCCGAACGCGCCGCCAGCCACACTTGCTGCAAGGGTTTTTGCAGGCTGATGACGATCTGGCCGTGCTGGCCAAATGCCAGCGTCAGCATGCCGCCCGCGCGCTGGCAGTTGATGTCCGCGCTGGTGCGCTCGTTGATCGCGTCGCACGTCTGCTCCACCTGGGCCAGCAGGCTCTCGGCGCGTTCGAGGTACTCCAGGTCGGTCATACAATTTGCTCCATGTTCCGGTCGGCGATTTTAGTTTTGGCGGTTGCGCTGGCGGGTCTTGGCGGCTGCGGTCAGAAAGGCAGTCTCTATCTGCCCAATGAACCGGCCTCGGCGGGGCGCGCCACGCTGGTGCAAACACTGCTGCCCGGCACGGCGCGCGCACCCGCTTCCAGCGCCAGCGCCGCCGCGCCTGCACCAGCGCCGCCGCCGCCCGAATCGATTTTTGACTGATCCTCCAATGATTCTTTCACTGCCCTCCACTGGCGCACCGCCCGGCGCGCCGTTTTTCAGCTACCGCCAAGGCCAGTTCTGCGCTGAAGAGATGCGCCTGTCCGATCTGGCCGCCGAGCACGGCACCCCCCTGTTCGTGTATTCGCAAGCGGCCATCCTGCACGCGCTGGGAGGCTATCAGCGCGCCCTGGCGGGGCGCGAGGCGCTCATCTGCTACGCGATGAAAGCCAATGCGTCGCTGGCGATTTTGAAGCTGATGGCGCAGGCCGGATGCGGGTTCGACATTCTTTCCGGCGGCGAACTGGAAGTGGCGCTGGCCGCCGGCGCGACGCCCGCAAAAATCGTGTTTTCCGGCGTGGGCAAGACGCGCGCCGAAATGCGCCGCGCGCTGGAGGCGGGCATCGGCTGCTTCAACGTGGAAAACGAGACCGAGCTGGACGTGCTAAGCGCCGTGGCGCAAGAGGCCGGCCGCATCGCGCCGATCAGCCTGCGCGTGAACCCGAACGTGGACGCGCGCACGCACCCCTATATCTCCACAGGGCTGAAGGGCAACAAATTCGGTATTGCGCACGAGCGGGCGCTTGCCGCCTACCAGCGCGCCGCCGCCCTGCCCGGTCTGCGGGTGACGGGCATCGATTGCCACATCGGCTCGCAGATCACCGAAGCCGCGCCCTATCTGGAGGCGCTCGACCGTATGCTCGATCTGATAGAGGTCATCGAAGCGGCCGGCGTGCCCATCGGCCATCTGGACCTGGGCGGCGGCCTGGGCATCAATTACGCGGGCGAAACCCCGCCGCGCCCGGAGCAACTGTGGGGCCAACTGCTGGCGCGGCTGGACGCGCGCGGCCACGGCCAGCGCAAAATCATCATCGAGCCGGGCCGCTCGCTGGTGGGCAACGCCGGGGTGTGCCTGACCGAGGTGCTGTATCTGAAACCGGGCGAGCAGAAAAATTTCTGCATTGTCGATGTGGCCATGAACGATCTGCCGCGCCCGGCGCTCTATCAGGCTTACCACGCCATCGTGCCGTTGGCCGCTCCCGGCCAAGACAACGAGCAGACTTGGGAAGTGGTCGGCCCGGTGTGCGAGAGCGGCGACTGGATCGGCCACGAGCGCCGCCTGGCCGTGCGGCCCGGCGACAAGCTGGCGGTGCTATCGGCAGGCGCTTATTGCATGAGCATGGGCAGCAACTACAACTGCCGGCCCCGCCCCGCCGAAGTACTGGTGAATGGCACCAGCGCCCGCCTGGTGCGCCAGCGCGAGCCGCTGGCCGATCTGCTGCGCCACCAGATCGGCTAGAGCGGTCTTGATCCAGTGAATGACATTTTTTCTTCCAGGAGCAGGGGGGGAAGAAAGCCGTCGGCTGTAGGGGCGAAAAATCTTTCGCCCCTACAAGGCCGCGCCTGCCAGAAGGGTCAGCACGCGAACCAAAACCGCTTTAGCGCATCCCCGCGATGTAAGAAGCCAGCGCCTTGATCTCGCGGTCGTTGAGCTTGGCGGCCACGTCGGTCATGATGGTGTTGTTCTTGCGCACGCCGTCACGAAAGCCGGTGAGCTGCGCCGTCAGGTATTCCGGGAACTGCCCCGCCACATGCGGATACTGCGCCGGAATGCCCGCCCCGTTCGGGCTGTGGCAGCCGGAACAGGCGGGAATGCTGCGACCCACGATGCCGCCGCGGTAGATGCGCTCGCCCAGCTTGAGATCGGGCGCTTCCTGTGCTGGAGCCTCGGCCGACGCTGCCTGTTCCGGCGCTTGCGGCGCCGCGGCGGCGGGCGCGGTTTTTTGCGCGCTCACCCAGGCCGCGACATTGAGCACGTCCTCATCGCTCAACAGGGACGCCATTGGCTTCATGATCGCGTTATCGCGCACGCCGGATTTGAATTCCGTCAGTTGCTTGGCGATGTACTCCGGAAACTGCCGCGCCAGCCTGGGCTGCGTTGGCAGCGCGGCAATGCCCCCGGCATCCGGCCCGTGGCAAGCCGCGCAAACGCCGGCGAAAGACGCGGCCCCTTTTTCGGGATCGGGCTTGGGCGCATCGGCGGCCGATGCGGTGGCGGCAAACAGCGCGGCGGCAAGCAGAACGGCAGGCGGCTTCGTCATCATGGGCGGACTGGAATCAGGATTGAAGGAATCCAATCATTCTACAATGCGCGCCCGTCCCACGCAGCCCATGCCCTCTTCGCACACCCACCCCGCGCCCCAGCCCGCTGCCGTCCGTCAGGCGCTGGCTTGGCTGCACACCGCGCGTTTTCTGACCACCGCCGCGCAGTTGCACCAGTTGCCGGCGCCAGGCGCGCCCGAAATCGCCTTCGTCGGGCGCTCCAACGCCGGCAAATCCACCGCCATCAACACCCTCACGCAACAAACGCAACTGGCCTTCGCCTCCAAAACACCGGGCCGCACCCAGCACATCAACCTGTTCGCGCTGGGCCGCCAGGGCGCCACCGACGCGCTGCTGGCCGACCTGCCCGGCTACGGCTACGCCGCCGTGCCGCAGGCCGACAAGCAACGCTGGCAGCAGGTCATGGCCCAGTACCTGATCTCGCGCCCCAGCCTGGCCGCGGTCGTGCTGCTGTGCGACGCGCGCCACGGCATCAAGGAAATCGACCAGGCGCTGCTCGAAGTCATCCGCCCGCATGTGGAGCAAGGCTTGCCTTTTCTCGTGCTCCTCACCAAGGCCGACAAACTCACCCGCAACGAGCAAGCCAAGGCGCTCGCCGTTGCCCGCCTGCAAGCCGGCGGCGGCCAGATGCTGCTCTTTTCCGCGCTCAAGCGGCAAGGCGTGGACGAAGCGGCGCTGTGGCTGCACGCGCAAGTGCCGTCAAGCGTTGAGCATTGAGCATTGAGCGTTGAGTGTTGAGTGTGCAAGATGCCGGTTGCCGCAAAGAGGTTCCCACGCTAAAAACACCAAACGCTCAACGCCCAACCAGCTTCGCCCCGCGCTCGGCCGGCAAGTCGCGCGGAATCGCACGGTGGCAGCGCGCTTCGCCTGCGCAATAGCAGCCGATCGAAAATTCATCCTTGCATTTCTTTTTCTGTTTGCGCTTGATAGAAAATTTATAGCTTATTGCCAAAAATTTATATGTATTTACGATTATTTTGATATATAAAACGCATGTCAAATATGGACACGCAGCTATTAAATTTATATTCAATACACCGGCGGTTCCCCTGGGGGCCGGGTCTTGAAGCGTTTGTGGACCCAGTAGTACTGTTCGGGCATGGCGCGGATCCAGGTTTCCAGTTCGCGGTTCATGCGGGCGGCGTCGGCTTGCAGGTCGCCGCTGGGGTAGTTTTGCCAGGCGGGGTACACCTGCACTTCGTAGCCGCCGGCGGTCATGCGGGTGACGGCGGGCACCACGCGGGTGCGGCCCAGGCGGGCAAAGCGCGGCAGCGAGGGCAGCGTGGCGGCGGGCACGCCGAAGAAGGAAGTGAAGAGGGAATCTTCGGGGCCGAAGTCCATGTCCGGCAGCAGGTACAGGTAGCGGCCTTCGCGCAGGGCGCGCACGATGGGTTTGAAGCCGTCGGCGCGGCTGAGCATGATGACGTTGCCGAAACGCTGGCGCCCGGCGCGCACCCATGCGTCGATGGCCGCGCCGGGCTGCGGGGTGTAGATGCTGCTGCCCAGCGTCACGGCCTGCTGCATGATGGCCGCGCCGCCGGCGTCCATGCCGTAAAAGTGCGGGGCGAACAGCACGGCGGCTTCGGGGCGGCGCAGTTCTTCGACCGCCCCTACGAGTTGAATGCGCTGGCGCACCGCCTCGGGCGGAGCGTGCCAGACCCAGGCGCGGTCGATGAGCGCCTGGCAAAACGCGATGAAGCTGCGCCGCGCCAGTCGACGGCGCTGGCCCGCGCCAAGTTCGGGAAAGCACAGCCGCAGGTTGGTCAGGGCAATGTGGCGGCGCTTGGCGGCCAGCAGAAACAGCAGATAGCCCAGCGCCGCGCCCAGCGCGCGCAGCAGCGGCAGCGGCAGCGGCGCGAGGGCGCGCATGAGCAGGAGGGCGGGGTGCATTTGGGTTTGCCCGCTACGCGGTTTTTCCCCCTCTCCCACTTGTGGGAGAGGGTTGGGGAGAGGGCCGGCCCCGAAGCCGGGTTGAGCTTGCGCGTGCAATGGGCCAAGAAGGAAGCGTGGCGCCCACCGGCCTGCGGCCGGCCCTCTCCCCTGCCCCTCTCCCGCAAGCGGGCGAGGGGAAAGAAGGGCGTGCAGCCTCGGGGTGGGTCATAGTTCCGGCCTCGGCTGCTTATAGCGCCCGTAGCCCCACAGATATTGCTGGGGGCACTGGCGGATGAGGCGTTCCATCTCGCAGTTGATTTGCGCCACGGCGGCGTCCAGATCGGGTGCGAGCAGCTGGCTCAAAGGCTCGAAGTGCAGCCTGAAGCCCTGCCCGCGCGGCAGGCGCTCACCCCACACCAGCATGGGCGTGGCGCCGGTTTGCAGCGCCAGGCGCGCGGCCAGCGTCATGGTGTAGGCGGGTTTGCCAAAGAACGGCGTCCACAGGCCCATGCCTTCGGGCGGCACCTGGTCGGGCAGCAGGCCGACGGCGCGGCCCGCGCGCAGCGCCTTGAGCATCTGGCGCACGCCGGCCAGCGTGGTAGGCGCGGTTGCCAACCCCTCGCGGCGGCGCGCGGTTTCGACGACCGGGGTCAGCGCCGGATGGCGCGCCGGGCGGTACAGCACGGTAATCGGCCCGTACTCGGGAGCGAAGTGCGCCGCCAGAGCCTGCGCGGTGATCTCGAAACACCCCATGTGCGGCGTGAGGAATACGATGCCCTTGCGCGCGGCGTAGGCGGCCTGCACTTGCTCGCGCCCCTGCCACGCAATGGACACGGGCGGGCCGAACCACAGGCGCGGCGTTTCCGCCGCCATGCGCCCGGCGTGTGCGACCGCGCCGCGCACTTGGGCAAACGTGTAGCCGGCTTGCCGGGCGTTGCCGGCAAAGCGGCGGCGGTAGGTGGGCGAGGCCAGCCAGGTCAGCCACCCCAGCAGCGCGCCCGCGCCATGCAGCAGCGCCAGCGGCCAGCGGGAAACCAGGCGATACAGAACGAGCATGGTGGTCTAGAATGCGCGAGTCGCCGAGTTATGGAACTACTTGCGGGGCGACGTAAAAAAATACTGCTAAAGCGTTCGCCAGTGCTCCAGCGGTTTGGCAACGCGACATGTTCAAACTAGCGGAGTTTATTCAATGGAACTGGCCAACAGCTTTCTCTTCACTTCCGAGTCCGTCTCCGAGGGCCATCCCGACAAGGTGGCCGACCAGATTTCGGACGCCATCCTCGATGCCGCCCTAGCGCAGGACCCGTATTCCCGCGTGGCCGCCGAGACGCTGACCAACACGGGCCTGGTAGTACTGGCCGGCGAGATCACCACCAACGCGCATGTGGACTACATCCAGGTGGCGCGCGATGCCATCAAGCGCATCGGCTACGACGATACCGAGTACGGCATCGACTACAAAGGCTGCGCGGTGATGGTCTGCTACGACAAGCAGAGCAACGACATTGCGCAGGGCGTCGACCACGCCAGCGACGATCACCTCAACACCGGCGCGGGCGACCAGGGCCTGATGTTCGGCTACGCCTGCGACGAAACGCCCGAACTGATGCCCGCGCCCATTTACTACGCGCACCGCCTCGTCGAGCGCCAGGCCATGCTGCGCAAGGACGGCCGCCTGCCCTTTCTGCGCCCCGACGCCAAAAGCCAGGTCACGCTGCGCTACGTCGATGGCAAACCGCACGGCATCGACACCGTGGTGCTCTCCACCCAGCACAGCCCCGACCAGAGCGAAACGCCCACCAAAATGAAGGCCAGCTTCATCGAAGCGGTGATCGAGGAAATCATCAAGCCCGTGCTGCCCCGCGAGTGGCTCAAGGGCACGCGCTACCTCATCAACCCCACCGGGCGCTTCGTCGTCGGCGGCCCGCAGGGCGACTGCGGGCTGACCGGGCGCAAGATCATCGTCGATACCTACGGCGGCGCCTGCCCGCACGGCGGCGGGGCGTTTAGCGGCAAGGATCCGAGCAAGGTGGACCGCTCCGCCGCCTATGCCGCGCGCTACGTGGCCAAAAACATCGTCGCCGCGGGCCTGGCGCGCCAGTGCCAGATACAGGTGGCCTACGCCATCGGCGTGGCGCGGCCCATGAACGTGACCGTCTTCACCGAAGGCACCGGCACCATCCCCGACGAAAAAATCGCCGCGCTGGTGCAAGAGCACTTCGACCTGCGGCCCAAAGGCATCATCCAGATGCTCGACCTGCTGCGCCCCATCTACGCCAAAACCGCCGCCTACGGCCACTTTGGCCGCGACGAGCCGGAATTCACCTGGGAGCGCACCGACAAGGCGGCGCTGCTGCGCGCGGCGGCGGGGTTTTGAACCTTGAGCCTGTGCGAGCAGGACATTGACAAAGCGGCAGGCATCAGCTTTAATAACAGTTATCAATAGATAGGAAACATGCTCATGCCTACCAGCGTTGCCCTCGGCAGTCATTTTGAAGTCTTCGTGCGCGGCCAAGTCCAAAACGGGCGCTTCAACAACGCCAGCGAGGTGGTGCGCGCCGGCTTGCGCTTGCTGGAAGAAAGCGAGGAGCGCAAGCAGTTAGAACTGGATGCCTTGCGCGCCGAAATTGACGCGGGCCGAACCAGCGGCCCCCGCAAGAGCGCCGAAGCCGTGTTTGCAAGGCTGCAAGCCAAGTACCAGGCGCAAGCCGGCAGCCAGGCCCGCTGATGCGCCTGCGCTTCAGCCCGCTGGCCGAGCACGATCTGGAGTCCATCGGCGATTACATTGCCGCTGACAGTCCGGTGCGCGCGGTGAGCTTCGTGCTCGAATTGCGCGAGCAATGCCAGCGCATTGCTCGCAATCCCTGGGGTTATCGCGCACGCCCTGAACTGGGCGAAGGTTTGCGCTCTTGTGCCTGGGGCAACTACGTGATCTTTTTCGAGGCCGAAACGGACGAGGTCGCCATCGTTCGCATCCTGCACGGCGCGCGAGATTTGCCTGCTGCGCTGGGTATCGTCACACATTGAGCTTGCACCCAAGCATTTGGGAATTGCAGCGGACGCCCCAATTTGATAAGTTTAAAAACGCCGAAAATTTCTGAGGCGGTATCCGTGCCACGGCATACGCTATTACCAATCAAATCGTGATTTATATAATATGTGACAATGGTTTAGAGCTATTTATAAAATAGCGCCACTCCGCCTTTCCGGTGTCTTTTCCATGCTTCCATCCCAAGAAAACCAAATCCAGGGCGTGCTGGTGGGCACTGCGGTGGGAGATGCGCTCGGGCTGCCGGCCGAAGGGCTTTCGCCGCAGCGCATTGCCCGGCGCTGGCATGGCCGTTGGCGCATGAATCTTGTTTTTGCAAGAGGCATGGTCAGCGACGACACGGAGCACACCCTGATGGTGGCCCAGTCGCTGCTTGCCGCGCCTGCCGACGCGAGCGAGTTTCAAAGACAACTGGCCCGCAAGTTCCGCTGGTGGTTTCTCGGCCTGCCTGCCGGGATCGGTACGCTCAACTTTCCACCAGCCGCCCGTCGGCGCTCAGGAAGGCGGCGTGGATTGGGGCGTGCGGGTAAACGGCCTGCACCGCGGCGCGGTAGGCGGCCAGTTGGGCGCGCAGGTGCGGGGCTTGTTCGGGGCGGGCGGCGCTTTTGTAGTCGAGGATCCACCAGCTTTCGGGTTCGGCGGCGGTGGCGCGGCGGCGTACCAGGCGGTCGATGCGCAGGCGCTGGCCGGCGTGGATGAGTTCGACTTCGTTGAAGGCGTCCAGCACGTCATCGGCGCACCAGGCCCAAGCGGCCTGGCCGTTCAGGATGCGGCGGGCGGCGTGCTGCGCCTGGGCAAGCTGCGTGGCGTCGAGCGCGAAGCGGTGCGCGGCGGCAGCGCGCTGCGCGGCGCTCCACGGCGGCGGGGCATCCGCCGGGCGTTCTGCCAATTTGGGTTCAAACAGATGAGCGGCTCCCCCGTCCTTTTCCGTCGTCTCCTTGGGGGAGATGGTTAGAGACAGGGAGTGTTCTGGCGCTGGCGTTGTTTCTTCAACCGCCGCTGCTGGCCCTCTCCCCGGCTCTCCCCCGCGAGCGGGAGAGGGAGAAAAAGACCCATCGAACGCGAATGGGCGTTCGTCCACCTGCTCCAGCAGCCAGTGCATGGCTTGGCCGATGCGGGAGCTTTCGGTGTTTTCGTCATCCTGCGCGGGTGGCGGTACGTCCATGCGGGAGGCGGGCAGCGCAGGCAGTTCGAGCAGGGTGGCGGGCGGAGAGGCGGCGTTTTGCTTGTCGGCCCGCGCGTCGGCGGGCGGGGTTGCAATCTGCCCGGCCAAGGGCAGCAGGCGATCCCACCACGTCGGCGCGGCGCTGGGCTGGGCCGGGGTAATGCAGGAGAGCGCCAGCGTGCGCTTGGCGCGGGTGAGGGCCACGTACAGGGCGTTGAGTTCTTCGCGCTCGCGCTCGCGCTGCTCTTCTTCCATCAGGGCGCGAGCGCTGGGCGGCGGGCGCGATTCCTGGGTGAGGAAGACGAATTGCCGGGGGGTGCGTTCTTGGCCGGGCCAATTGATCAGCGCGTTCATGGTGTCGGCGCGCTGCGCGGCGCCCTGGGCGTCGAGCAGCAAGACCACTTCAGCTTCCAGCCCCTTGGCGCCGTGCACGGTGAGCAGGCGCACGGCCTGGGCGTGGGTCTCCATCTGCGGAATGCGCAGGGCTGCCGCCGCGTGCGAGCGAAAGGCGCGCACCAGCGCGTAGGGCGTGAGGTAACGCCCGCCTTGCAGATCGAGTGTGGCGGCCAGCAGCGCGTTCAGGTGCGCCAGCGTGCGTTCGCGCTCATGCACGGGCGCGGCGGCGGCGTAGCGCGCGGGCAGGCCGGCATGGTGAAAGATGGCTTGCAGCGCGTCGTGCGGCGGCAGTGTGGCAAGCCACTGGCAGTATTGCATTAAATCAGCCGCACGCCCTTGCCACACCTGGGATAGCAGCTCTTTTTGTTGCAGCAAACCGAACCATGAAACACCGGGGCGCTCGCGCGCGAGCAGGGCCAGTTCGGTCAGCTCGGCATCGCTCGCGCCGAAGATGGGCGACTTGAGCGCGCGCGCCAGCGCGAGGTCGTGCGCGGGGGAGACGAGCGCATCGGCCAGCGCGATCACGTCTTGCACGGCGGGGGCTTCGGACAGCGCGGTTTTTTCCGGCATTTCGGTGGGCACGCCTAAAGCCCGCAGCGCTTCTTGCATGGCGGCCAGCGGCTCGTTTTTGCGCGCCAGCACGAGGATGTCGCGTGCGGGCACGCCGGCGGCCATTTGCCCGCGCACCCAATGCGCGGCCTGCCGCGCTTCGAGCGCGCGCAGCGTTTCTTCGGCGGGCACGCGGGCGGCGGTGAGCGTGTCGCGCCAGGCGGGCGGGGCGGCCTGCTCGCCCGCCGCCTCGGGCCGGGGGATGGGCGGCAGCGCCAGCAGCGCGCCGCCGCTGTCGGTGGACGCCGTGGTGTGCGGGCGAAAACCGGCCCAGCGGCCTTCGTCCTGCGCGGCCTGCATGACGGTGTTCACGCGCTCGATCAGCGCCGGCGCGCAGCGCCGCGTGTGATCGCACGCCAGCCGCTCGCCGCCCAGCGCCTGCTGCACGAAGTCTTGCGCGGCGCGAAACACCTGCGGCTCGGCGCGGCGAAAGCGGTAGATGCTCTGCTTGGGGTCGCCCACGATGAACACCGAAATCGCCCCGCCGCCGCCCGCGCCCGCGTAGCCCGAAAGCCACTCGCGCAGCGCCTGCCACTGCACCGGGCTGGTGTCCTGAAACTCGTCGATCAGCAGATGCCGCACTTGCGCGTCCAGCCGCTGCTGCACCCAGCCGGAAAGCACCGGGTCGGTCAGCAGCAGTTGCGCGGCACGCTCCAGATCGGCCATGTCCACCCAGCCGCGCGCGCGCTTGAGGCCGGCATACACCGTCAGCAGGCAGCGCGTCAGGCGCGCCAGGCGCTGCTGGTGCTGCCAGGCGCCGTGCTGCTCGCCAGCGGCCAGCACGGGCATGAGCGCCTCGTGCGCGGCGCGCACCGTGGCGTGCGTGCCGAGCTTGCCGAATTTGCGCGGCTCGTTTTTTTGCGTGAGCAGCGCGCTGAACACGTCATCGGCATTGCGCTGGGCGAGCGCGGCAAGCAATTCAGCGCCCTTTTCGGCAAAGGTGCGCGCGCCGGTTTGCAGCACCGCCCCGGCTTCGGCCAGCAACGTGGCGGTGGGCGCGTGGTCAAAAAGCACGTCAAAAGGCGACTCGAACGCCGCCAGTTGCGCGAACAACTCGCCAAAGGGCGGCACCGAACGCTCGACTACACCGGCTGCGTCGGCCAGCGTGAATTCGGCGCGTTTTTGCAGCGCGGCGTGCAGCGCCTTGTCGGTCTGCGAGCGCCCGTGCGAGGCCACCAGCGTGGCGTAGTCAGAAGCCAGCGCCTCGTCTTGCGCGAGCGCGGCCAGAAACGGGCGGCGCACTTGATTGAGCGCGCCCGCGTCATCTTGCAACAGTTCGTAAGAAGGCGGCAGACCCAACTGGCGCAGCACCTCCAGCGGCGCTTGCGCCAGCAGCGCGCCGAACCAGCCGTGAAAGGTGCGCACCTGCACGGGCCGGCCCGCTTCCAGCAGCGCGCGGTACGCATGGCGCAACGGCTCGCGCAGGGCCGGGGCGCGCTCGGGGGGCACGCCGCGTTCGATCAGCGCTGCGTCCAGTTCGGCATCGTCCGCCAGCGCCAGATTTTGTAGCTCCTTGCTCAGGCGCTGGCGGATTTCGCCGGCGGCCTTGCGGGTGAAGGTGATGGCCAAAATCTCGTGCGGTGCGGCCTGGCGGCCATCGGCCCCCGGCTCGATCAGCGCGCGCACAATGCGCGCAATCAGCATCCACGTCTTGCCCGCCCCGGCGCAAGCCTCCACCGCCACACTGCGGCGCGGGTCGCAGGCGATGGCGTAAAAGCGCGCCGCATCGACGGGGCGGCCATTGTGTTCGTAGGCGGGGGTCATGGGGCCGACCTTTCCCCTTCGTCATTGCCGCGAAGGCAGGAATCCAAACAACGTTGTTGCAAGAGAAAACGTTTATGAATTCCCGCCTTCGCGGAAATGACGGGAAATACAAGCAAGCAAGGAAAAAAATTCAGTCCCACCAGAAATCCCTCCGGCACAGGCCGCGCGCCTGGCACCAGTCGCATGACGGGCCTTCGCCCAGGGCGGGCAGGGGCGCACCGGCGGCGATTTGTTGCAGGTCGTGCAGGATGCCTTCCACCAATTGATCGCGCAGCGCCACCACGCTGGTTTGCTCGAAGGTTTTTGCCGGATCGCGCTCGCCCAGATTGAGGTAGGCCGCGCGCGGCGCGTCGTCTTCCAGCAGGGCGGCGTAAAAGGGCAGTTGCGTGTCTTCGGCGCCGGCCTTGGCGCGCCTGGCGGTTTTTTCGGGCCGCTCGGTCTTGTAGTCCAGCACCAGCGCGCGGCCATCGGGCAGGCGGTCGAGCCGGTCCAGCCGTCCGCGCAGCGTGACGGGGCCGAGCCGCACCTGGCGTTCAAGCTCGCCGGCCTCGAAGCGCGCGCCTTGCCCTTCGTGCTCCGCCAGCCAGCGCAGATAGCCCTCGCGCAACGCGGGCCACAGCGCCTGGAAGGGCAAGAACGCATCGCCGGGCAAGGCCAGCTCGCGCGCGGCGGTTTGGGCGCAGGCATCGAGCCGCTCACGGCGCTGCGGCCCGTCCGGCGCGGGCGCTTGGGCCATACCGGTGTGGAACAGGTACAGCAGGCGGTGCAGCCACGCGCCGAACTCGCGCTTGTCGGGGTCGGTGTCGATCTCCGGCGCCTCGCGCAAACGCAGTTGCTGCACGGCGAAGAAGCGGTAGGGGCAAGCGCGCAGCGCCTCGTAGCCGCTGGCCGAAAGCTGTTCGATGGGCAGAAGGTGGCCATCGGGCGCGGGGCGCGTGGTGGGCGCGGCTGGCACCTGGCGCGGCGTGCGCGGATCGCCGGCCAGCGGCGGCTGAATACTTTTCTGGGTTTGAGATTCACCCACATCCAGGCGCGGCGCGCAGTTTTTTTCCTCTCCCTTACCTTTCTCCCGCAAGTAGGCGAGGGGAACATAGGGCATCCCCACGCGGCGCTCCAGCCAGAGCAGTTGCAGCAAGGGGCTGGGCTGGCGGTCTTCGCCCTCGTCCTGCGTGCGCCAGAGCACGTCCGCGTGCGGCGCTTGCAGCGCCTGCGCCAATGCGGCGGCTTGCGCCCAGCCAAGCTGCTCGCGGGTGGGCAACCCCAGCCGCGCGCGCTCGGCGTTGGAAAAAGGCCCCGGCGGTTCGGGCGCGGCGGGCAGGCGCTCGGCATCCGTGCCGGGCAGCACCACGGCAGGAAAAGGCCGCGCCAGCAATTGATGCAAGGGCGCGATGACGACCTGCGGCGCGGGCGGGTGCGGCGGCACAAAGCTGGCCGCTTCCAGCACCTGATCCACCCAGGCGGCAAATTCGGCGTGGCTCAGGCGCTGCCGGGCTGCTCCCGATGCTTCCAATTCCATAGCTAATGGCCCGGACAGACCAAGAGATAGAAGCACTTTTTGCCCTGCAACGTCAGCCTGCAAACTGTCCCACGCGCCGCTGGCGCGCAGCAGCGCGGTCAGCGCCTGCAACCACTGGGCCACCGGGCGCGGCGCTTGCAAGGCGTCGCGCTGCGCGTCGATTTGGCGCACCAGCGCGGCCAAGCGCGCACCGTCTTGGCCGGCGGCCAGCAAAGCCAGCCGGGGCGCTTGCTCCCAGTGGCCCAACGTGTATTGGCGCAGCGCGCTTTCGAGCAGATCCACATCGCCCGCCGTCCAAGCCACAGCGGCGGGGCATTGCTTGAGCCAGTCGAGCACGGTGTCGCTGGCCGCCTCGGGCGCGCAGGCGCGCAAGGCGGTCATGAGCAGCGCGGCGGCGCGGGTGGTGGAGAGCTTCCAGCCGGTTTCGTCGCGCAGCGCCACGCCCTCGCCCAGCAGCGCGCGGATGCGGCGGGTGAGCAGCCTATCGCCCGCCACCAGCGCCACCGGCGTGCGCCCGGCTGCAATGTGGCGCAGCACGCAGGCGGCGGCGCGGCTGGCTTCGTCTTGCGCGCCGGCGGCCTCGTGCCAGCGCACTTGCCCCGCCGCCGCGCCCGCACCCAAATCAAGCGCCAGCGTTTTTTCCACGCCGAAGTGCTCCAGCAGCCGCTCGGCCAGCGGATCGGGCTGCAAGCCGCGCAGCAGCACCAGCGCATCCACGCTGCCGCGCACGCGGTCGGCCAGCAGCGCGTCGGTGGCGTAATCGCTGTGCGCGGCCCAGGCCACGGCGATGCGCGCCAGCGCCGCTTCCAGCGCCAGCCAGCCTTGCGCCTCAAAAGGCAGCGCGCGGCGCGCCTGCTCGCCCCAATCGGCGCGCAGTGCGGGCGGCACGCTGGCAGCCAGCGCCGCCAGTTGCGTCGCGCCATCGACCAGTGGGCCGGCCAGCAGCGCGTGCTGCGCGCCCAGGCCCGCGCCTTCCAGCAGTGAGCGTGCAGTGAGCAAATCGCGCCCGCGCTCCAGCGCCAAGTCGCTAGGCCCCGGCGCGAAGCTGCCCAGCCGCTCGGCCCAGCGGCGCGTGGTTTCAAAGCGCGGCGCGAAACCGCTCGGATACAGCGCCGCCCACTGCTGCGCCGCCTCGCCCATGAGCTGGGCAAACGGCAGCAGCACCACCGTGCGCGCCGGATGCGCGCCGCACGCGGCCATGTGCCCGGCCACGCGCGCCAGCGCCTGGCGCCAGAGATAGGCGGCGGGGGAAGGAGCGGCTGTCTCGGTCACGATGCCCGCGACTTTAAGGCAATGCGTTTGGCGTTTGGCGTTTTCTTTCTATTTGTGGGGGAGGAGCGGAAAGAAAGGACTGGGCAAAGGGCGGGCAAAGGCTTATAATTCCTTACGTAAGGTAAGGAGTTTTTATGCCCATGGCAACGCTGACCAGCAAGGGGCAGATCACCGTGCCCGTTTCCGTCCGTGCGGCGCTCGGTTTGAACACTGGCGCGAGGGTCGATTTTGTCGCCGAAGGCGATGGATTCAAAGTGGTTCCGGTCAGAAACAAGGTGTCTTCCCTGAAAGGACGGTTCGCCCACCGCGCCGCCAGGCCCGTCAGCCTCGCGGCGATGGATCGGGCTATCGGCCAAGCCGCAGCCAAGCGCCACGGCGGGCTTTCATGATCGGGCTGGATACCAACGTTCTGGTGCGCTACCTCGCGCAGGACGACAAGGCGCAATCGGCCCGCGCCACGCGATTCATTGAAACCAGCCTGAGCGAGCGTTCTCCGGGTTTCATCAGCCTGGTGGTTTTGGTTGAAGTGTGCTGGGTTTTGCAATCGCTCTATCAGGCCACCACTAGCGAGCTGGTGGACATGGTGGCCGATCTGCTGGCCACGCCGCAGTTTGAGTTGCAGGCGCGCCAGGCCGTGCAGGATACGGTTGCCGCGCTGAGGGCCGAAAAGCCGGGCAAGGCCAGCTTCACGGATTTTCTGATCGCGCGGATCGCACTGCGCGAGGGTTGCCGCACCACGGTCAGCTTCGACCGCGCCGCGATCCGTTATGCGGGCATGACGGCGGTGGAATGAACGGCGCGGGCAGGGCAATCGCATCTAAATTCCATTCAAATCAATCCGTTGGATTTCGATGCGACGAATGACACCCATGCCTTCTTTGTAGGGGCGAAAAATCTTTCGCCCTGCGGCGTCTCCTTGCCAGTGCCGTGGCTCTTTCGAGCGCAAGGGCGAAAAATTTTTCGCCCCTACTTTCCTTGTCTCCTGGCTGATTGCGCGATTTGGATGTGATCGCCTTGACGGCACGGATAGATCGATTCATTTATGATAGCTATTAGCCGCTGATTTGTATAATTTTATATATTAAATAAATCATAAAACACATACAAAACAAAGGTAATAAGCTATTAAAATAATAGTTTTCTTGCTTTCCCCAGCAGCTTCCCCACGCCCAAACACCGCATGTGACAGAATTGCCGCATCTTTGCCTTCCAACTTCTCCGAGACACGAAAGGATCAAGCCATCATGGCTAATCAACTCATCAAACACGTCAGCGATGCCTCGTTCGAGGCCGACGTGCTCCAATCGAGCCAGCCTGTGCTGGTCGATTTCTGGGCCGAATGGTGCGGCCCGTGCAAGATGATCGCGCCCGCGCTGGACGAACTGGCCACCGCCTACGACGGCAAGCTGCTGATCGCCAAGATGAACGTGGACGAGAACCAGGAAGTGGCCGCCCGGTTCGGCATTCGCGGCATTCCCACGCTGATGATGTTCAAGGGCGGCCAACTGGCGGCCACCAAGGTGGGTGGGGCCGGCAAGGCGCAACTGGCGCAGTTCATCGACCAGAATATTTGACGCTTTCCGTTTGGCGTGACCGGCCTTCGGCCGGCCCTCTCCCTTTTCCTCTCCCGCAAGCGGGAGAGGAAAAAAAACACGCAACGCCCGACCTCTTATAATCTCCCTTTGAAGCTGGCGCCCAGGTGGTTGCGCCGGCTGCGGCTGCCGGGTGAACCGGATGCCGCGCAAAACCGGCCCGCGGCCCGTTTTTCAAGACTTCCCCTCTCTCTTTCAAACACACCCACCGTTGTGCTTTCGCGGCCCGTTTGGCGGGCTGCTTCATCGCAGGAACCATTTTTCCCATGCACCTGAACGAACTCAAGGCGTTGCACGTTTCCGAAGTGCTCAAACAAGCCGAGGCGCTGGAAATCGAGAACACCGGCCGTATGCGCAAGCAGGAGCTGATGTTCGCCATCATCAAAAAACGCGCCCGCGCGGGCGAGCAGGTGTTTGCCGACGGCGTGCTGGAAATCCTGCCCGACGGCTTCGGCTTTCTGCGCAGCCCCGACACCAGCTACACCGCCAGCACCGACGACATCTACATCAGCCCCAGCCAGGTGCGGCGCTTCAACCTGCACACCGGCGACATGATCGAAGGCGAGGTGCGCACCCCCAAGGACGGCGAGCGTTACTTTGCCCTCAACCGCCTGGACAAGGTCAACGGCGGCCTGCCGGAGGACAACAAGCACAAGATCATGTTCGAGAACCTCACGCCGCTGTTTCCGCGTGAGCAGATGAAACTCGAACGCGAGAGCTTCAAGGGCGAGGAAAACTACACGGGCCGCATCATCGACGTGATCGCGCCCATCGGCAAGGGCCAGCGCGCGCTGATCGTGGCCCCGCCCAAGAGCGGCAAGACGGTGATGATGCAGACCATCGCCCACGCCATCGCGGCCAACTACCCCGACAGCTACATGATGGTGCTGCTGGTCGATGAGCGGC
>JAIRVJ010000037.1 GCA_031253955.1 Burkholderiaceae bacterium | reverse complement strand
TGGCAGAAGTTGCGGTACAGCGGGATGTCGTGCAGCGCTTGTTGCATGGCCGGATCGGACAGGCCGTACCACTGCTGGAGAAAGTGGATGCGCAGCATGCTCACAAGCGCAAAGGGGGGACGTCCGCCTTGGGGGCCGCTGCCCGCGGGGGCGTGCGGGGCAATCAGCGCCACCAGCTCGTCCCAGGGCACGACCTGCTCCATTTCTTCGAGAAACTGCCTCCGGCGCGTGCGCAGCGGCGCTTTGTTAAAGCCGCCTGTGCTCAGGCTCATCTGCTTGATGGTTTGTCCGCTCAGGTGGGTCATCGTCATCATCTGCCTTTAACGCGGCTCTGGCGGGGTTGGGGTGACAGGGTTGTTCAGAGGTTCCCTAAATTCCATTCAAATCAACCCGTTGGATTTCGACGCAGCAGATGACACCCGTGCCTTCGTAGGGGCGAAAAATTTTTCGCCCTGCGGCGTCTCCTTGCCAGCGCCTTCGTTCTTTTGAGCGCAGGGGCGAAAAATTTTTCGCCCCTACATCCGTGCTCCATCGCCAACTTGTTGATTCTTAAGAAATTTAGATGCAATCACGCTGCAAACGCCAAGGATTCAAGTGCTGACACTTTTCGATGCGATTCATGGCGCCGCTGCCTTTGCAAGGCGAAAGATTTTTCGCCCCTGCAAGACAACAGCGCCAAACGCTCAACCCTTGCGCAACTGCCCCACGTCACGCACCGCCCCCCGGTCGGCGGAAGTCGCCAAAGCCGCGTAGGCTTGCAGCGTGGGGGAGACCGCGCGCTGGCGGCCTGCCGGTTTCCAGGCGCCATCGCCGCGCGCTTGCATGGCGGCGCGGCGGCGGGCGAGTTCGGCCTCGGCAACGGCCAGGTGAATCTTGCGCGCGGGAATGTCGATTTCGATCACGTCGCCCTCTTCCACCAGCGCCAGCGTGCCGCCCTCGGCGGCTTCGGGCGATGCGTGGCCGATCACCAGGCCGGATGAGCCGCCGGAAAAGCGGCCATCGGTAAGCAGCGCGCACACCTTGCCCAGCCCCCTGGATTTGAGGTAGGAGGTGGGGTAGAGCATCTCCTGCATTCCGGGGCCGCCCTTGGGGCCTTCGTAGCGAATCACCACCACGTCGCCGGGCGCGACCCGCTCGTCCAGAATGCCGTCCACGGCATCTTCCTGGCTCTCGAACACGCGCGCCTTGCCGGTAAACACCCATTGCGACTCATGAACGCCCGCCGTTTTGACGATGCAGCCCTTCTCAGCCAGGTTGCCGTAGAGCACGGCCAGCCCGCCGTCTTGGGAATAGGCGTGTTCTTTGTCGCGGATGCAGCCGTGCGCGCGATCCAGGTCGAGCGTGGGGAAGCGCCGCGTTTGCGAAAAAGCGGTCTGCGTCGGCACGCCGCCGGGCGCGGCGCGGTAGAACTGGTGCACGGCCGCATCGCGGTTGCGCAGCACGTCGCAGCACTGGAGCGCTTCGCCTAGGGTGGGATAGAGCACAGTGGGGCTGTCGCGGTGGATGAGGCCAGCGCGGTCAAGCTCGCCAAGGATGCCCACGATACCGCCGGCGCGGTGCACGTCTTCCACGTGGTACTTCTCGGTGGTCGGCGCCACCTTGCACAGGCAGGGCGTGCGGCGCGAGATGCGGTCGATGTCGGCCATGGTGAACTGAACCCCGGCTTCCTGCGCCACGGCCAGCAGGTGCAGCACGGTGTTGGTGGAGCCGCCCATCGCCACATCGAGCGTCATGGCGTTCTCGAACGCCGCGCGGGTGGCGATGGCGCGTGGCAGCGCCGTGGCGTCGCTCTGCTCGTAATAGCGGCGGCACAGATCGACGATCAGGCGCCCCGCCTTGACGAACAGCTTTTCGCGGTCGGCGTGCGTGGCCACCAGCGTGCCGTTGCCCGGCAGCGCCAAGCCGATGGCCTCGGCCAGGCAGTTCATCGAATTGGCAGTGAACATGCCGGAGCACGAGCCGCAAGTGGGGCAGGCCGAGCGTTCCATGGCGCACACATCCGCATCGCTGTTGTGCGCATCGGCGGCCTCGATCATGGCGTCGATCAAATCGACCTTGCGGTATTGGCCATGCCAGCGTACCTTGCCCGCCTCCATCGGCCCGCCGGAGACGAACACCGCCGGCAGATTCAGCCGCATGGCGGCCATCAACATGCCCGGCGTGATCTTGTCGCAGTTGGAGATGCACACCATCGCATCCGCGCAATGCGCGTTGACCATGTACTCCACCGAATCGGCGATCAGCTCGCGCGAGGGCAGCGAATACAACATGCCGCCGTGGCCCATCGCAATGCCGTCGTCAATGGCAATGGTGTTGAACTCCTTGGCCACGCCCCCGGCGGCCTCAATCTGCTGCGCCACCAGCGCCCCCAATTCGCGCAGATGCACATGCCCCGGCACGAACTGCGTGAACGAATTGACCACCGCGATGATCGGCTTGCCGAAGTCGCCCTCTTTCATGCCGGTGGCGCGCCACAAAGCGCGCGCGCCGGCCATGTTGCGGCCATGGGTGGAAGTGCGGGAACGGTAGTGCGGCATGACGAGCCTTTTGGGTGCGGGTTGAACGTGAAAGCTTGGAATGGTAGTCGGATGCAAGGTTTTGGGGAGCGCTCGCGGGAGCGCGGGCATCTTGCCCGCAAAAAAACAAACAACGATGCGGGCAGGATGCCCGCGCTCCAATACGGTTCAGTTAAGGTCGTCATTCCCGCGAAGGCGGGAATCCATGAACGTCACCTCTGCAACCAACGTCCTTGGATTCCCGCCTTCGCGGGAATGACGAATCATGGGGCTGTGCGCTTCACTGTGAACCGTATTGGCCCGCGCTCCGTTGTTATTGAATTTGATAGCTGGATGCCAGTGATTAGCATAATTTTTAGATATTTTTATATACGAAAATCATGCTGCAATTGGTAGTGCAGATATGAATTTTGTATTTCTTTTTCCCCCGCAAGCGGAAGAAGAAAAAACCGCCCGCGTATCACAAGTCTGGAGTAACCTCTACAAGTTTCCCTCAACTTGGCCCGCGCCTGGCGCGGCCTGATCCGTTCATGAGCATCCGCAATCTCGATTCCCTGTTTGAACCGCATTCGGTGGCCATCATCGGCGCTTCGGAGCGGCCTTTTTCTGTGGGCGGCTCGCTGTGGAGCAACATGCTCACCAGCGGCTTCGGCGGCAAGCTGTTTCCGGTCAACCCCAAGCACCAGATGCTGTCGGGCCACCGCTGTTACGCCAGTGTGCAGGCGCTGCCGCAGGCGCCGGAAATGGCGGTGATCTGCACGCCGCCGGATACGGTGGCCGATCTGGTCAAGACGCTGGCCGGGCGCGGCACGCGCGCGGCGGTGGTCATCAGCGCGGGGCTGACGGCGGCGCAAAAGCAGGCCATGCTGGACGCCGCCAAGCCCACGCTGATGCGCATTCTTGGCCCCAACTGCGTGGGCTTGCTGGCGCCCCATGCGGGGCTGAACGCCAGCTTTGCCCACATTTCGGCGCGCAAGGGGGAACTGGCTTTCGTGTCGCAATCGGGCGCGCTGGTCAACGCGCTGCTGGACTGGGCGCAGGCGCGCGCCATTGGCTTTTCGCACTTCGTTTCGCTGGGTGAGCACGCCGACGTGGACTTTGGCGACATGCTGGACTACCTGGCGATGGACCGCCACACGCGGGCGATCCTGCTGTACATCGAATCCATCGACCAGGCGCGCAAGTTCATGTCGGCGGCGCGCGCGGCGGCGCGCAACAAGCCGGTAATCGTCATCAAGGCCGGGCGCAGCCCGCAGGGGCAGCAGGCCGCCGCCTCGCACACCGGCGCGCTGGCCGGTTCCGACGAGGTCTATGAGGCGGCCATTGCCCGCGCCGGCATGCTGCGCGTGGACAATCTGGAAGACCTGTTCCTGGCCGCCGAAGTGCTCACGCGCTACCAGGGGCCTATCGGCGAGGTGATGACGGTGCTCACCAACGGCGGCGGCGCGGGCGTGCTGGCCGCCGACGCCGCCGCACGCCACGGCGTGCCGATGGCCACGCTGGAGCCGGAGCTGGTGCAGGCGCTGGACAAAGTGCTGCCGGCCAACTGGTCGCGCGGCAACCCGGTGGACATCATCGGCGACGCGCCGGGCCAGCGCTTCGTCGATGCGCTGAACGCGCTGGCGGGGCATCCCAAGCAGACCGGCACCATTTTGTTCATCGAGGCGCCGACGGCCATCGTGCCGCCCGACAACGTGGCGCGCGCGCTGGTGCCGGTGATCCGGCCCAAGGAGGGCGCAGGCTTGCCGGTCATCAGTTGCTGGCTGGGTGGCCCGGCGGTGGTGCAGGCGCGCCAGCGTTGCGTGGATGCCGGCATTGCCAGCTTCGACATGCCCGAGCAGGCGGTGCAAGCCATCGGCATGTTGCAAGCCTACGCGCGCAACCAGGCCGAACTGACCGAGGCGCCGCCGGCCATTCAGGTGCAGGGCGGCGCGCCGCCCGACACGGCGCGGGTGCGCGCCATCGTGCGCGCCGTGCTGGCCGAAGGGCGCGAGCTGCTCACCGAGCCGGAGGCCAAGGAGGTCTGCGCCTGCTACCGCATTCCGGTGGCGGCCACCCGCAGCGTGGGGGCCGACCCGGAGGAAGCGGTGGCCGAGGCCGCGCGCCTGGGCTACCCGGTGGTGCTGAAAATTCTGTCGGAAGACATCAGCCACAAATCCGACGTGGGCGGCGTGGCGCTCAACCTGGAAACCGCCGAGGCTGTGCGCGAGGCCGCGCGCGGCATGCTGGCGCGCGTGCGCAAGTTCGAGCCGAAAGCGCACATCGCCGGCTTCACGGTGCAGCGGATGGTGCGCCGCAAGCAGGCGCAGGAGATCATCATCGGCGCCAGCATCGACCCCACCTTCGGCCCCGTCATCCTGTTCGGGCAAGGCGGCACGGCGGTGGAAGTGATGAAAGACAGCGCCATGGCGCTGCCGCCGCTGAACGCCCCGCTGGCGCGGGCGCTGATCGCGCGCACCCGCGTGGCGCGCCTGCTGGCCGGCTACCGCGATGTGAAGCCGGCGGACATGAACGCCATCATCGGCGCGCTGCAAGCCGTCTCGCAACTGCTGGCCGACGTGCCCGAAGTGGCCGAGCTGGACATCAACCCGCTGATCGTCAATTACGAGGGCGCCATTGCGCTGGACGCGCGCGTGCGCGTCAGCGGCAAGCAGCCCGCCGGGGCGGCGCGCTTTGCCATCGCCCCCTACCCGGCGCAACTGATCGAGGCCATGCCCTGGAACGGCGGCGCGGTCACGCTGCGGCCCATCCGCCCGGAAGACGAGGCCATGCACCGCGCTTTCCTGCAAAGCCTGAACATCGAAGACATCCGTATGCGCGTGTTCTACAGCCGCCGCTCCATGGAGCGCAGCGAACTGGCGCGGATGGTGCAGATCGACTACACGCGCGAAATGGCCTTCATCGCCACCGCGCCCGACGACGAGGGGCTGGAGCGCACGCTGGGCGTGGTGCGCGCCGTCGCCGACCCGGACAACATGGGCGCCGAATTCGGCATCATCGTGCGCCCCGAACTGAAAGGATCGGGCCTGGGCGCCTTGCTGATGGACAAGATGCTGCGCTACCTGCGTGCCGCCGGCACGCAGCAACTCACCGCGCAAGTGCTGGTTGAAAACAGCCGCATGCGTGCGCTTGGCCGCCAGCTCGGCTTTACCGAAACCAGCGCGGGCGACGGCGCCATGAGCCTGACGCTCGATCTGACGGCCCACGGCAAGGCCACGCCCGCCAAGCCGGGCAAGGGCAAGCGCTGAACCGCGCTGGGCGTTGAGGGTTTGCGTTTGCAGGACGATCGCATCTAAATTCCATCTCAATCAACCCGTTGGATTTCGACGCGACAGATGACACCTGTGCCTTCGTAGGGGCGAAAAATCTTTCGCCCTGCAGCGTCTCCTTACCAGCGCCGTTGTTCTTTTGAGCGCAAGGGCGAAAAATTTTTCGCCCCTACATCCGTGCTTCATTGCCAACTTGTTGATTCTTAAGAAATTTAAATGCGATCCCTCTGGCTTCAAGCCTGGGTCGCTCTCTTTTTAATAGCTTATGACCATTGTCACGACTGAGCCTCAAGCCGATTCGAGCCAAAAGCTCGCGCCCGCCTTGCCGCGCCTGGAGCTGACCGGCATCACCAAACGCTACGCGGGCGTAGCGGCTTGCGACGGCGTAGCGCTGGCGGTGCGGGCGGGCGAAATTCATGCCGTGCTGGGCGAAAACGGCGCGGGCAAGAGCACGCTGATGCAGATCGTTTACGGCATGGTGCGGCCCGACGCGGGGCAGGTGCGGCTGGACGGGCGGGCGGTCGCCATCGGCAGCCCGCGGCAGGCGCGGCGGCTGGGCATCGGGATGGTGTTCCAGCATTTCAACCTGTTTCCGTCGCTGACGGTCGCCGAAAACGTGTGGCTGGGGCTGGATCAATCGCTGGCGCGGGCGCAGGTGGCGCACCGCATCCGCGCCGCCGCCGATGCGTATGGGCTGCCGATCGACCCGGCGCGGGCAGTGCACACGCTGGCGGCGGGCGAGATGCAGCAGGTGGAAATCATCCGTGCGCTGCTGGCCCAGCCGCGTCTGCTGATTCTGGACGAGCCGACTGCGGCGCTCGCGCCGCCAGCGACGGAAAAACTGTTCGAGACGCTGCGCCGGCTGGCCGCCCAAGGGTGCAGCATCCTGTACATCAGCCACAAGCTGGACGAAATCCAGGTGCTGTGCACCGCCTGCACCGTGCTGCGCGCCGGGCGCGTGGCGGGCGTGTGCGATCCGCGCGCGGAAAGCGCGGCGTCACTGGCGCGGTGGATGCTCCCTGATTCGCCATTCCCGCGAAGGCGGGAATCCAGGGGCGTTCATTGCAGCAGCCCAATCGAGGAAGCGCCTTTGGATTCCCTGTCATTCCCGCGCAGGCGGGAACTGCGCGGGAATAACGAAGGAAAAGTTGCACCAGTGCTGGAAGTGCGCGGCCTGAACCTGAAACGCCTCTCGCCCTTCGGCGTCGATCTGGCCGATGTGTCGCTCACGGTTCACGCGGGCGAGATCGTGGGCATCGCCGGGGTTGCCGGCAACGGCCAGCGCGAGTTGTTGGATGCCTTGTCGGGCGAGGACGTGCGCGCGCCGGATGCTTCTATTTTGATAGCTAGTCAGCCTGCCGGACGCCTGGCACCGGCGCGGCGGCGCGCGCTGGGCCTGCACTTCGCGCCCGAAGAACGTCTGGGGCGCGGCACGGTAGCCGCAATGAGCCTGGCGCACAACCTGCTGCTCACGCGCCGCGAGGCGGTGGGCCGCGGCGGGTGGCTGCACGCAAAGCGCCTGCGCGCGCAGACCGGAGCGATCATCGCCCGCTTCAATGTCAAGGCCGCCGGGCCGCGCGCACCGGCGCATTCGCTTTCGGGCGGCAATTTGCAGAAGTTCATCATGGGCCGTGAAATCGACGCCCGCCCGCGCCTGCTGATGGCCGCGCAGCCCACCCAGGGCGTGGACGCGGGCGCGGCGGCCCGGATTCACGCCGCGCTGCTGGCCTTGCGCGAGGCAGGCAGCGCGGCGCTGGTGGTGAGCGACGAACTGGACGAACTGCTGGCCTTGTGCGACCGGCTGTATGTGATGGCCCAAGGGCGGCTTTCGCCCCCGATCCAGCGCGAGCACGCCGCGCCAGAGCAAATCGGCCAGTGGATGAGCGGCCTGTGGCCTTCAACCTGAAAACGAAATGAAGAGTCCACTTTTCTTGCGTCATTCCCGCGCAGTTCCTGCCTGCGCGGGAATGACAGGGAATCCAGGAACCTGGCCTCGACCCGGCGTTTGTCCTGTAGCAACCGCCCGTGGATTCCCGCCTTCGCGCATAGGCGTTAATTTAAGGATAAATCGCTGGCGTTTTACCCCTTCCCCCGCTTGCGGGGGAAGGTTGGGATGGGGGCAGCAACGCATCGCAAACGCAGTGCTTCTTGAAGCGCCGTGCACCCCCACCCCAGCCCTCCCCCGCACGCGGGGGAGGGAGAAAACCGCGCACTCACCTAAAGTTAGCGCCTATGCGTCTGCGCGGAAATGACGAAACGAAGTTTTATGCGATCGAAAGCCAATCCGTATCATGCCGCGCCTTGAGCCGCGCCCCGCACCGTCGCGCCTGTGGCTGTGGGCTTCGCCCGTGCTGGCGCTGGCCGTCACCGCCGCGCTGGGGGCGCTGCTGTTCGCGCTGCTGGGCAAGGATCCGGCGCGCGCGCTGGCGGCGTTTTTCTGGGAGCCGCTCGGCTCCACCGGCGCGCTGGGCGAGCTGGGCCTGAAGGCCACGCCGCTGCTGCTGATCGCGCTGGGGCTGGCGCTGTGCTTTCGCGCGGGGGTGTGGAACATCGGCGCGGAAGGGCAATTCATTTTGGGCTCCATCGCGGCCAGCGGCGTGGCGCTGCTGGCCGATGGGGACACGGGCCGCTGGATCGTGCTGCCGATTTTGCTGGCGGGCGCGCTCGGCGGCATGGCGTGGGCGGGCATCACGGCGCTGCTGCGCGAGCGCTTCAACGCCAGCGAAATTCTGGTCAGCCTGATGCTGGTCTATGTGTCCGTGCAACTGCTGGGCTGGCTGGTCTACGGCCCGTGGAAAGACCCGCTGGGCTACAACCTGCCGCAAACGCGCATGTTTGCGGCGGCCACGCAAATTCCCCGGCTGATCGAGGGTTCGCGCGTGAATGCCGGGCTGCCGCTGGCGCTGGCTGGCGCGGCGCTGCTGTGGCTGTACCTGTTTCGCACGCGCGGCGGTCTGGCGTTGCAGGTGGTGGGGCTGGCGCCCGCAGCGGCGCGTTATGCGGGTTTTTCGGCGCGCGGCGCGCTGTGGCAGGCGCTGCTTGTTTCCGGCGGTGCGGCGGGGCTGGCCGGGGCGCTGGAAGTGGCCGGGCCGATCGGGCAGCTTACGCCCGCCGTGCCCGCGGGCTATGGCTTCGCGGCCATCATCGTCGCCTTTGTGGGGCGGCTGCATCCGCTGGGCATGCTGCTGTCGTCGGTGTTGCTGAGCATGTTCACCATCGGCGGCGAGCTGGCGCAGTCGCGCCTGGGGTTGCCCAGGTCGATCACCGGCGTGTTTCAGGGGCTGCTGCTGCTGGCGCTGCTGGCGTGCGATACGCTGGTCAATTACCGCATCCGGTTCGGGAGGTCCGTCTGATGGACGCCTATGCCCTGCTGCTGGCCGCCGCGCTCAACGCCGGCACGATGCTGGCGCTGGCGGCGCTGGGGCTGCTGGTCAATGAAAAGGCCGGCATCGTCAATCTGGGCGCTGAAGGCATGATGCTGTGCGCAGCGCTGGCCGGTTACGCCGCCACCGTGCATACCGGCAGCGACTGGGCGGGCTTTGCCGCGGGCATGGCCGCCGGGGCGCTGCTGGCGGCCATGTTCGGCGTGCTGGTGATCTGGCTGGACACCAACCCGTACGCGACCGGGCTGGCGCTCTCGCTTTTTGGGGCGGGGTTTTCGGCCTTCGCGGGCGCTGGCTACGCACGGGCCGCCTTGCCGGCGCGCTCCGGCTTCGCCATTCCCGGCCTGGCCGATCTGCCCTTCATCGGCCCGGCCCTGTTTCGCCAGCATCCGCTGGTGTATGTGACGGCGTTGCTGGCGTTGGCGCTGATCTGGTTTCTGGGCCGCACGCGCGCCGGCCTGGCGTTGCGCGCGGTGGGCCAAGCGCCCCAGGCGGCGCACGCGCTGGGCTGGCCGGTGCGGCGCATCCGGCTGGCGGCGGTGCTATTCGGCGGCGCGCTGTGCGGGTTGGCCGGCGCGTACCTGTCGATCATCTACACGCCGCTTTGGATGGAAGGCATGGTGGCCGGCAAAGGCTGGATCGCACTGGCGCTCACGGCCTTTGCAAACCGGCGGCCTGCGCACGTGCTGGCGGGCGCGTACTTGTTCGGCGGCGTCACGATGTTGCAGTTGCACCTGCAAGGCCAGGGCGTGCCAGTCCCCAGCCATTTCCTGACCATGCTGCCCTACCTGGCCGCGATCATTGTGCTAGCGCTCATCTCGCGCAATCAGGGTTCGATTCGCGCCGACATGCCGGTGCCGCTGGGCAAACCTTTGCGGCTGCCAGGGTGATCGCATCTGAATTTCTTAAGAATCAACAAGTTGGTGATGCAACACGGATGTAGGGGCGAAAAATTTTTCGCCTTTGCGAAGGCACGGATGTCATTTGTCGCATCGAAATCAACGGGTTGATTTGAATGGAATTTAGATGCGATGGCCCTGTTGCGGCCGCCAGCGCGCTACGGTTAAAGTAGCTCCAAGCCCTTGCGTCGCCTTGGTTAGATGGTCATTTAACTTTTAATCCTGATCGCCCAATATGGCCTTGTGCCACATGCAACAGAGAACAAGTACGCACCTGCAGGATCCCCAGTCTGCCCAAGGGCAGAATTTGGAATGCGCGACACTTGCCATCTTGAGCGAATATGCAATTTTGCGTAGAATTCTCGAAAGACTGTTACAAATAAGACTTGTAGCAAATTCGATCATGATGCCAATGAACGCCATTCCTCCAAAAACCGACAAAATCGTCGTCGTCGATGACGATGACCGCATCCGCGATCTGCTGGGCTGCTATCTGGAGCAGGCTGGTTTTGCGGTGTCGGTCGCCGAAGATGCGCCGGCGCTCACGCGCATCATGGAGCGCGAGAGCGTCGATCTGATCGTGCTGGATGTGATGATGCCTGGGGAAGATGGCCTGTCGGTCTGCCGGCGTCTGCGCGCCGCCGGCGACAAAACGCCCATCATCATCCTGGCCGCCCGCAGCGAGGACGTGGACCGCATCGTCGGCCTTGAAGTGGGCGCGGACGACTACGTGGGCAAGCCCTTTAACCCGCGCGAGCTGCTGGCGCGCGCGCAGGCCGTGCTGCGCCGCCGCCCGCTGCAAGAGGCGCCGGGAGCGCCTTCGATCGGCGGCGAGCCGCTGCGTTTTGGCTCCATCGAGTTCGACCTGTCGGTGCGCATGCTGAAAAAAGCCGGCGCCGAAGTGCCCCTGACCACGGGCGAATTCTCCATGCTCAAGGCGCTGGTGCGCCACCCGCGCCAGCCGCTCACGCGCGAAAAGCTGGCGCATATGGCGCGCGGACGCGGTTTCGAGCGCACCGACCGCAGCCTGGACGTGCAAATCTCGCGTCTGCGCCGGCTAATCGAAGACGACCCGGCCAACCCGCGCTTCATCCAGACCGTGTGGGGCGTGGGCTACGTGTTCGTGCCGGACGACGCCAATCATGCCGGCAACGCCGGTGACGCTTCGGCGCCGCCGGCAATACCGGAAACGCCAGTCACGCCACTTGAGGCCGCGCCTGCCGCCGTCTGGCCCGGCGTTGGCGCATGAGCGACAGCGCACCCGGTTACATCCCGCTCGACGAGCCGGGCAGGCATACCGCCTTGCCCGGCGACGCCGCCGATTCGGCGGTCACCGAACTGGATTCACTGGGCACGCCGCTGGAAATGTCGCAACGCCGCAAGCGGCAGTTTCGCCTGAGCCTGTTCTGGCGCACCTTCTTTCTGCTGGCGGCCTTGCTGCTGCTGGCCTCGCTGGGCTGGTACCAGTTGCTGCGGATGCTCTCTTACGAGCCGCGCGTATTCAGGGACACCAACCAGCTGGCCACGATGATCAAGCTCACGCGCGCCGCGCTGGACAACGCCGCCCCATCCGCTCGCCCGGCGCTGATCCAGGCTATCTCGGAGCGGGAAAAGGCGCACATCGCGCCCCTGCGGGGGGACGACCTGTGGCAGCCGTTTGACCAGACCGAACTGGAGCAGCGCATCGCCAGCGAGCTGGTGGAGCAGCTTGGCGCGGACACCATCGTGGCCTCCTGCGTGAACCTCCAGCCCGGACTATGGGTGAGCTTCGGCATTCGGGATACGCACTACTGGATGCGGATGGATCAGTGGCGCACTGGCGTGCTGCTCGGCAAACAGCCGGCCTGGCTGCTGTGGCTGGCCATGCTCAGCCTGGCCTCGCTGGCGGGCGCGGCGCTGATCGCGCGGCTCATCAACCGCCCGCTCAAGCATCTCGCGCAAGCCGCCGCCATGGTGCGCGAGGGCAACTACACCTACAAACGGCTCGACGAAGACGCTTTTTCCAGCGAGATCAGCGCCGTCAACATCGGCTTCAACAGCATGGCCGAGCAACTCTCCAAAATCGAGCAGGACCGCGCCGAAATGCTGGCGGGCGTCTCGCACGATCTGCGCACCCCTCTGGCGCGCCTGTGGCTGGAAGCGGAAATGAACGTGCCCGACACCAGGGTGCGCGAGCGCATGGCCGCCGACATCGAACAGGTGGACGGCACCATCGGCAAGTTCCTCGACTACGCGCGGCCCGGCCGCGTGGAGCCGCACCCGGTCGATCTGGTGCGGCTGGTCCACGCGGCCGTACAGCCCTTCGCCGGGCGCGCGGACATCCAGGTGCGGGTGGACCTGCCGAGCGAACTGTTCGTGATGGGCGACGAGGTGGAACTCTCGCGGATGCTCTCCAACCTGCTGGAAAACGCGCTGCGCTACGGCAAAACGCCCGGCAGCGGCGTGGCGCAGGTGCGCATCGCGGCGACGGCGCGCGTCTCCTGGGTCACGCTGCGCGTGCGCGACCGCGGGCCGGGCGCCTCTAGCGAACAATTGCCGCATCTGACGCGCCCCTTCTATCGCGGCAACAGCGCCCGCACCTCGGCCACCGGCGCCGGGCTGGGTCTGGCCATCGTCGCCAAGATCGTCGGCGGCATGGGCGGCAGCGTGGAACTGGGCAACAGCGCCGGCGGCGGCCTGCTGGTGCTGGTGCGGCTGCGGCAAGCGTCGCGCACCGCGCAGCGCGCTTGGGCAGCGCGTGAGAAGGTTGAGTGAGCGTTTAGAGCGGTTTTGATCCAATTGATGACATTTTTTCTTCCAGTGACAAGGAAAAGAAAGCCGCCGGTTGTAGGGGCGAAAAATCTTTCGCCCTCTCCGCAGCGAAAGAGCGTGGCACCTTGAATGAGGCGCTGCCGGGCGAAAAATTTTTCGCCCTTACAAGGCAGCGCCTGCCACGAATAGAAGTGTCAACCCTTGAACCAAAACCGCTCTAGCCGCCCTGGCGCAAGCAAAGCAGCGCCACCGCCCGCGCCTCAATGCACGCGCCCTGCCCTACGGGGCCGATGTGCTCGGCCGTCTTGGCTTTGACGTTGACCTGGCCGGGCGCCACGCCCAGTGTGGCGGTGATGCGCTGCACCATCGCCGCCCGGTACGGCGCCAGCCGGGGCGCCTGGGCGATCACGGTGCAATCGACGTTGACCACGTCCCAGCCCGCCGCACCCACGCGCCGCGCCGCCTCGGCCAGCAGCAGGGTAGAGTCGATGCCCGCCAGATACCCGTCGGTATCGGGAAACAACGTGCCGATATCGCCCACGCCCGCCGCGCCCAGCAGCGCGTCGGTGATGGCGTGCAGCAGCGCGTCGGCATCCGAATGGCCCAGCAGGCCATGCGTGTGCTCAATGCGCACGCCGCCCAGCAGTAGCGGGCGGCCTGGCACGAGGGCATGCACGTCCCAGCCCTCGCCGACCCGCAGCCGGTGAAAGGCGTCGAGCACAGAAGCATTGCGGGCCGCGCTCATACGCCGCGGTTCCTCAAAATAATTTCGGCCATGACCAGATCCTCCGGGTAAGTCACTTTCAAATTCTGCGCGCTGCCGCGCACCAGCAGCGGGCGGTGGCCGGCAGCCTGCACCGCACTAGCCTCATCGGTAATGCCGGCAAAGCCGCCAGCGGCGTGCGCAGCCAGCGCATCACGCAGCAAGCCGATGCGAAACATCTGCGGCGTCTGCGCCAGCCATTTACCGGCGCGATCGATGGTGGCGGCCGCTCTGCCATCCGCGCCTTCCTGCTTGAGCGTATCGGCCAGCGGCAGCGCCAACAGGCCGCCCACGGCATCGGGCAGGCAGGCGTCGATCAGCGCGCCGATCAGCGCCGGGGTGATGAGGCAGCGCGCCGCGTCGTGCACCAGCACCCAGTCGTGCGCCGCCGCGCCTTGCGCCAGCAGCGCGTTCAGCCCGTTGAAAACGCTTTCGGCCCGCGTGGCGCCGCCGCATGGCACGATGGACACAGCCGCGTCCGGCGGCTGGAGCGCCTCATCGCCCGGCGCCACCACCACCAGCACGCGGGCCATGCGCGGCACGGCGGTAAACGCCGCCAGCGTATGCCGCACCATCGGCACGCCCGCCACCGGCTGATATTGCTTGGGCCGCGCTGCGCCCGCCCGCGAACCGCTGCCGGCGCAAGGCAGCAGCGCGTAGCAGCGGGGAGAAGGGGGAGTGGCTTTCACGACAGGTTTGAGACACTGGGAAGTTCAAAAGCACGGGGCGCGCGAGCAAGAGGTTCCCGCGCGCAACACCAGACTATATCCACGCCGCCACGTCGAATGAAGCGCCCGCAAATTCCGCGGGGCGCGCTATCATTTCCGCATGTCCCGACGTCCCAACGCCCTCAAATACCTCGCCCCCAACTGGTTTGCCATCGTCATGAGCCTGTGCGGCCTGGCACTGGCCTGGGCGCGCGCGGCGCCGATGCTGGGCGAGGCCGCCGGGGCCGGCGCGCTGGCCATCGCCGGGGTGGCGGCGCTGGCATTCGCCCTGCTGGCGCTGCTGTCGCTGGTGCGCTGGGGGCGTTTTGCCGAGACAGTGACGGCTGATTTGCGGCACCCGGTGCGGCACGCTTTTTTTGCCACCATTCCGATGTCGATCCTCTTGCTGGCCACTTGCGGCGTGGCGCTGCTAGGCGCCAGCGGCTGGCTGGCGGCGCTGTGGTGGGTGGGGTCGCTGGGGCAGTTCGGCGTCACGCTGTGGGCGCTGGCGCGCTGGCTGCATGCCGACAAAGAACGGCAGCCGGGCTGGAACGCGCTGACGCCGGCGCTCCTCATGCCAGTGGTGGGCAACGTGCTGGCGCCGCTGGCCGGCCCAGCGCTGGGCGCGGGCGGCTGGGCGGCGGCGCAGTTCGGCCTGGGTCTGCTGCTGTGGCCGGTGCTGCTGGCGCTGCTGATCGCGCGCATCGCCACGCACGGGCTATGGCCCGAACGCATCCTGCCGACCACCTTCATCACGGCGGCGCCGCCGGCGGTCATCGGCAGCAGCGCGCTGCAACTGGGCGTCCCCGACGTGCTGGCGTGGATGTGCTGGGGCGTGGCGCTGTTCTTTTTGCTGTGGAGCCTGTACGTGCTCCGCCGTATGCTGGCGCAGCCGTTTTCAGTGGCGTTCTGGTCGCTGGGCTTTCCGCTGGCGGCGTTTGCCGCGCTGTCGCTGCGGTTGGCGGCGCTACAGCCGTGGATGCAAACGCCCGCCATGATCGCGCTGGCGCTGGCCTCGCTGGTGATCGCGCTGCTGGTCATTGCCACCTTCAAGGGCCTGCGCCAGGGCACGCTGCTGGAACCCGAACCGGTGGCGATGATGGCCGTGGCTGGCAGCGGTCAGCCGCCGGCATGAGCGAGCGCGGGCCGGTGCGTGCTTGCGCCGCCGCGCGGCTGGAGTAAATAGTCACACGAAGCGGCGCGCGTCAAAGCAGATGACATCTGTGCCTTCGCAGGGGCGAAAAATCTTTCGCCCTGCGGCGTCTCCTTGCCAGCGCCCTGGCTTTTTTGAGCGCAAGGGCGAAAAATTTTTCGCCCCTACATCCGTGCTCGATTGCCAACTTGTTGATTCTCAAGAAATTTAGATTCGATCACCCTGTTCCATTTGGATGGAAACTACTGTTTTGATAGCTGATTGCCAAAGTTTTACAACGTTTTTAAAATGTTTTATTTAAAAAAATTATATTTTATTTGGGTATAAAGCTATCAAATCAATAGTCTGCCCCAGTTTGAAATCCGGGCTGCGCCAGAACGATGCCATTGATTGATCTTCAACCCCAATCAACCCCTTTTCCGCCCCGGCATCGTTTCAGTGGACTGCAGCCACTTCTTGGGAGTCTTGAGATGATGAAGCCGTTTTCTTCCCTGCTTTGCGCCATCGCCATAATGGCCCGTTCGCAACCGCGCACCAAGCGCGATACCGGAAGCAGCGCCATGCCCGACAAACTTTTCTCCTCTTTGCTGCGCCGCCGCGCGCTCATGCTGTGTTTGCCCTTGGGGTTGGCCGCAGTCCAGGCCGCCGCGCAATCGGCGGCTCCCTTTGAAACGGTGAGCCGCGCTGAAGACCGCAAGGCCGTCGCGGTGACGATTTACAACGAATCGCTGGCGCTGATCCGCGAAGAGCGCGAGGTTCAGCTCAACGCCGGGCGCAACCTGCTGGCGTTGCGCGAGGTGTCGGGCCAGATCAAGCCGGAAACAGCCAGTCTGCGCAGTCTCTCCAGCGCGCGGCTGGTCTTGCGCGAACAGAATTTCGACTTCGACCTGCTCACCCCGCGCAAGCTCCTCGACAAATACGTCGGCAAAACCGTCACCGTGGTGCGCACCAACGAGCAAACCAACACCGAAACCCGCGAGCAGGCCAGCGTGCTGGCCAACAACGACGGCGTGGTACTGAAATACCCCGACCGGATCGAAACCGGCCTGCCTGCGGGTGCCCGCATCGTTTACGGCGACGTGCCCGCCACGCTGCGCGACCGTCCGACGCTGGTGGTCGATCTGGACAGCAACAAGGGCGGCGCGCAGCGCGCCGAGCTGTCGTACCTCTCCGGCGGCCTGTCGTGGAAGGCCGATTACGTGGCCTCGCTGGCCGACGACGAAAAAACGCTGGACCTGGCCGGCTGGGTCACGCTCACCAACCAGAGCGGCGCGGCCTACGAAAACACCAAACTGCAACTGGTGGCGGGCGATGTCAATCGCGTGCGCGAGGAGTTTCCAAAACTCGCGGCTCCAATGGACCTAACGAGATACAAGGCAGCCGAGGCCCCCATGCAGCGCGAGCAACTGTTCGAATACCACCTCTACACCCTGGGCCAGCCGACCACGCTGCGCGACCAGCAGACCAAGCAGGTGGCGCTGCTGTCGGCGGCGCGCGTGTCGGTGCAAAAGGAATACCGGATGGAAGGCGCGCAGTACTGGTACTACGAAGAAACCAAAACGCCCGAACGCGGGGACAAACGCGGCGTGGAAGTGTTCATCCAGTTCGACAACAAGGGGGGCGATCTCGGCCAGCCGCTGCCCAAAGGCACGGTGCGCGTCTATAAGAAAGACAAGGAAGGCCGCCCGCTGTTCATTGGCGAAGACCGCATCGATCACACACCAAAGAACGAGCAGGTGCGCCTGAAGCTGGGCAAGGCGTTCGACATCACCGGCAACTGGAAGCGCACCGATTTTTCGCGCATCTCCAAGCGGGTGTTCGAGCAGGAAATCGCCATCGAACTGTCCAACGCCAAGAGCGAGCCCGTCACCGTGCGCGTGGTCGAGCCGGTGCCGGGCGACTGGAAAATGCTGAAAGAAAGCCACCCGCACATCAAATCCAGCGCCAGCTCGGCCCTATGGGACATCCCCGTGCCCGCCGAAGGCAAAACCACGTTGACCTACCGCGTGCGCACCGATTGGTAGCCGCAATGCGGTTTAAGTTAAGGCGTTTCAAGTCGTCATTCCCGCGAAAGCAGGAATGACGAAATCATGGGTCTGTGTGCTTGACTGAACCGTATTGGTGGCAGCCCGCCAGCGTTTCAGTTTTAATAGCGCAACGCCAAAATACATTCTACGTTTTCTATAGAAAAATATCAAAAACACAGAAAAAACCTTGACAACCAGCTACTCTTTCGGTAGCAGACCATTCGCTGCCGTCGGGTAGCGCAGACGCAAACGCAGTTCGGTTTTCAGGCGGCGGTTGTCCAGGCGGCGCGATTCGGTCATGAACGATAGCAGCGCGGGCGGCAGCTGCTCGCGCGCCTGGGCGAGCGTGATGCGCGGCGGGGGCGGCAGGCCGTAGAGCCGGGCGGCAAGGTTCACGTAGTCGCCCATCTTCAGCGCGCTGTCGTCGCTGGCGTGCACCACGCGCTGCGGCTTGCCGCGCCACAATGCCAGCACGCAGGCGCGGGCCAGGTCGTCGGCGTGGATATGGTTGGTGTACACGTCTTCCTCGGCCTGGAGCACGGGCGTGCCGCGCAGCAGGCGCTCGCGCGGCGTGCCGCCGGGGCGGTCGGGCGCGTAGATGCCGGGAATGCGCAGAATGCTCACGCGCACCCCGGCGGCGCGGCCCAAGGCGCGCACTTGCGCCTCGGCGGCGGCGCGG
>JAIRVJ010000036.1 GCA_031253955.1 Burkholderiaceae bacterium | reverse complement strand
TGGCAGAAGTTGCGGTACAGCGGGATGTCGTGCAGCGCTTGTTGCATGGCCGGATCGGACAGGCCGTACCACTGCTGGAGAAAGTGGATGCGCAGCATGCTCACAAGCGCAAAGGGGGGCGTTTGGCGTTTGGCGTTTGGCGTAAGAAACGTCATTTCCGAAGGAAGTTCCCACGCCAAACACTCAACCTCCTGAATGCTCAACCCGCCAGAACGCGTAGCGCGCCCAGATTAAGCAGGCTGAGCACGCGCCCGGTGCCGCTAATCAGGCTGCGCTCGTGCAACTGGCGCAGCACGTGCGAGAAAGTCTCCGGCGCAATGCCAAGCTGCGCGGCGATCTGGCGCTTGCGCTCGCGCAGAAACACAGCCAGCGCCTCCGGCGCGCTGGCCAACGGCTCGGCATCGCGCAGCAGCCATTGGGCGCAGCGCGCCTCGGCGTCCTTGCACAGACGGCTGACAGCCAAATCGACCTGGTGCCAATGGGCGTGCGCCATGTCGCGCAGCAGATCAAGCGCCGCGGCCGGCAGCGTACGCAGGCTGCGTTCGAATTTGTCCAGTGGCACGCGCAGCACCTTCACCTGCGCGGAGGCCACGATATCCATCAGCGCATGCCGCTTATGCCTACGGGTCCGTGTATTACGGGAGGCCTTGCTGTTGGCGCTGACTGAAATTTGAGCCAGGGGTGGGAGCCGGAATTTGTGTAACCGGCTGTAGATAAGTGTACTGTTTGATTGGTTGCTTGAGCGCCCACGGCTTTGACAAAGCGCCGCTGCGCACGCGCCGGAGGCAGTTTCTCGAAGAAATGGAGCAGGTCGTGCCCTGGGACGAGCTGGTGGCGCTGATCGTCCCGCACGCCCCGGCGGGCAGCGGCCCCAAAGGCGGGCGTCCAAACGCTCAACGTCCCTCGCGCTGCCACAAGGCGGCGAAAAAGCCGTCGGTGCCGTGGCGGTGGGGCCACAGGCGCAGGTGGCTGGCGGTGGTTGTTAGCGTGGGGGCGGCGGGCACTTTCAGGGCTGTGAGGCACTGGGCGGCATTCAGCGGCGTGAAGTCGTGCGTCTGGGCGCTGAAGGCGGCAGCCACGGCCTCGTTTTCTTCGGCCAGCAGACTGCACGTGGCGTAAAGCAGCCGCCCGCCCGGTTTCACCAAGGTGGCGGCTGCTTGCAGGATGGCTGCTTGCCGTTGCGCATAGGCGGCTATCTGCGCTGGTGTGGTGCGCCATTTGAGATCGGGCGCGCGCCGCAGCGTGCCCAGGCCGGAGCAGGGCGCGTCCACCAGCACCCGGTCCGCCTTGCCCGCCAGCGCTCGCACGCGCGCATCCCACTCGTGCGCGATGGCGGCGGTGTGCACGTTGTGCAGGCCAGCGCGGGCCAGGCGGGGCGCAAGTGCTTGCAGCCGGTGCGCCGAAGTGTCGAAGGCGTACAGCCGCCCTTGGCCGCGCATGGCCGCGCCCAGCGCCAGCGTTTTGCCGCCGGCGCCGGCGCAGAAATCCACCACCAGTTCGCCGCGCCGCGCTTGCAGCAGCAGGGCCAGCAGTTGCGAGCCTTCGTCTTGTATCTCGAAGGCGCCATCGGCATAGGCTGCAAGCCGCGTCAGCGCGGGCTTGCCGGTCACGCGCAAACCCCACGGAGAATACGGCGTTGCTTTCGATTCAATAGCATGTTGCCAAAGCGCTGCCTGCGTTTGCGGCCTTTTTTGCTTCAAAATGTTGACGCGCAGATCGAGCGGCGCCGGCTGCAAAAGCGAGGCGGCCAGCGCCTCGAATTCGTCGCCCAGTTGCTGCCGCAAGGCATCGGCCAGCCAGCCGGGCAGGTTGTGAAGGCAGCTTTCGGGCAGCGCAGCGGCGGGCAGCGCGTCGCAGGCCGTGAGCCACTGTTTTTCCTGATCGTTCAGGGCGGGTTGCAGAAAATCGCGCGGCGCGGCAAAACCCAGCAGCGCCAGCCGCCGCGCGTGCGCGCCGTGGCCCGATTGGGCAAGGTGCTCCAGCAGCAGCTTCTTGCGCAGCACGGCATAGACCGTTTCCGATAACACGGCGCGCTCGCGCGGGCCGAATTCATGATGCTCGCGCAGATAGCGCGCCACCACCGCATCGGCGGGATGCTCGAACGCGAGCACCAGCGCCAGCAACTGGGCGGCAGCTTGCAGCATGGGTTGGGGGTGCATGGAATGATTGTCGCTTTTGATTGCTGCGTCAAGGCAATCGTTACACTTTAATGATGAAACGTTGGTTGATCGTGGCGTGTCTGCTGGCGGTGGTGCTGGCTATCATGCACGCGCAACGACCCATCAAACAGCCCGACGGCGTCCTGGTCGATGCGGAGCCGCTGCAAACCGAGCCGGCACGCCAGGAACCGGTGCGACACGGCGATTTTGATCTGATTCCGCTTGCCGATTACGACATTCAAGCGCGCGTGCTGTCGCGGCACGACTACTGGTTCGACGACGGCAAGGCGCTCGCGCCGACCGATTTCGCGGTGGGCTGGAAACGCATGTCCGACAGCGCCGTCATCAATCGCCTCGACATCGAACAATCGGATCGCTGGTACAGGTATTCATGGCGCGACACGCCGCCGATTCCGGCGGGCGAGATCGTCGTTTCGAGCGCCAACATGCACCTGATTCCCGGCGATCGGAGTGTGGCGCGTGCGCTGGATCGCGTGCGCGTCGGCCAGGTGATCCGGATGCGCGGCCAACTGGTGGAAGCGCGCAAGCTCAACTCGAATTGGCGCCGGGTCAGTTCGCTGCGGCGCGATGACACAGGTTCCGGCGCGTGCGAGTTGATGTTGGTCGAATCGCTGGACATCATCCGATGAGGGCAGCGTGCGCCCATCTGCCTGCCCATTCGCTTGTGGACTGGCCGGTCGATTTCAGCGCCGCGCCCGCCGTGGTCGCGCCCCGGCTCATCGGCGTGACGCTGCTGGTTAATGGCGCGGGTGGCGTGATCGTAGAGGCCGAAGCCTACGATGGTGACGACCCTGCCTCGCACGGTTACGGCGGGCCGACCGCGCGCAACGCCGCCATGTTCGGCCCGCCGGGGCGCGCCTACGTGTACCGCTCCTACGGCGTGCATTGGTGCCTGAACTTCGTCTGCCGCCAAACAGGGCAGGGCGCGGGCGTGCTCATCCGCGCGCTTGAGCCTACGCATGGCATCGCGTTCATGCAGGCGCGGCGCGGTACGGAAGATGAACGTCTGCTGTGCTCCGGGCCGGGGCGGCTGGGCCAGGCGCTGGGCGTTACGCACGCGCTGAACGGCATGGCGTTGGATGCGCCCCCGTTCGCGCTGATCGTGCCCCGCCAGAGCGTGCCTGCCCGCGCCATCGCCCGCGGCCCGCGCATCGGCATCAGCCGCGCCGCGGAACGCCCGTGGCGCTTCGGGTTGAAGGACTCGGCGTTTTTGAGCAGGAAGTTTTAGGGTTGGGACGTTGTAGGGGCGAAAGATTTTTCGCCCCTGCGGGCAATGCGGTTTAGTGAAGGCGTTTCAAGCCGTCATTCCCGCGCAGGCGGGAATCCATGCGGCGCATCCACCGCCCGGCGATAACCAAGGTCCATTGGATTCCCCGTCATTCCCGCGTAGGCGGGAACTGCGCGGGAATGACGAAATCGTGGGGTCATGCGCTTCACTGAACCGTATTGGCCCCTGCGATGGAAAGTTATTGTTTCGATAGCTACTTGCCAGTGCATTGTATTATTTTGAAATAATTTTATGCAAAAAAATCATATAATACTTGGACAACAAGCTATCAATTCAGGATCGGAACCGCGCTCAACGTTCAGTGCTCTGGCCTGCCAGCAAACCGGCGATGGCGCGGGGGTAGATCAGGTGTTCCTGGGTGAGCACGCGGGCGGCCAGGGTGTCGGCGGTGTCGCCGGGCAGCACGGGGACGGCGGCTTGGGCCAGGATGGGGCCGTGATCGAGTTCCGCCGTGACGCGGTGCACGGTGGCGCCGGCCAGTTTGCAGCCCGCGTCGATGGCGCGCTGGTGGGTGTGCAGGCCGGGGAAGGCAGGCAGCAGGCTGGGGTGAATATTGACGATGCGCCCCGCATAACGGGCGACGAAGCCGGGCGTGAGAACGCGCATGAAGCCGGCCAGTGCGACCAGCGCGGGGGCGTGCGCGTCGATGGCCTGCATCAGCGCGGCGTCGAACGCTTCGCGGGTGGCAAAGCTTTTGTGATCCACCACGGCGGTGGCGATGCCGGCCTGGGCCGCCGTTTGCAGGCCCGCGGCATCCGGGCGGTTGCTGATGACGGCGGCCACCCGCGCGCCGTGGCGGCCCGCCCAGTCTTGGCGCTGCGCCGCCTGCACGATGGCAGCCATGTTGCTGCCCGCGCCGGAGATGAGGATGACGATGTTCTTCATGCCGGGACGGATTATCGTTGGGCGTTTGGCGTGGCCGGTTTTGCTCCCTCTCCCCACGCAAGTGGGGAGAGGGTTGGGGTGAGGGGCTGCGGCGACGGATGTGGCGATGCGAGTAATTCAAGCGCCGCCCCCTCACCCCGGCCTTCTCCCCGCAAGCGGGGCGAGGGAGCGCAAACGCCCAACGCTCAATTTTGTATCCTTGCCGCCATGACTGCCCTATCCCGCCCCCTATCCGCCATCGAAGCTCGCGTGCTCGGCACGCTGATGGAAAAAGCCCGCACCGTGCCCGACACTTATCCGCTCTCGCTCAATCTGGTGGTGACCGGCTGCAACCAGAAGACCAGCCGCGAGCCGGTGCTGACCGTGACCGAGATGGAGGCCGCGCAGGCGCTGGACGAGCTGAGGGCGCTCGGCCTGGTGCAGGATATGTCCGGCAGCCGCGTGACCCGCTACCGGCACAACGTGCAGCGGCGTCTGGACGTGCCGGAGCAGTCGGAGGTGCTGCTGGGCCTGCTGATGCTGCGCGGCCCACAGACGGCGGGCGAACTGCGCCTGAACGCTGAACGCTGGTATCGCTTTCTCGACATCTCGTCGGTGGAAGGTTTTCTGGAAGAACTGGCGGCGCGCCCCGGCGAGAAAGGCGGCGCGCTGACGGTGCGCCTGCCGCGCACGCGCGGTGAGCGCGAGGCGCGCTGGGCGCATCTGCTGTGCGGGCCGCATCAGGAGGGCCACCCGGATGCTCATGACACCAGCGGCGCCGGCGCGGACGGGCAAAATGACCGCCTGAGCCGGCTGGAGCGCGAGGTTGAGCAGCTGCGCCAGATCGTGGAACAGCTCCGCGCCAGCGACTGTCCCGCCCTGACGAATCCACGCACGTAAACGCGCGTCAACGCGCCCCGGCATGTTACAAACGCAGCCTTTTAGGAGATCGACTGAGATGGATCTGGCATTTACCCCTGAAGAACTGAAATTTCGCGACGAGGTGCGCGCCTGGGTCAAGGGCAATTTGCCCCCGGACATTGCGGGCAAGGTGCGCATGGCGCAGCGCCTGACGCGCGAGGACTCGCAGCGCTGGGCCAGGATACTGGGCAAGAAAGGCTGGCTGGGCTACGGCTGGCCCAGGCAGTTCGGCGGGCCGGGCTGGACGGCGGTGCAAAAGCACTTGTTCGAGCAAGAGTGCGCCATGGCCGGCGCGCCGCGCCTGATGCCGTTCGGCCCGGTGATGGTGGCGCCGGTCATCATGGCTTACGGCAACCAGGCGCAGCAGGAGCGTTTTCTGCCGGGCATCGCCAGCGGCGACGTGTGGTGGAGCCAGGGCTACAGCGAGCCGGGTTCCGGCTCCGACCTGGCCTCGCTGCGCACGCGCGCCGAGCGCAAGGGCGACAAATACATCGTCAACGGTCAGAAGACCTGGACCACGCTGGGCCAGTACGGCGAGTGGATGTTCAACCTGGTGCGCACCAGCACCGAGGGCAAGCCGCAAGCAGGCATCAGCTTTTTGCTGATTGACATGAAGTCGCCCGGCGTGAGCGTGCGCCCGATCAAACTGCTGGACGGCGAGTGCGAGGTGAACGACGTGTTCTTCGACAACGTCGAAGTCCCGGCGGAAAACCTGATCGGCGAAGAAAACAAAGGCTGGACCTACGCCAAGCACCTGCTCAGCCACGAGCGCACCAACATCGCCGACGTGAACCGCGCCAAGCGCGAACTGGAACGCTTGAAGCGCATCGCTCAGGCCGAAGGCGTGTATGACGACGCGCGCTTGCGCGACCAGATCGCGCTGCTCGAAGTGGACATCGTCGCGCTGGAAATGCTGGTGCTGCGTGTGCTTTCGGCGGAAAAATCGGGCCGCAACGCGCTCGACATTGCCGGCCTGCTCAAGATCAAGGGCAGCGAAATCCAGCAACGCTATACCGAGCTGATGATGCTGGCCGCCGGCCCCTACAGCCTGCCCTGGATCTGCGAGGCGATGGATGCGGGCTGGCAAGGCGACCAAGCCTTTGCCGTCGCCGGGCTGCAAGGCTTTCCGGGCGGCGACGTGGCCAACGCCACGCTCGCGCCCACCTATTTCAACTACCGCAAAACCACCATTTACGGCGGCTCCAACGAAGTGCAGCGCAACATCGTCGCGCAGACTGTTTTGGGCTAACCGCGCAAGGGAGAAAAGACCATGGATTTCGATTTTTCCGACGACCAGCAACAACTGCGCGACGCCGTCGCCCGGTGGGTGGAAAAAAGCTACGGCTTCGAGCGCCGCAAGCAGATCGTGAACGCGGGCGGGTTCGACCGCGCCGTGTACGACGAACTGGCCGGGCTGGGCCTGACCGGCATTTATGTGGGCGAAGACCACGGCGGACTGGGCATGGGGCCGGTGGAGGCGATGGTGGTGCTGGAGGAACTGGGGCGCGGCATCGCCCTCGAGCCGCTGGCGCAAGCTTTTGTTGCCAGCGCTGTGATCGGCGCGCACGGCGGCAGCGAAGTCAAAAACGCCTGGCTGCCCAAAATCGCCAGCGGCCAGGCGCTGGTGGCGCTGGCGCACCAGGAGCGCAAGGCGCGCTACCGGCTGGACGTGTGCGAGGCCAAGGCCGCCATAACCGGCAGTGGCTACGCCGTCACCGGCCTGAAAAACATCGTGCCCGCGGGCGACCAGGCTGACGCTTTCATCGTGCCCGCCGTGCTTGACGGCAAGCTCGCGTTGTTTTTGGTCGAGCGCACCGCCAAGGGCGTGAGCGCGCGCGGCTACCTCACGCAAGACGAAGCGCGCGCCGCCGATGTGAAGCTGGACAGCGCCCCCGCCTTTCTGATCACCGCCAACGGCCTGGATGCGTTGACCTACGCTGTCGATGTCGGCATCGCCTGCGCGTGCGCCGAGGGCGTGGGCGCGATGGATCGTTTTTTGGCCATGACCGTCCAATACATGAACCAGCGCAAGCAATTCGGCGTGCCCATCGCCAGCTTCCAGGCGCTGCGCCATCGCGTGGCCGACATGAAGATGCAGCTTGAACTGGCGCGCGGCATGAGCTACTACGCCACCCTCAAACTGAACGCGCCCGCCGCCGAGCGCCGCCAGGCGCTCTCGCGCGCCAAGGTGCAGCTGGGCCAATCCATGCGCTATGTCGGCCAGCAGGGCGTGCAGTTGCACGGCGGCATCGGCGTGACCGACGAATACGCCGGCAGCCACTACTTCAAGCGCCTGACGCAACTTGAAATGGCGTATGGCGATACCATGCACCACTTGGGCGAAGTCAGCCAGCGCATGACCGCGTCGGCGGGCGTATTCGCCTGAGAGCGCATCCAACCCAGTAACCCAAAACCAAGGAGTCATGACATGGCAAAAAAGATGAAAGCCGCAGTTTTCGTTGAACCGGGACGCATCGAGCTTGAAGACAAGCCCATTCCCGACATCGGCTCGCAAGATGCGCTGATCCGCATCACCACCACAACCATCTGCGGCACCGACGTGCACATCCTCAAAGGCGAATACCCGGTCGCCAAGGGCCTGACCGTGGGGCACGAGCCGGTGGGCGTGATCGAAAAGCTCGGCGCGGGCGTGCGGGGCTTTCAGGAAGGCCAGCGCGTCATCGCCGGCGCCATCACGCCTAGCGGCTACAGCTACGCCTGCCTTTGCGGCTGCGCCTCGCAAGACGGGCCGGAAACCAAGCACGGCTACAAGGCCACGGGCGGCTGGAAATTCGGCAACCTCATCGACGGCTCGCAGGCCGAATATCTGCGCGTGCCCGACGCTATGGCCAACCTGTGCGCCGTGCCCGACGCGCTCACCGACGAGCAGGTGCTCATGTGCCCGGACATCATGTCCACCGGCTTTTCCGGCGCGGAGAGCGGCAAGATCCGTATCGGCGACACAGTGGCCGTGTTCGCGCTCGGCCCCATCGGTCTGTGCGCGGTGGCGGGCGCCAAGCTCATGGGGGCGACCACCATCATCGGCGTCGATACCGTGCCCGCGCGGCTGGCAATCGCGCGCAAACTCGGCGCCGACAAGGTGGTCGATTTCAAGGCCGGCAACCCGGTCGAGCAGATCATGGCGCTCACCGACGGGCGCGGCGTTGATGTCGCCATCGAGGCGCTAGGCACGCAAAACACCTTCGAGTCGGCCCTGCGCGTGCTGCGCCCGGGCGGGCGGCTGTCAAGCCTGGGCGTGTATTCGAGCGACCTGAAAATTCCGCTGGATGCCTTCGCCGCCGGCCTGGGCGATCTGAGCATCGTCACCACCCTGTGCCCCGGCGGCAAAGAGCGTATGCGCCGGCTGATGGACGTAGTGGCCTCCGGCCGCGCCGACCTCAAGCCCTTGGTCACCCACCGCTACAAACTGGACAACATCAAGGCCGCCTACGACCTGTTCGCCCACCAGCGCGATGGAGTGCTGAAAATAGCGGTGACGCCCTGACCGGAGACGCAGGCTGAGTCGTCAGACCCAGCATTCCCCGCATCATGCAATGCTAGAGCGGTTTTGGTTCAAATGCTGACACCTCTATGGGTGGCAGGCGCGGCCTTGTAGGGGCGAAAAATTTTGCGCCCGGCAGCGCCTCATCGAAGGCGCCGCGCTCTTTCGCTGCGGGGAGGACGAAAGATTTTTTGCCCCTACAACCGGCGGTTTTCTTCTTCCTGTCCCCGGAAGAAAAAGTGTCATCAACTAAACCAAAACCGCTCTAGGTCTGCTGACCCAGCTTACGAACTGCGGCCTCCCATCCCCCCCCCGCGTTCGCGGGGGCAGGCTCTTTTCCCGCACGCGGGGAAAGGGGATCAGATTCCCTCTCCCGCGTGCGGGGGAGGGTCAGGGTGGGGGCCAGCGGCGCAAAATGCTCTGGATTGTTCCAAGTTGGTGCCTATGCCCCTGCGCGGGAATAGTGGGAAGGAAATTGATGCTCCTATATTTATAGCTGTACACCGATAATTTATATGTATTTAAAAAATGTTTTATGCAGTAAAACTATACAATGTTTTAGTATAAAGCTATCAAATCAGTAGAGACAAAAAATCTTTTGCCCCGCTGCGCCGAATGAAGCTGCGCGCTTGCGGCAGGGCGCGAGGGCGAAAGATTTTTCGCCCCTACCCATGCCTAACGCCCCACGCCCAGCGCCCCACGCCCAGCGTAGATAATTCCCCCTGCCCAAAAAAGCGCCGTGAGATCTTTGGCTTGAACGCCTTTCGCGCATGTCCGCCGCCCCGCCTTCTTTATCCGCCGCGCCGCCTGCCCAGGCTGGCGCTGGCCGCCCGCTGCTGTGGCTGGTGGCGGTCGGGTTTTTCATGCAGACGCTGGATTCGACCATCGTCAACACCGCCTTGCCGACGATGGCCGCCAGCCTGCGCCAAAGCCCGTTGCACATGCAGGCGGCGGTGGTGGCGTATTCGTTGACGATGGCGGTCATCATTCCGGCTACCGGCTGGCTGGCCGACCGCTTTGGCACGCGGCGCATGTATTTGCTGGCGATTGTTTTGTTCACGCTCGGCTCGGCCGGTTGCGCGGCGTCGGCGCGGTTTGATCAACTGGTGGCCTCGCGCGTGTTGCAGGGCATGGGCGGGGCCATGCTGCTGCCGGTGGGCCGGTTGACGGTGCTGCGCAGCGTGCCGCGCGACAAATTCTTGGAAGCGATGAGCTTCGTGGCGATTCCCGGCCTGGTCGGCCCGCTGATCGGCCCCACGCTGGGCGGCTGGCTGGTGCAGGCGCTGACGTGGCACTGGATTTTTCTGATCAACATTCCCGTGGGCATCGTCGGCGCACTGGCCACGCTGCGCATCATGCCCAACCTGCGCGGCGCTCAGGTGCAGCGGTTCGATCTGGCCGGCTACGTTTTTCTGGTGGTCGCCATGCTCGCCATTTCGCTGTCGCTGGACGGCTTGGGCGGGCTGGGCTTTCGGCACGCGACGGTGGTGGTGCTGATTGTGGCGGGGCTGGCGGCGCTGGCCGCGTACTGGCTGCACGCGCTCAAGGTGCCGGGGCCGCTGTTTGCGCCCAGCCTGTTTTCCATCCAGAGCTTTCGGGTCGGCATTCTAGGCAACCTGTTCGCGCGCGTGGGGGTGGGCGCGATGCCGTTCATGATCCCGCTGCTGATGCAACTGGCGCTGGGCTACAGCCCCGCCCAGGCCGGTATGCTGATGCTGCCGCTGGCGCTGGCCAACATGGGAATGAAGCGCGTCATCAGCGTCATCATCGCGCGCCACGGCTACCGGCGCGTGCTGGTGGGCAATACGCTGTTATCGGGCGGCCTGATCGCCAGCTTCGCGCTGATGAGCCACGGCCAGCCGCTGTGGCTGCGCATCGCGCAACTGGCCTGCCTGGGCGCGGTCAACTCGATGCAGTTCACCAGCATGAATACCGTCACCCTCAAGGATCTGGACGCCGCCCGCGCCTCCAGCGGCAACAGCATGCTCTCGATGGTGCAAATGCTGGGCATGAGCCTGGGCGTGACCAGCGCCGCCGCGCTGCTGGCCGCCTTTACCGGCTGGCTGGACGCCGGTACTGGCGCGGCGGCGCTGCCGGCCTTTCGCGCCACCTTCGTCACCATCGGCCTGCTCACCATGGCCTCGGCGGGCATCTTCTGGCAGTTGGCCGAAGACCCCGCACGGAAACAGCCCGCCGGGCCGCAAGAACTGGACTGATGCGAGGTTGAGCGTTTGGCGTTTTGCGTGGAGCGTGGGAACTTCCAACAGAAAAAGCGCCTCGCACGCCCAACGCCCAACGATGCCTTACCGTGGCCGCTTCGCTCCTTCGCCCACTGGCCCGCTCCATGCCGGCTCGCTGGTGGCGGCGCTGGCCAGTTGGCTTGATGCGCGCGCCCACGCGGGCCGGTGGCTGGTGCGTATCGAAGACGTGGATACGCCGCGCTGCCAGCCTGGGGCCGACCGCTTCATTCTTGAGCAACTGGCGCGCTGCGGCCTCACGCCCGACGAGCCGCCCGTCTGGCAATCGCGGCGCGGCGCCATCTATCAGCGCGCGCTGGAGCAATTGATCGCCGCGGGCCGCGCTTACCCCTGCACCTGCTCGCGCAAGGACATCGAGCACGCCTTGGCCGCGCGCGGCATCGTGCGCGAACGCGGCGCTGAACTGCCTTACCCCGGCACCTGCCGCCCGGAAAACGGCGGCCCGCGCGCGGTCAACCCCCGCGCCTGGCGCCTGCGGGCCGATGGCCTTGCAAACGCCGCGCCCGGCGAACCTGCGGACGTGGTGCGCTGGCAAGACCGGCGGCTTGGCCCCCAGCAGCAAGACGTGGCCCAAGCCGTGGGCGACTTCGTGCTCCAGCGCGCCGACGGCCTGTGGGCTTACCAGCTTGCCGTGGTCGCCGATGACGCCGCGCAAGGCATCACCCACGTGGTGCGCGGGCAAGACCTGGCCGACAACACGCCGCGCCAGATCGTGCTGCAACGCGCCCTCGGCCTGCCGCAACCGGCCTACTTGCACACCCCGCTGGTGCTGGCCGCCGACGGCCAGAAACTGAGCAAGCAAAACGGCGCAAGGGCGCTCCAACTGGACGATCCGCTGCCCGCCCTGACCGCCGCCGCTGGGCGGCTCGGCCTGCCCGCGCCGCCCGCCCACGCGCCGCTGGCCGACGCGCTGGCAAGCTGGGTTGGGCAGTGGGCGGCTTTGTTGCGCGGCAAGCCTGCGACAATCATCAGTTCGCCCCGGTGGTGAAACTGGTAGACACAGCGGACTTAAAATCCGCCGCTTTCCTGCACAAGGGGCGTGCCGGTTCGATTCCGGCCCGGGGCACCACTTGAGGACAACACGCCATGAGTCACGACGACGCACCTTTTGAAATTCATGTACATGGCGACGTGAAGCTGCGGCCCGAAGCCGATTTCAACGCCTTGCAGGACGCGCTCAAACCGCTTTGGCAATACGCCGGCGCGCGCTCGCTGGCCGACGGCGCGGCCAGTCTGTACGAGGAAGAGCCGGGCATCCGGTTCGATCCGCGCGAGCATGTTCTGCAAATGTGCTGGACGGTGCGCGGCGACGAGGACTTTCGCCACCATCTCGACGAAATGTGCATGAACCTGAACGACCTGTCGGAAACGGGCGCGCCGCTGGAGATCACGTTCTACGACATCGAGTTCGACGAAGAATACGATGAGGACGAAGACGAAGATGAAGACCCGGAGCGCGAATCGCGCGACGACTTCCTGCTGCTGTTTGTCGGCCCCACGCCGCAGGCCATCATGCAGGCGCAGCGCGATTTGCTGGTGGAAGACGTGGTGGCGCTGATGGAGCGCCACTTCGACGGCTCCGAACTCGGCGGCGTGGTCGCCGAGATCGACAGACTTTTCTCCGACCGCTTCAACGCGATTGCCGATTCGCTCAACATGGGCCGCGCCTCGCGCGGCCCCGGCAGCGGTGCAGGCAGTCACGGCGGAGGACGCCGTCCGCGCCATTTGCATTGATGAAAATTTAATAGCTGATTACCCATGTATAGTATAGTTTTCTTATATGAAATATCTAAAAACTATATGGTTCATTGGGAACAAGCTATTAATTTTGTATAAAGCGCAAACAGACAAAGGTAGGGGCGAAAAATTTTTCGCCCTTGCACCAAAAGAAGAACGGCGCTTTGAACGAGATGCCGCAGGGCGAAAAATTTTTCGCTCCTACAAACGCTCCACGCTCACCCAGCGCGCGACCGCGGCTTGCACGGTTTGCGGGGAGCCGGTGGCCAGCCACTGGATGAGCGGGGCGGCGGCAAGGTGCGGCGGGTGCAGCAGGCCGCGTTCGGCCAGCACGCGGCGGCATTGGCGGGCGACGGCGGCGGCGGGGTCGAGCAGGGTGGCGGCATCGGCCACGCGCTGCTGCCACAGCGGCCACACCAGCGGGTAGTGCGTGCAGCCGAGCACCAGGGTGTCGATCTGGCCGGCGCTGCGCCCAAGCGCGCCCAGCGCCGCGATGTGCTCGCCGATCAGTTCCGCCGTTCGGGCGCAATCGGCGCCCACGGCTTCTTTTTCGATGGCGTCGGCCAGGCCGTCGCAGGCGCGCAGGTGAAAGCGCGCCGGATGATGGCCCAGGCCGTGCAGCAGCTCCTGGAATTTGGCGCTTTGCAGCGTGCCGCGCGTGGCCAGCACGCCGATGTGCCCGGTGCGGCTGGCGGCGGCGGCGGGCTTGAGCGCCGGCTCGATGCCGACGATGGGCAACTGCCCCAACTCGGCGCGCAGCGCCCGCACGGCGGCGGCAGTGGCGGTGTTGCAGGCGACCACCAGCGCCTTGATGGCGTGCTCGCGCAGCAACCGCCCGGCGAGCGCGCGGGCGCGTTCCAGCACGAAGTCTTGGCCCCGCTCGCCATAGGGCGCGTGCGCGTTGTCGGCCAGATAGACGAAACGCTCGTGGGGCAGCTCGGCCATGAGCGCGCGCAGCACACCCAGGCCGCCGATGCCGCTGTCGAACACGCCGATGGGGGTGTGGCTTGCTGGTGCGGGATATTGCTTCAACCCGGATGCTCCTTTTGAGTTGTTCATGGCGCTTGCTCCATGCCACATGAAGCGTGCCTGTTTTTCTCCCTCCTCCGCTTGCGGGGGAGGGTTAGGGTGGGGGCTTGCGGCGTTGGCATATAGCGGTTTCCAAAAATTCTCATACTTTGTCGCCTTCGCCTTGCCGTACTACTCGTACTGTCTGCGGCTCGTCTTCGGGTCTGAAAATTTTTGGGAACCGCTATAAACGCTTGGCTTTTTCGATGCGCTGCTGGCCCCCATCCCAACCTTCCCCCGCAAGCGGGGGAAGGGGCAAATTTCAAGACGCGGCGATGCTCACACCCTTGAACTGCCCGCTGGCGATGCGCTGGCTCCATTCGGCGGGGCCGGTGGCGTGGACGCTGGCGCCGCTCGCATCGACGGCGACGGTGACGGGCATGTCCGCCACGTCGAATTCGTAAATGGCTTCCATGCCCAGGTCCTCAAAGCCCACTACCTTGGCGGTCTTGATGGCTTTGCTGACCAGGTACGCCGCGCCGCCCACGGCCATGAGGTAGGCGCTCTTGTGCTTTTTGATGACATCGATGGCGGCGGGGCCGCGCTCGGCTTTGCCGATCATGGCGATGAGGCCGGTTTGGGCCAGCATCGTTTCGGTGAATTTGTCCATGCGCGTGGCGGTGGTGGGGCCGGCGGGGCCGACGGCTTCGCCCTTGACCGGATCGACCGGGCCGACATAGTAGATCACGCGGTTGGTGAAATCCACCGGGAGCTTTTCGCCACGGGCAAGCATGTCGGCAATGCGCTGGTGCGCGGCGTCGCGCCCGGTGAGCATCTTGCCGCTGAGCAGCAGGGTCTGGCCGGGTTTCCAGCCGGCGACTTGTTCTCTGGTGAGCGTGTTCAGGTTCACGTGCTGGCTTTTTTGGGTGTCGGGTTTCCAGTCCACCTTGGGCCATAGATCAAGCGCGGGAGGCTCCAGGTAAACCGGGCCGCTACCGTCGAGCGCGAAGTGCGCATGCCGCGTGGCGGCGCAGTTGGGAATCATCGCCACCGGCTTGCTGGCCGCGTGCGTGGGGTACATGGCGATCTTCACGTCCAGCACTGTGGTCAGGCCGCCCAGCCCCTGCGCGCCGATGCCAAGGGCGTTGACCTTTTCGTACAGCTCCAGCCGCAGGGCTTCCACTTGCGTGAGCTTTTCGCCCTTGGCGGCCTTGGCCTGCAACTGGTACATGTTCAGCTCTTCCATCAGGCTCTGCTTGGCCAGCAGCATGGCCTTTTCCGCCGTGCCGCCGATGCCGATGCCGAGCATTCCGGGCGGGCACCAGCCCGCGCCCATTGTGGGCACGGTTTTGAGCACCCAATCGACCACGCTGTCGCTGGGGTTGAGCATGGCCAGCTTGCTTTTGTTTTCGCTGCCGCCACCCTTGGCCGCGACGGTGACGTGAACGGTGCTGCCCGGCACGATTTCGGTAAAGACCACGGCGGGCGTGTTGTCGCGCGTGTTCTTGCGCGCGAACTGCGGGTCGGCCACCACCGAGGCGCGCAGCGTGTTGTCCGGATGGTTGTAGCCGCGGCGCACGCCTTCGTCGATGGCGTCTTGCAGGCTGCCGGTAAAGCCGCTCCAGCGCACGTCCATGCCCACCTTGAGGAACACGTTGACGATGCCGGTGTCCTGGCAGAGGGGCCGGTGGCCGGTGGCGCTCATCTTGCTGTTGGTGAGAATCTGCGCCATCGCATCCTTGGCCGCCGGAGACTGCTCGCGCTCCCACGCGCGCGCCAGGTGCGCGATGAAGTCGGCGGGGTGGTAGTAGCTGATGTATTGCAGGGCGGCGGCGATGGATTCGATCAGGTCGGCCTGGGTAATCGTGGTGCTCATGGGGTTCTTGGAAGGCAGCGAAAGCCGTCATTTTGACAGCCTGGGGGGTAAGAAGACTGGCGGGGTTTCCCCTCTCCCGCAAGTGGGAGAGGGAGGAAAACTGCGCCCAATGTCCATACGCCGGTCATGCAAAATAAAGGGAAGTTTTCCCGTTATCCTTACACTTTTGCACCAGGAGGCAGCAGCATGAGCAGTTCATCGACCATCGAATCGGTTTTGATCGAAAACCGCGTTTTCCCGCCCAGCGAGCGCACGCAGCAAGGCGCGCGCATTGCGGGCATGGCCGCTTACCAGGCGCTGTGCCAGGAGGCCGAGCGCGACTTCGAGGGATTTTGGGCGCGGCACGCGCGCGAGCATCTGGTGTGGAGCAAGCCTTTCACGCGCACACTGGACGAATCGAAGGCCCCGTTTTACCGCTGGTTCGATGACGGCGAACTCAACGCCAGCGCCAATTGCCTGGACCGGCACATGGGTACGCCGGTCGAAAACAAGACCGCCATCATCTTCGAGGCCGACGACGGCCAGGTCGCCAAAATCACCTACAAGCAACTGCTGGCGCGCGTGGGCCAGTTCGCCAATGCGCTCAAGGCGCAGGGCGTGGGCAAGGGCGACCGCGTGCTGATCTACATGCCGATGGGCATCGAGGGCGTGGTGGCCATGCAGGCGTGCGCGCGCATTGGCGCCACGCACAGCGTGGTGTTCGGCGGCTTTTCGGCTAAGGCGCTCAACGAGCGCATCATCGACGCCGGCGCGGTGCTCGTCGTCACTGCCAACTACCAGGTGCGCGGCGGCAAGGAGATGCCGCTCAAGGCCATCGTGGACGAGGGGATTGCGATGGGCGGCTGCGAGTCCATCAAGTCGGTGCTGGTGTACGAGCGCACCGCCACCGCCTGGCCCCGTGTGCCGGGCCGCGACAAAACTTTCGCCGAAGTGCTGGCCGGCCAAAGCGAGCAGTGCGCGCCGGCGCCCGTGGGCGCGGAGCACCCGCTGTTCATCCTCTACACCTCCGGCTCCACCGGCAAGCCCAAGGGCGTGCAGCATTCCACGGCGGGCTATGTGATGTGGGCCAAGATGTCGTTCGAGTGGGTGTTCGACATTCGCCCGGACGACGTGTTCTGGTGCACCGCCGATATCGGTTGGATCACCGGCCACACCTACATCGCCTATGGGCCGCTGGCCGCGGGCGCCACGCAAGTGGTATTCGAGGGCGTGCCCACCTACCCCGACGCGGGGCGCTTCTGGCGGATGATCGAGCAGCACAAGGTCACGGTATTTCACACCGCGCCGACGGCGATCCGCTCGCTCATCAAAGCCGCCGAAAGCGACGCCAAGGTGCACCCGAAGAACTGGAACCTTTCAACCCTGCGCATCATGGGTTCGGTGGGCGAGCCGATCAACCCCGAAGCGTGGATGTGGTACTACCGCAACGTGGGCGGCGAGCGTTGCCCCATCGTCGATACCTGGTGGCAGACCGAAACTGGCGGCAACATGATCACGCCGCTGCCCGGCGCTACGCCGCTGGTGCCCGGCTCGTGCACGCTGCCGCTGCCGGGCATCTTCGCGGCCATCGTCGATGAAACCGCGCACGACGTGCCCAACGGCAGCGGCGGCATTCTGGTCATCAAGCGCCCGTGGCCGTCGATGATCCGCACCATCTGGGGCGACCCGCAGCGGTACAGAACAAGCTACTTCCCGCAAGAACTCAAGGGCTACTACCTGGCCGGCGACGGCGCGGTGCGCGATGCCGAGCGGGGGTACTTTCGCATCACGGGACGCATCGACGACGTGCTCAACGTCTCCGGCCACCGGCTGGGCACCATGGAAATCGAATCGGCCCTGGTCGCCAAGACCGATCTGGTGGCCGAAGCCGCCGTGGTGGGCCGCCCCGACGATCTGACGGGCGAAGCCGTGTGCGCCTTCGTCGTGCTCAAACGCCCGCTGCCGCACGGCGACGAAGCCCGGCAAATCGCCAAAGAACTGCGCGACTGGGTGGCCAGGGAAATCGGGCCGATTGCCAAGCCCAGGGACATCCGCTTCGGCGAGAACCTGCCCAAAACCCGCTCCGGCAAGATCATGCGCCGCCTGCTGCGCAGCCTGGCCAAAGGCGAGCAGATCACGCAAGACACCAGCACGCTGGAAAACCCGGCCATCCTCAGCCAACTGGATCAGACGTATTGAGCGCAGCAGGGGCGAAAGTTTTCGCTCCTCCAAAACTATTGATTCGATAGCTTGTCACCTGTGTACAGTATGATTTTGATGTCTAAAACAATCTGAAAATTATATGGGACTCTTGGAGAAAGCTATGAATTTTATATTTTTTCCTTGTGAGCCGATACGGTTCAGTTAAGGTGTCTCAAGCCGTCATTCCCGCGCAGGCGGGAATCCACTGGGCCTTGGTTATCGCCGTGCGGTGGATGCGCAGCATGGATTCCCGCCTGCGCGGGAATGACGACATCATGGGGTCACATGCGCTTAACTGAACCGTATTGCCCTGTGAACGTGTAGGGGCGAAAAATTTTTCGCCCTTGCGCCGCAAGAGAAACGGCGCTTTGAGTAAGACGCCGCAGGGCGGAAAATTTTTCGCCCTTACAAACGCCCGACACAAAACACAAAACACCCAACCCCCAACGGCTACTTGAGCGAAAGCACCCAGGCCGCCAGCCGTTTGGCTTCGTCGGGGCTGACGGCGGCGTTGGGGGGCATGGGCACGCGGCCCCATGTGCCCTGGCTGCCTTTGACAATGGCGTTGCTCAGGGTGGCTGCGGCATCGGGCTGATCGGCGAATTTTTTGGCGATATCCCGGTAGGCGGGGCCGACGATTTTTTTGTCCACCGAATGGCAGGCCAGGCAATGGCGCGCCTTGGCCAGCGCCTCGCTGGCCAAGGCGGGGCCGGCAGCCAACGCGGCAAGGGCGGCGATGATGAGGAATGCGCGAGGCATGGCGGCAGTGGCTTTCACAATTTTCGCAAGTGGTGAATAATGCCAGTTTCGATGCTGATACGGGAGTGCCCTATGTATCTTGTTGGAATCGGTGTGATCCTGCTGCTCATGAAATGGCAGGAATACGGCTTCGTGGCCGAGTGGTCGTGGTGGTGGGTGCTTTCCCCGTTTGCCGGGGCGGTGCTCTGGTGGTGGTGGGCCGATGCCAGCGGCTACACCAAGCGCAAGGCGATGGAGCAGGAAAACGAGGTCAGGCAAAAGCGCATCGACCGCAACCGCGAGGCGATAGGCCGGCGAATCCGGGGCCGCTGAAATTTGGCGTGGAGCGTTTGGCGTCGAGCGTTGAGTGTGAAAACCTCCCGCGCTCAGCGCTTGACGCTCAACCTGTTTCGCCATGTCGCAGTTGCGCGAGATTCGCCGGCAAATCGCCAGCATCGGGCAAACGCGCCAGATCACGCAGGCGATGCAGCGCATCGCCTTCATCAAGATGCGCCGCGCCAAAGACAGCGCGCTGATGCTGCGCCCCTACGCGCGGCACCTGAACCGCATCGTGGCGCGGCTGATGGCGCTGGAAACCGGCTACCGCCCGGCGCTGCTGGCCCGGCGCGAACCGGCTCGCCGCATCGGCCTGATTGTGGTGGCCACCGACAAGGGCCTGTGCGGCGCGCTTAACACCCGGCTGCTGCACATGGCGGTCACGCAGCTCGATTCCTGGCGGCGCGCGGGATGCGAGGTTTCGGTCACGGCCATCGGCGCGCGGGGCTTGAGCGTGCTGCGGCGCGCGGGGGCAGACATCGTGGCGCAAGCGGTCCACGTCGGCGAAATCGGCGCGGGCAACGCCCAGGCGCTGATGGGCGCGGTGGCGGTGCCGCTGCACCAGTTCATCGACGGCGAGATCGACGCGCTGTTTGTCGCCGCCAACCGCTTCGTCAGCGCGCTGCAACACGAACCCGTGCTGGGGCGCTTTCTCCCGCTGGACCCCAGGCAGCACGTTGCCGGCGGCAGCGTGGATTACAGCTACGAGCCGGAACCCGGCCCGGTCATCGACGCCGCGCTGCTGCGCTACGTGGAAACGGTAATCTTGCGCGCCATCGCCGAAAACGCCGCCTGCGAGCAATCGGCGCGCATGACGGCGATGAAATCGGCCAGCGAAAACGCCAGCCGCATGATCGAGGAGCTGACCGTGCAATACCACAAGCGCCGCCAGGAAGCCATCACGCGCGAGCTGGCGGAAATCATCGCCGGGGTCGAGGCTCTGGGCGGCGGAAAGCAAACATGAGCGAGATCGCGCCGGACGCACCGGATACGCTGGATACGCCGAATGCGCCCGATACCCCGGACGCACCGCCCGTGCCCGGCGCGGGCCAATCGTTCCGGCTGGAAGTGGCCACGCTTAACGGAGAACTGTTCAGCGGCCCCGTGACCTACGTGCGCGTGCCCGGCGAAGGCGGCTGGCTGGGCGTGCTGCACGGCCACGCCCCGGTGCTCACGCAAGTGGCGCCCGGCGCGCTGCTGTTTCACACGGCCCAGGGCCAGGCGCGCACGCTCGACGTGCTGGGCGGCATCGTCGAAGTAGCCCCCTGGGGCGTAACCGTGCTGGCCGATCTGGCCGGGCGCGACGTCCAGGCCGAACAAGCCCGAATGGCGCAAGCCCGCGCGCAAGCCGCTGCGCACGTGCCGTATGCCGAGCGCCCCATCGGCCCCGCCGCCGTGCGCGCCGAGCTGGACGCCGAACTGGCGCGCTTTTTCGCCAGCGCGCTCAGGCGGCGGGGCAGGGCGTAAGTTTTTATAAGTGTGCAGGCCGGCTCGTCAGACCCGGCATTGCACGACGCCGAAGCGGGAAAAAATGCCTGCTCTGCCGATCCGGCTTACGAAATTGCTATTGGTTTGATAGCCTTTTGCCAAGGTGTCATATGATTTTGATACATAAAAACACCTGATTAGCAACCTACCTCAGATGGAATTGAAGGAAAGCAGCATGACTTTCCTTTCGTCATTCCCGCGAAGGCGGGAATCCAAGGGCGCTTGCTCAAGCCTGTTCTTTTCACGTCACGCCAAGCCACAACCGTCGCTGTCTGGATTCCCGCCTGCGCGGGAATGACGAATCTGAGGTAGGTTGTTAGTCAGGTAAAAACATGTTAAAACCATATGGTGCATTGGTTGGCAGCTATTAAAATAATATTTTTTCACTCGACTAAATCGGGATCACTCAATCACCGATATCGTCACCCCCTTCGGGCAGTTCTTGCGTGCGCGCC